>NZ_SPQM01000128.1 GCF_004570345.1 Blastococcus sp. CT_GayMR20 | reverse complement strand
GCCGGCACGAGCGGGTGGCCACGGCCGGCGCACCGGAGCCCGCGCCCCCGGCGGGCGCGGTCCGGGCCCTGCATCCGCTGCCGCGGGTCATGGTGGCCGCCACGGCGGCGATGGTCACGGTGACCGTGGGGCTGACGTTCGTCGCGGGAGCCCTGTACGGCTACACCGCCCGCGCCGCCGAGGACGTCCTCGAGCGCACGCCCTACGTCGAGTCGGTCTTCTCCGACCCGGTGCCGGCGGAGGAAGGCGAGTGAGCGGCGGTGCGGACGTGGAGCCGGCCGGTCCGCGGCTGCGCCACCAGGTGCCGCTGGTCGCCTGGCTCGTGCTCGTCTGGATCCTGCTCTGGGGCACCTGGTCGTGGGCCAACCTGCTGTCCGGCCTCGCGGTCGCCGTGGTCGTCATGCTGCTGCTGCCGCTTCCGCCGGTCGTGGGCAGTACCCGGGTCCGGCCGCTCTCGCTGCTCCGGTACCTGGGCACGTTCCTCACGGACGTCGTCGTCTCCGGCGCGCAGGTGGCCTGGCGGGCGATCGGTCCGGGCGGCGTGCAGCAGGGGGCGATCGTCCGCGTCCAGCTGCGGGCCGACTCCGACCTGTTGCTCACGATGGTCGCCGAGACGATCTCGCTCGTGCCCGGCTCGCTGGTGCTCGACCTCGACCGGGAGGAGCGGCTGATCTCCGTCCACCTGCTGCACGTCACCGACCTCGCCGACGTCGAGCGCCAGAAGCGCGACGTGCTGGCGACGGAGGACCGCATCGTCCGGGCCTTCGGCTCCGCGGCCGACATCGCGGCCCTGGACACGGGGGACGGGGCATGACGCCGGTCACCGTCGTCGCCCTCGCCTGCCACGCGCTGCTCGGTGGCGGTGCCCTGCTGGCCCTGGTCCGGCTGGCCCGGGGACCGTCGTTGCTGGACCGCGTGGTCGCCACCGACACGCTGCTGGTGATCATCTCGGCGTCCCTGGCGGTGCACGCCGCGCTCACGCGCGACGCGACCGTCGTCCCGGTGCTGGTCGTCGTCTCGCTGCTGGCCTTCGTCGGCTCGGTGTCGATCGCGCGCTACATCGGCGGCATGCTGCTGCAGTCGGCGACCGGCGACGGTCGGGACGTCGGCCTGCCCGAGCCGGCCGAGGAACGCGAGGGCCGGCCATGAGCGTGCTGGGCGCCGTCGCGGACGTCGTCGCACTGGGCTGTCTGCTGGCCGGGGCATTCCTCTGCCTCACCGCCGGCCTCGGGCTGGTGCGCTTCCCCGACGTCCTGTCCCGGATGCACGCGGGCACCAAGCCACAGGTCCTCGGCGTCCTCCTGGTCATGGTCGGCGGGGCGATCCGGCTGCAGCCGCTGCCGGCGACGTGGATGCTGCTGCTGGTCGCGGCCTTCCAGCTGCTGACCGCCCCGGTCAGCGCGCACATGATCAGCCGGGTGGCCTACCGGCGGCGGCACGTGCGGCGCGACCTGCTGCTGGTCGACGAGCTGCGCGAGGCCGAGGGGCGCGACAGCGTCTACCGCGGCGACGAGCCGGCCGACGCACCGCCGGAGGACCCCGCCGGTGCCCTGGTGGAGAGCCGGCGGGAGGACCGCTGGAAGGGCAACGGTCAGAACTGACCCAGCCAGAACGGCAGGCCCTGATCGTCGCGGCAGAGCGCGGACCGGCCGTAGGACTGGCGCTCGATCTCGCCTGCCTCGCCGCCCGCCGTGCGCACCGCGGCGACGGCGACCTCGATGTCGTCGACTGCGTACATCGGGATGACACCGAGGTCCGTGTGGTCGCCACCGTGGAGCCCGACCATCGGGGTGGTGCCTTCGACCTGCCAGCCGTCCTGCACCCGCCCCGGCGTGAAGGCCCAGCCGAGCACCGCCTCGTAGAAGTCACGGGCCCGCGCGCCGTCGGGCACCTGAAGCGTCAGGTAGACCGCGTCTCCCGGGCGGGGACCCGAGGAGGGCGCGGGGGTCGGGTGCTGCAGCATCCAGCGGTGCCCGTACGGGTCGACGACGACGCCGGTGCGCCCGTAGGGGGCGTCGGCCGCCGGACGCTCCACCGTGGCGCCGGCGGCCTCGGCCCGCGCGACGGCGGCGTCCACGTCGGGCACCGCCAGGTGCAGGGTCACCGCGACCCGCCCGTCCTCCGGCCCGGTGAGGCCGAGCTCCGGATAGGGGTCGGCGAGGTAGAGCGTCGCACCGGCGACGTCGAGTTCGGCGTGCCCGATGCGGTCGTCCTCGTCGACGTAGGGGTCGCCGACGGTCCGCGCGCCGAACACCTCCGCGTACCAGGCGAGGGCGGCACGGGCGTCGCGGACGACGAGGTAGGGGGTCAGGGCGGACATGGCGGAACTCCTCGGCTGGACGGGGGTCGGCTGCTGCAGCAGGGCACGGCGGAGCCGCTCGCGCAGCTCGGCGGCGAAGGTGGGATCGGGCTCGACGGGCGAGGTGCGGCGGGCCAGCGCTCGGAACGGCCGCTCGGCATCGCTCATGACGCACCTCCCGGCGGCTCGGTGGACTCGTACTGACGACGGAACGCGGTGCGGGCCCGGACCAGCAGCGCCTCGGTGGCGTGCAGCGTGCGACCGAGCAGGGCGGCGACCTGCGGCACCGGGAGGTCGTCGAGGTAGCGGAGGGTCAGCACGGCCCGGTGGCCGGGGCTGAGCTCGTCGAGGACCTGCTGCGCCCGCAGGGCGTCGAGCTCGGCGTCCCACGGGTCCTCGGTGCCGCCGCCGTCGACGAGCCGGAGACTGCGCTCCTCCCGTTCCCGGCGGCGCCAGTGGTCGACGAGCTTGTGCCGGGCGGTCCCGATGAGCCAGGGGACCGTCGTCGGGCTCCGGCCGTCGGCCTCGGCGCGGACGGCGGCGAGGAACGTCTCGGCGGTCAGGTCCTCGGCGAGCGCGCGCTGGCCGCACCGGGCGAGGAGGTAGCCGTAGACCTCGGGCAGGGCGCGGTCGTAGAGCGACAGCAGCCCGGGATCGGGCGGTGGTCCCACCGCGCGCGATCCCGGGCTGCCCATGTCCCTCCGTCGTCCGGGAGCTGTGTTCTCCGACGTCCGGACGGCGGAATTGTTACCGCTGGGCCCGGTTGACCGCCGAGACGACCGCGCGCAGCGACGCGCTGACGATGTTCGGGTCGATGCCCACGCCCCAGAGGACCCGGTCGCCGACGGCGCACTCGACGTAGGCCGCCGCCTTCGCGTCGCCGCCCGCGGAGAGCGCGTGCTCGGCGTAGTCCAGCACGCGGACGTCGACGTCGAGGGTCTTCAGGGCGTCGACGAACGCGGCGATCGGGCCGTTGCCGCGGCCCTCGACGACCACCGGCACGCCGTGGTCGGTCAGCTCGACGACCATCTCGTCGACCAGGTCGCCGTGCGCCTGGTGCCGGTGACCGGTCAGGGCGAAGCGGCCCCACGGGGCGTCGGGGTCGGGCAGGTACTCGTTGCTGAATGCGGTCCACATCTGCGCGGCGGTCACCTCGCCGCCCTCGTCGTCCGTGTGCTGCTGGATGACGGCGCTGAACTCGATCTGCAGCCGGCGGGGGAGGTCCAGGTGGTTCTCGGTCTTCATGATGTAGGCGACGCCGCCCTTGCCGGACTGGCTGTTCACCCGGATCACGGCCTCGTAGCTGCGGCCGACGTCCTTGGGGTCGATCGGCAGGTACGGGACCGCCCACGGCATCTGGTCGACGGTCGTGCCGGCGGCCTCCGCGTCGGCCGCGAGGGCCTTGAAGCCCTTGTTGATGGCGTCCTGGTGCGAGCCGGAGAACGCCGTGTAGACCAGGTCGCCGCCGTAGGGATGCCGCTCGTGCACGCCGAGCTGGTTGCAGTACTCGACCGTGCGGCGGATCTCGTCGATGTCGGAGAAGTCGATCTGCGGGTCGATGCCCTGGCTGAACAGGTTCAGGCCCAGGGTGACGAGGTCGACGTTGCCGGTGCGCTCGCCGTTGCCGAACAGGCAGCCCTCGATGCGGTCCGCGCCGGCGCGGTAGCCCAGCTCCGCGGCGGCGACGGCCGTCCCGCGGTCGTTGTGCGGATGCAGGCTGAGGACGACGGAGTCCCGCCGGCCCAGGTTGCGGTGCATCCACTCGATCTGGTCGGCGTAGACGGTCGGCTCGGCCATCTCCACCGTCGCAGGCAGGTTGATGATCGTCGGCCGGTCGGGCGTGGGCTCCCAGACGTCGGTGACCGCGTTGCAGATCTCCACGGCGAAGTCGAGCTCTGTCCCGGTGAAGGACTCCGGCGAGTACTCGAAGAGGACCTCGGTGCCGTCCATCTGCTCGGCCAGCTTGCGGACG
This sequence comes from Blastococcus sp. CT_GayMR20, assembly GCF_004570345.1. Next base: position 8,422 of record NZ_SPQM01000128.1, on the reverse strand, counting down.
ATCTCCGCCCCGTGGACCGCGATGTCGACGATGCCGGCGCGGTCGAGGCCGAACACCACCCGCCGCTGCAGCGTGGACGTCGAGTTGTAGAGGTGCACGATCGCCTGCTTCGCGCCGCGCAGGGACTCGTAGGTGCGCTCGATCAGCTCGTCGCGGGCCTGCGTCAGGACCTGGATGGTGACGTCGTCGGGGACCAGGTCGTCCTCGATGAGCTGGCGGACGAAGTCGAAATCGGTCTGGCTGGCAGCGGGGAAGCCGACCTCGATCTCCTTATAGCCCATGCGGACCAGCAGCTCGAACATGCGCCGCTTGCGATCGGGCGTCATCGGGTCGATCAGGGCCTGGTTGCCGTCGCGGAGGTCGACGGCGCACCAGCGCGGTGCCGTCGTGGTGATCGTGTCGGGCCAGGTGCGGTCGGCCAGGACGACGGGCGTGAAGGGGGCGTAGCGGTGGATCGGCATCCGCGTCGGCTGCTGCGGATTGCGTACGTGGGGGTGCTTCGGGTCGGTGCTCACGGTCTCGGGCTCCTCTGGCGCGGGCTGGACTCAGCTCCGGGTGGGGCGGTCAGCGGCGCCGGGAACGCACTCGGACACGGCAGGTACCCGCGGCGAGGGGGCCGACCTAGGAGAGGGCCTCGCCGCGGCTCATAAGCAGGAGGCTGCCGCGCACGCGCCCACGGTAGCAGCGGCTCAGCCACACCGGCGGTTGCCCAGGTCCCTGATCGCCCACAGGCCGAGTCGAACGTGCTCACCGCACGAGCATCGGGCGGTGGGCTCGGACCCGGCGCCTTGCCCACCCCCCATCCAGGTGGCCCTGTGGACAGCTGCGGGGCGGCCTCGGCCGCAGCCTGCACAATCTCCTCGACGAGCGTCCACGAGAGGAGCACGGCGGAATGGCCCGCAGACCCGCCGGCGGGCGCTACCGCGAGCCCCATGCGCCCGCTCGGCTCGAGCGAGTGCTCCGCTGGACCTGGATCACCGCGACCTTCCTCGCCGTCTTCATCGGGGTGTTCGTGCTGCCCATCCAGTTCACGGAGGGCCACCACGCCCGCGTGGCACAGGAGATCGAACGCAGCGGCGCCGACGCCCACCCGGTGCTGGAGGTGCGCCAGAAGGTCGACGGCGCGCGGGGACGATGGTCGGTGGAAGCCCAGGTCGCCACGTACCGGACCGAGGACGGGACCGCGACAGTGCGGCTGCGCGGGTACGACCAGAGCGCCGTCGTCGCGAGGGAAGAGGGCTGGTTGGTCGCAGCCGACCGCGCCGACCGACTCGAGGTCTACGTGGCGGCGGACGGGGAGAGCGGCTTCCTCGCTGGGGACTACCGGGACGCCCTGAACGGTGAGTTCTCCGGCCTCCTCCTCGTGGCCGACCTCTGGATCGGGGGCTGGGCCGTCGTCGGGCTGGCCGCGCTCAGCGCGCTGTGGCTGCGGCGATGGCGCCGAGGGGCGATCACGGGGCGCCGTGCCGCGCTGGTTCCGGCGCTGTACTGCGCCGTCGCGATCGCCTCGGTGGCGCTGGCCTACGGCCTGTCCTCGTCCCTGGCGGCCTCGACGTAGCTGCGGCCCCTCCGGGTCAGAAGGTCTTCTTCAACCTCATGCGCAGCGGGCGGCCGTCGGGGTCGTCGAGGAGTCGGTAGACCGGGGTCGCCCAGAGGCGGGTGAACAGCGGCAGGCGCTCGGCGCGGTGCTCGCGCAACCGGCCGGGCGGGCGCGGGCCCCGGCGGCCGCCGTCGTGCCACGCGTCGAGCGCGGCCGCCCGCTCGGTGAGGACGTCGACGAAGCGGCCCGGGTCGAGCGCCTCGTCGTCCTCGCTGCCGTCGGCCGCCAGGTCCAGGTGCTCACGGGCCAGGGCGAGGCGCAGGTCGCGGGCGAACGTCCGTGCACCCTCACCGGTACCCGCCGGGTCGCGCGGCTCACGGGAGTCGCGCGTCGTGTCGAGCACGGTGCTCGACAGCTCGCTGTCGTGCGTCCCCGACCAGGACGGCGCCTTCGCCGAGCGTCCGCAGCTCGTCGGCCGGTGGCAGGCGATCGAGATGTGCCGGAAGGCCGGCGAGGGCCGCGTGCACGTCTTCGACGTGGAGAACCACGTCGGCACCCCGGTGTACGTGCACGCCAAGGTCTGCGTCGTCGACGACACCTGGGCCAGCGTCGGCAGCGACAACTTCAACCGGCGGTCGTGGACGCACGACAGCGAGCTGTCGAGCACCGTGCTCGACACGACGCGCGACTCCCGTGAGCCGCGCGACCCGGCGGGTACCGGTGAGGGTGCACGGACGTTCGCCCGCGACCTGCGCCTCGCCCTGGCCCGTGAGCACCTGGACCTGGCGGCCGACGGCAGCGAGGACGACGAGGCGCTCGACCCGGGCCGCTTCGTCGACGTCCTCACCGAGCGGGCGGCCGCGCTCGACGCGTGGCACGACGGCGGCCGCCGGGGCCCGCGCCCGCCCGGCCGGTTGCGCGAGCACCGCGCCGAGCGCCTGCCGCTGTTCACCCGCCTCTGGGCGACCCCGGTCTACCGACTCCTCGACGACCCCGACGGCCGCCCGCTGCGCATGAGGTTGAAGAAGACCTTCTGACCCGGAGGGGCCGCAGCTACGTCGAGGCCGCCAGGGACGAGGACAGGCCGTAGGCCAGCGCCACCGAGGCGATCGCGACGGCGCAGTACAGCGCCGGAACCAGCGCGGCACGGCGCCCCGTGATCGCCCCTCGGCGCCATCGCCGCAGCCACAGCGCGCTGAGCGCGGCCAGCCCGACGACGGCCCAGCCCCCGATCCAGAGGTCGGCCACGAGGAGGAGGCCGGAGAACTCACCGTTCAGGGCGTCCCGGTAGTCCCCAGCGAGGAAGCCGCTCTCCCCGTCCGCCGCCACGTAGACCTCGAGTCGGTCGGCGCGGTCGGCTGCGACCAACCAGCCCTCTTCCCTCGCGACGACGGCGCTCTGGTCGTACCCGCGCAGCCGCACTGTCGCGGTCCCGTCCTCGGTCCGGTACGTGGCGACCTGGGCTTCCACCGACCATCGTCCCCGCGCGCCGTCGACCTTCTGGCGCACCTCCAGCACCGGGTGGGCGTCGGCGCCGCTGCGTTCGATCTCCTGTGCCACGCGGGCGTGGTGGCCCTCCGTGAACTGGATGGGCAGCACGAACACCCCGATGAAGACGGCGAGGAAGGTCGCGGTGATCCAGGTCCAGCGGAGCACTCGCTCGAGCCGAGCGGGCGCATGGGGCTCGCGGTAGCGCCCGCCGGCGGGTCTGCGGGCCATTCCGCCGTGCTCCTCTCGTGGACGCTCGTCGAGGAGATTGTGCAGGCTGCGGCCGAGGCCGCCCCGCAGCTGTCCACAGGGCCACCTGGATGGGGGGTGGGCAAGGCGCCGGGTCCGAGCCCACCGCCCGATGCTCGTGCGGTGAGCACGTTCGACTCGGCCTGTGGGCGATCAGGGACCTGGGCAACCGCCGGTGTGGCTGAGCCGCTGCTACCGTGGGCGCGTGCGCGGCAGCCTCCTGCTTATGAGCCGCGGCGAGGCCCTCTCCTAGGTCGGCCCCCTCGCCGCGGGTACCTGCCGTGTCCGAGTGCGTTCCCGGCGCCGCTGACCGCCCCACCCGGAGCTGAGTCCAGCCCGCGCCAGAGGAGCCCGAGACCGTGAGCACCGACCCGAAGCACCCCCACGTACGCAATCCGCAGCAGCCGACGCGGATGCCGATCCACCGCTACGCCCCCTTCACGCCCGTCGTCCTGGCCGACCGCACCTGGCCCGACACGATCACCACGACGGCACCGCGCTGGTGCGCCGTCGACCTCCGCGACGGCAACCAGGCCCTGATCGACCCGATGACGCCCGATCGCAAGCGGCGCATGTTCGAGCTGCTGGTCCGCATGGGCTATAAGGAGATCGAGGTCGGCTTCCCCGCTGCCAGCCAGACCGATTTCGACTTCGTCCGCCAGCTCATCGAGGACGACCTGGTCCCCGACGACGTCACCATCCAGGTCCTGACGCAGGCCCGCGACGAGCTGATCGAGCGCACCTACGAGTCCCTGCGCGGCGCGAAGCAGGCGATCGTGCACCTCTACAACTCGACGTCCACGCTGCAGCGGCGGGTGGTGTTCGGCCTCGACCGCGCCGGCATCGTCGACATCGCGGTCCACGGGGCGGAGATCGTCCGCAAGCTGGCCGAGCAGATGGACGGCACCGAGGTCCTCTTCGAGTACTCGCCGGAGTCCTTCACCGGGACAGAGCTCGACTTCGCCGTGGAGATCTGCAACGCGGTCACCGACGTCTGGGAGCCCACGCCCGACCGGCCGACGATCATCAACCTGCCTGCGACGGTGGAGATGGCCGAGCCGACCGTCTACGCCGACCAGATCGAGTGGATGCACCGCAACCTGGGCCGGCGGGACTCCGTCGTCCTCAGCCTGCATCCGCACAACGACCGCGGGACGGCCGTCGCCGCCGCGGAGCTGGGCTACCGCGCCGGCGCGGACCGCATCGAGGGCTGCCTGTTCGGCAACGGCGAGCGCACCGGCAACGTCGACCTCGTCACCCTGGGCCTGAACCTGTTCAGCCAGGGCATCGACCCGCAGATCGACTTCTCCGACATCGACGAGATCCGCCGCACGGTCGAGTACTGCAACCAGCTCGGCGTGCACGAGCGGCATCCCTACGGCGGCGACCTGGTCTACACGGCGTTCTCCGGCTCGCACCAGGACGCCATCAACAAGGGCTTCAAGGCCCTCGCGGCCGACGCGGAGGCCGCCGGCACGACCGTCGACCAGATGCCGTGGGCGGTCCCGTACCTGCCGATCGACCCCAAGGACGTCGGCCGCAGCTACGAGGCCGTGATCCGGGTGAACAGCCAGTCCGGCAAGGGCGGCGTCGCCTACATCATGAAGACCGAGAACCACCTGGACCTCCCCCGCCGGCTGCAGATCGAGTTCAGCGCCGTCATCCAGCAGCACACGGACGACGAGGGCGGCGAGGTGACCGCCGCGCAGATGTGGACCGCATTCAGCAACGAGTACCTGCCCGACCCCGACGCCCCGTGGGGCCGCTTCGCCCTGACCGGTCACCGGCACCAGGCGCACGGCGACCTGGTCGACGAGATGGTCGTCGAGCTGACCGACCACGGCGTGCCGGTGGTCGTCGAGGGCCGCGGCAACGGCCCGATCGCCGCGTTCGTCGACGCCCTGAAGACCCTCGACGTCGACGTCCGCGTGCTGGACTACGCCGAGCACGCGCTCTCCGCGGGCGGCGACGCGAAGGCGGCGGCCTACGTCGAGTGCGCCGTCGGCGACCGGGTCCTCTGGGGCGTGGGCATCGACCCGAACATCGTCAGCGCGTCGCTGCGCGCGGTCGTCTCGGCGGTCAACCGGGCCCAGCGGTAACAATTCCGCCGTCCGGACGTCGGAGAACACAGCTCCCGGACGACGGAGGGACATGGGCAGCCCGGGATCGCGCGCGGTGGGACCACCGCCCGATCCCGGGCTGCTGTCGCTCTACGACCGCGCCCTGCCCGAGGTCTACGGCTACCTCCTCGCCCGGTGCGGCCAGCGCGCGCTCGCCGAGGACCTGACCGCCGAGACGTTCCTCGCCGCCGTCCGCGCCGAGGCCGACGGCCGGAGCCCGACGACGGTCCCCTGGCTCATCGGGACCGCCCGGCACAAGCTCGTCGACCACTGGCGCCGCCGGGAACGGGAGGAGCGCAGTCTCCGGCTCGTCGACGGCGGCGGCACCGAGGACCCGTGGGACGCCGAGCTCGACGCCCTGCGGGCGCAGCAGGTCCTCGACGAGCTCAGCCCCGGCCACCGGGCCGTGCTGACCCTCCGCTACCTCGACGACCTCCCGGTGCCGCAGGTCGCCGCCCTGCTCGGTCGCACGCTGCACGCCACCGAGGCGCTGCTGGTCCGGGCCCGCACCGCGTTCCGTCGTCAGTACGAGTCCACCGAGCCGCCGGGAGGTGCGTCATGAGCGATGCCGAGCGGCCGTTCCGAGCGCTGGCCCGCCGCACCTCGCCCGTCGAGCCCGATCCCACCTTCGCCGCCGAGCTGCGCGAGCGGCTCCGCCGTGCCCTGCTGCAGCAGCCGACCCCCGTCCAGCCGAGGAGTTCCGCCATGTCCGCCCTGACCCCCTACCTCGTCGTCCGCGACGCCCGTGCCGCCCTCGCCTGGTACGCGGAGGTGTTCGGCGCGCGGACCGTCGGCGACCCCTACGTCGACGAGGACGACCGCATCGGGCACGCCGAACTCGACGTCGCCGGTGCGACGCTCTACCTCGCCGACCCCTATCCGGAGCTCGGCCTCACCGGGCCGGAGGACGGGCGGGTCGCGGTGACCCTGCACCTGGCGGTGCCCGACGTGGACGCCGCCGTCGCGCGGGCCGAGGCCGCCGGCGCCACGGTGGAGCGTCCGGCGGCCGACGCCCCCTACGGGCGCACCGGCGTCGTCGTCGACCCGTACGGGCACCGCTGGATGCTGCAGCACCCGACCCCCGCGCCCTCCTCGGGTCCCCGCCCGGGAGACGCGGTCTACCTGACGCTTCAGGTGCCCGACGGCGCGCGGGCCCGTGACTTCTACGAGGCGGTGCTCGGCTGGGCCTTCACGCCGGGGCGGGTGCAGGACGGCTGGCAGGTCGAAGGCACCACCCCGATGGTCGGGCTCCACGGTGGCGACCACACGGACCTCGGTGTCATCCCGATGTACGCAGTCGACGACATCGAGGTCGCCGTCGCCGCGGTGCGCACGGCGGGCGGCGAGGCAGGCGAGATCGAGCGCCAGTCCTACGGCCGGTCCGCGCTCTGCCGCGACGATCAGGGCCTGCCGTTCTGGCTGGGTCAGTTCTGACCGTTGCCCTTCCAGCGGTCCTCCCGCCGGCTCTCCACCAGGGCACCGGCGGGGTCCTCCGGCGGTGCGTCGGCCGGCTCGTCGCCGCGGTAGACGCTGTCGCGCCCCTCGGCCTCGCGCAGCTCGTCGACCAGCAGCAGGTCGCGCCGCACGTGCCGCCGCCGGTAGGCCACCCGGCTGATCATGTGCGCGCTGACCGGGGCGGTCAGCAGCTGGAAGGCCGCGACCAGCAGCAGCATCCACGTCGCCGGCAGCGGCTGCAGCCGGATCGCCCCGCCGACCATGACCAGGAGGACGCCGAGGACCTGTGGCTTGGTGCCCGCGTGCATCCGGGACAGGACGTCGGGGAAGCGCACCAGCCCGAGGCCGGCGGTGAGGCAGAGGAATGCCCCGGCCAGCAGACAGCCCAGTGCGACGACGTCCGCGACGGCGCCCAGCACGCTCATGGCCGGCCCTCGCGTTCCTCGGCCGGCTCGGGCAGGCCGACGTCCCGACCGTCGCCGGTCGCCGACTGCAGCAGCATGCCGCCGATGTAGCGCGCGATCGACACCGAGCCGACGAAGGCCAGCAGCGAGACGACGACCAGCACCGGGACGACGGTCGCGTCGCGCGTGAGCGCGGCGTGCACCGCCAGGGACGCCGAGATGATCACCAGCAGCGTGTCGGTGGCGACCACGCGGTCCAGCAACGACGGTCCCCGGGCCAGCCGGACCAGGGCCAGCAGGGCACCGCCACCGAGCAGCGCGTGGCAGGCGAGGGCGACGACGGTGACCGGCGTCATGCCCCGTCCCCCGTGTCCAGGGCCGCGATGTCGGCCGCGGAGCCGAAGGCCCGGACGATGCGGTCCTCCGTCGCCAGCACGTCGCGCTTCTGGCGCTCGACGTCGGCGAGGTCGGTGACGTGCAGCAGGTGGACGGAGATCAGCCGCTCCTCCCGGTCGAGGTCGAGCACCAGCGAGCCGGGCACGAGCGAGATCGTCTCGGCGACCATCGTGAGCAACAGGTCGGAGTCGGCCCGCAGCTGGACGCGGACGATCGCCCCCTGCTGCACGCCGCCCGGACCGATCGCCCGCCAGGCCACCTGCGCGCCGGAGACGACGACGTCCGTGAGGAACGTGCCCAGGTACCGGAGCAGCGAGAGCGGCCGGACCCGGGTACTGCCCACGACCGGCGGAAGCGGCAGCAGCAGCATGACGACCACGGCGACCGCGAGGCCGGACAGCAGGTTGGCCCACGACCAGGTGCCCCAGAGCAGGATCCAGACGAGCACGAGCCAGGCGACCAGCGGCACCTGGTGGCGCAGCCGCGGACCGGCCGGCTCCACGTCCGCACCGCCGCTCACTCGCCTTCCTCCGCCGGCACCGGGTCGGAGAAGACCGACTCGACGTAGGGCGTGCGCTCGAGGACGTCCTCGGCGGCGCGGGCGGTGTAGCCGTACAGGGCTCCCGCGACGAACGTCAGCCCCACGGTCACCGTGACCATCGCCGCCGTGGCGGCCACCATGACCCGCGGCAGCGGATGCAGGGCCCGGACCGCGCCCGCCGGGGGCGCGGGCTCCGGTGCGCCGGCCGTGGCCACCCGCTCGTGCCGGC
>NZ_SPQM01000127.1 GCF_004570345.1 Blastococcus sp. CT_GayMR20 | reverse complement strand
CCAGAGCACCAGTGGTGCCGGCGACTCGGCCGACGCTCCCTCCGGGAGCACCAGCCAGCACTGCACCCGCGCTCCGTCGGCGGCGGTGGCCTGCACCTCGCGCACGGTCCCGGGCAGCGGGCCCAGGCTCCCCGGGCTGGGCAGCACGGGCGGGTCCTGCAGCTCGGCCTGCGGGTCCAGGCGCACCGGCACGGACGGGGAGTCGAAGGACGAGCGGAGCGCGTAGAGAGCGCTGCCGTCCCGGGCCACCTGCAGGTCGCTGTAGGCGCCGTCGCCGGTGAGCCGGACGGGGGTCCCACCGGACGCCGGGACCCGGAAGATCGCGTGCCGGCCGTCGTCGTCGGCGAGGAAGTAGACCGCCGAGCCGTCCGCGCTGAACTGGGGCGCGCTGGGCCAGCGGTCGAAGCCCTCGGTCAGCTCGCGCGCGGTGCCGTCGGCCACGTCGACGAGCAGCAGGGTGTAGTCCGGCGGGTCGGTGTAGGTCGACATGGCCTCGCGGACGCAGACCACCGTCCCGCCGTCGGGGGAGAAGCTCGCCGCGTACACGTCGGCCAGCGGGTCGTCGACGAGCGGACGCGACTCGCCGGTGGCCGTGTCGGTGAGGACGATGCGCGACCGGCGGCCTGCCAGGCCGTCGGGCACCTCCTCGGCCCGCGCGAGCAGGCGGCCGTCGGGGGAGAGCCGGAACTCCTCGCCGGCACCGCTCGGCGGGGCCGCCTCCGGGGTCAGGTCACGGATCTCGAGAGCCTCGCCGCCCTCGGCCGGCTCCTCCGCGGGCAGCTGACCCGCCCAGAACAGGTGGGGCACGGCGGGCCCGAGGTCGTGGTCCCAGTACCGCACCGGATAGGCCTCGTGCAGGATCGCCGAGACCCCGGCATCCTTCCGCTTCTTCCGCCGCTCCTCGTCCGCCTCGGCCTCGGAGCCACCGCGCATGGTGCCGGCGGCCACGACGACGTCCCCGGACCCCACGGCCACCGTGAAGCCGGCGATCCCGCCGGGCCGGGTCAGGACGGGCCGGGCCTCGCCGCCGCCGGGCGGCAGGCTCCACAACGCCGGCTTCGGGTCGCCCTCCTCCTTGGTGGCCGGATCGGGGCGGGCGGAGGTGAAGAGCAACGAGCCGTCCGGCGCCCACGCGGGGGAGGACTCGCCGGGCGCGCTGCGCGTCAGCCGCCGGGCCGGTCGCTCGCCGACCGGGTCGACCTCCCAGAGCGCGGACTGCCACTTCTTCTTCTCCGCGTCGAGGGTCGCGACCGACACCACCAGCCGGGAACCGTCGGCCGACAGGGCGAGCGCACCGATCCGCGGGATCGCCACGAAGGCGGCGAGGTCGGCGAACGGGTCGCTCGGCGGGGCGCTGGTGTCGCCGGACGCTGGATCGGGCTGACTCACCGCTGGTCGTCTCCCTGCTCGCTGGGTCGTCCCGGCCACCCTAGTGAGAAGGACGGTCCCCGCGGCCCGTCGCCACGGCCGTCAGTCCCTGGTCCGCGACTCCCACTGGGCCAGGAACGTGTCCGGATCGAGGGTGGCCAGGTCCCGGCGGATGCCGGCGAGCATGTCCCCGGCGCTGAGCGGGTCCCCGGCGGGCTCGCGCAGGACCTCCGTGCCGTCCGAGCGCCGGGTGACGACCACGTCGTGCACCGAGGGCGACGGGACGAGCTGCTGCAGCAGCTGGGCGCCGAACGCGCCAGCGAGCCGGAGCGCGCGCAGGACGCGGCCACCCGGGCGGGGGAGCAGGGCGGCGTCGAAGACGTCCTGTGCCAGCACGGCCGGTGCGTCCGTGTCGTCGGTCATGCCGGTGCCTTCCCTCGTCGAGCCCGTCAGAGCATCGGGGCTGCTTCGAGCGGGGTCAGCTCCTCGTCGACCGCGCTGACGAACACGTGGTGGGCCACCCCGACCGGCAGCAGCCGGCCGTCGAGGCTCACCGTCCCCTCGACCAGGCGGGCGTCCATGGTGGCCCCGGGACGCACACCCTGGTCGGCCAGCTGGCGCAGCAGCTCGGCGTTCTCCTGCAGCTGCTCGGAGATCCGACGGATGACGACGGGCCGTCCCTCCGCGGTGGCCGACGTCGACAGCAGGGTCAGCGAGTCCAGCACCGCGGAGGTCTCCCCGCCCAGCGGCTGCTGCTCGCCCCGCAGGGCGTCCAGGCCGGGGATGGGGTTGCCGAAGGGGGACACCGACGGGTTGCCGAGCAGCGTGAGCAGCTTCCGCTCGACCGCCTCGCTCATGACGTGCTCCCAGCGGCAGGCCTCCTCGTGGACGTCGGCGTAGTCCAGGCCGATGACGTCCACCAGCAGGCACTCGGCGAGGCGGTGCTTGCGCATGACCGCCGTCGCGAGCTGCCGGCCCTCGTCGGACAGCTGCAGGTGCCGGTCGCCCTCGACGGTGAGCAGGCCGTCCCGCTCCATGCGGGCGACGGTCTGGCTGACGGTGGGGCCGCTCTGGTGGAGCCGCTCGGCGATGCGTGCCCGGAGCGGGACGATGCCCTCTTCCTCCAGCTCGAAGATCGTCCGGAGGTACATCTCGGTGGTGTCGATGAGGTCGTTCACAGCTACTCCTCCGTGTCGGAACCGAGTCTACGGGGGCGGGGCGACGGTGCTGGTCAGCCGGACGGGTGGTCGTGGCGGCGTCCGGTCCCGCGGGCAACGGGTAGCGTCCGGACCGTGCGCGGATGGGTGCGGATGCGCGGAGGCGGGAACGGCGAGGAGGCACCGTGAGCGACTCGATCGCGGTCATCTGGGACGACTCCCTCCTCGGCTACACGATGGGCGGCGACCACCCGCTGCACCCCGTGCGGCTCGACCTGACCATGCGGCTGGCCGACGGCCTCGGCGTCCTGTCCACCGACCGGCTGGAGGTGCTCAAGCCGGCCCCGGCGGACCTCGACCTGCTGACGCTCGTGCACGACCCCGCCTATCTCGACGCCGTCCGGCGCGCGCCCGCCGAGCCCGGCGTCGGGTACGGCCTCGGCACCGCCGACAACCCGATCTTCGAGGGCATGTTCGACGCGGCGGCCCTGATCACCGGCGGCAGCGTCCTGGCCGCCCAGCGCGTTCACAGCGGCGCGTCGCAGCACGCGGTCAACATCTCCGGCGGGCTGCACCACGCCATGCGCGACGCGGCATCCGGCTTCTGCGTGTTCAACGATGCCGCGGTCGCCATTGCGTGGCTGCTCGGCCAGGGCTACGAGCGGATCGCCTACGTCGACCTCGACGTGCACCACGGCGACGGCGTCCAGGCCGCCTTCTACACCGACCCCCGCGTGCTCACCGTCAGCGTCCACCAGACGCCGCTCACCCTGTTCCCGGGCACCGGCTATCCGGAGGAGACCGGGGACCCCGACAAGGCACTCGGCAGCTCGGTCAACCTGGCGCTGCCCAACGGCACCGACGACTCGGCGTGGCTGCGCGCGTTCACCGCCGTCGTCCCGAGCGTGCTGCGTGCGTTCCAGCCGCAGATCATCGTCACCCAGTGCGGCTGCGACGCCCACCACGAGGACCCCCTCGCCGACCTGGCACTCACCGTCGACGGACAGCGCGCCAGCTACAAGGCGATGCACGACCTGGCCCACGAGATCTGCGACGGGAAGTGGATCGTGCTCGGGGGCGGCGGCTACGGGCTCGTGCGGTGCGTCCCCCGCGCGTGGACCCACCTCCTCGCCGAGGTCAGCGGCAGCCCGCTCGACCCGGCCACCGAGATCCCGCAGTCCTGGCGGGACGACGTGGTCAGCCGAGGGCTGCGCGCCCGGCCTCCGACCCACATGACCGAGGGCGGCTACACCGGCTTCTCCCGCTGGGACACGTTCACCGAGTCCCGCGTCGACCGCGCCGTGATGCGGACACGGCGCGCATCCTTCCCCTACTTCGGCCTGGATCCGGACGACCCACGTGACTGAGCGCACCACCGAGCAGGACGCCTCCCCGTCGACGGCCGAGGAGACGCGGCCGACGCCACCCCCGCACTGGGAGGCCGACATCGTCGCCGCGGACGGCGGCACGGTGCACCTGCGCCCGATCTGCCCCGAGGACGCCGAGGGCCTCGTCGGCCTCATGGATCGCAGCAGCGACCAGACCCGCTACTACCGGTTCTTCGGCCCGATGAAGCGGCTCTCCGACCGTGAGCTGCACCGATTCACCCACGTCGACCACGTCGACCGGGTGGCCTTCGTGATCCTGCTGGGGGAGCAGATCGTCGCCGTCGGCCGCTTCGACCGCTATCCCGGTACGGACGACGCCGAGATCGCCTTCCTCGTCGAGGACGCGCACCAGGGGAGGGGCCTCGGCTCGGTGCTGCTCGAGCACCTGGCCGCCGCTGCCCGGGAACGGGGGATCAAGAACTTCGTCGCCGAGGTGCTGGCCCAGAACAGCAGGATGGTGCGCGTCTTCCAGGACGCCGGCTACCAGGCCGAGCGCTCCTACGAGGACGGCGTCGTCCACCTGACCTTCCCGATCGAGCAGACCGAGGACGCCCTCGCCGTCGCCTACGAGCGGGAGCAGCGCAGCGAGTCGCGGTCGATCGCCCGGCTGCTCACCCCGTCGTCCGTGGCCGTCGTGGGCGCCAGCAACGACGAGGGCAAGATCGGCAACGCGCTGCTCCGGCACCTGCTCGAGTACGGCTTCTCCGGTCCGGTCTACCCGGTCAACCCCGGTGCCCGGCACGTCCGCGGGGTGCCCGCCTACGCCGACATCGAGTCGATCCCCGACGACGTGGACCTCGCGGTCCTCGCCGTTCCGGCGGACGAGGTGGCCGGCGTGGTGGAGGCCTGCCGCCGCAAGCGCGTGCGCGGGCTGGTCGTCGTCTCCGGCGGGTTCGGGGAGACCGGGCCCGACGGCCTCGCCGCCGAGCGGCAGCTCGTCGCCGCCGCCCGCGCGTCCGGGATGCGGGTCGTGGGCCCGAACTGCCTGGGCATGGTCAACACCGACCCGGAGGTCCGGCTGAACGCCAGCCTCGCGCCGATGGTCCCCGGCCGCGGGCGGGTCGGCTTCTTCGCCCAGTCCGGGTCGCTGGGCGTGGCGCTGCTCGAGCGGGCGCGCAGCCGCAACCTCGGCCTGTCCACCTTCGTGTCCGCGGGCAACCGCGCCGACGTGAGCGGCAACGACCTCCTCCAGTACTGGGCCACCGACCCGGCCACCGAGGTCGTCCTCCTGCACTTGGAGAGCTTCGGCAACCCGCGCAAGTTCGCGCGCCTGGCCCGCAGCGTCGGCCGCACGAAGCCGGTGGTCGCGGTGAAGAGCGGCCGGCACGTGAAGATCACCCGGGGGCTGGCCGGCACGTCGGTCGCGGTGCCGGAGCAGTCGGTGGCGGCGCTGTTCGCCTCCGCGGGCGTGATCCGCGTCGAGACGGTGGCCCAGATGTTCGACGTCGGCACGCTGCTGGCCCACCAGCCGCTGCCGGCCGGGAAGCGCGTGGCGATCGTCGGCAACTCCACGGCGATCGGGGTGCTCGTCGCCGACGCCGTCCTGGACCGCGGGCTGGAGCTGGCCACCGAGGACCCGGTCGACATCGGCGCGGGAGGCACGCCGGAGGACTTCCGGGTGGCGCTCCAGGCGGCCGTCGACGACGAGGGCGTGGACGCCGTCGTCGCGGTGTTCCTCCCGCCATTGATGTCGGGCTCGAAGGAGTTCGGCCCGGCGCTGCGCGAGGTGGCGCAGCGGTCGGAGAAGCCGATCGTGGCGAGCTTCCTCTCGACCGAGGGCATCCCGCCGGAGCTCGCCGTCCTCGACGAGGACGGCACCCCGGCGCGGGGCTCCATCCCGTCCTACTCCACGCCGGAGCGGGCCGTGATCGCGCTGGCCAAGGTCGCCGAGTACGCACACTGGCGGCGCCGCCCGGTCGGCGAGCTGCCCGAGCTGCCGGACGTGGACGAGGCGGCCGGGCGCGCTGTGGTCCGCTCGGCCCTCGCCGACGCGCCCGCCGGCCGCGACCTCACCGACGACGAGCTCATGACGCTGCTGGCCGCGTACGGGGTGCCGCTGCTGGGCACGCGCACGGTCTCCGACGCCGACGAAGCGGTCGCGGCCGCCACCGAGATCGGCTATCCCGTCGTCCTCAAGTCCACGGCTCCGTGGCTGCGGCACCGCGCCGACCTGGGCGGCGTGCGCCTCGACCTGCTGGACGCAGACAGCGTGCGGTCGGCGTTCGCCGCGATCCCGTCCGGGGATCCGGTGATCGTGCAGGAGATGGCGGCGCCCGGTGTCGCGACGGTGGTGGAGATCGTCGACGACCCCTCGTTCGGCGCGCTGGTGAGCTTCGGGCTCGGGGGAGTCGCCACCGACCTCCTCGGCGACCGCGCCTATCGCACGCTGCCGCTCACCGACCTCGACGCCGCCGAGCTCGTGCGGGCACCCCGCGCCTGGCCGCTGCTCGACGGCTACCGCGGGTCGGAGCCGGTCGACGTGGGCGCGTTGGAGGACCTGCTGCTGCGCGTCGCCCGGCTGGCCGACGACCTGCCCGAGGTCCTGCTCCTGCGCCTGGAGCCGGTCATCGTCGGGCCGCCCAGCCCCTGGCACGGCGGCCGCTCACTGGTCGTCGCCGGCGGCCGCGGGCTCGTGGGACCGCCGACCGCGCGCGTCGACCCCGGCCCCCGCCGCATGCGCAACCCGGTCTAGCGGCGTCCTGGCTCAGCACGAGGGGTCCTGGCTCACCATCGACGGTGAGCCAGGACCCCTGGTGATCAGGTGACCTGATCGTTCTCGCAGATCAGGCGAGGTAGTCGCGCAGGGCGTCGGCGCGCTGCGGGTCGCGCAGCTTGGCCATCGTCTCGCGCTCGATCTGCCGCACCCGCTCGCGGGAGAGACCGAACTGCTTGCCGATCTGCTCCAGGGTGCGCGGCTGGTGGCCGTCCAGGCCGAAGCGCAGGATCACCACGTCGCGCTCGCGGTCCTCGAGCGTGGAGAGGACGTTGCGGACGTCGCCCTTCATCATCTGGAAGGCGACGGCGTCCTCGGCCACCGCGGCGTCGGCGTCCTCGATGAAGTCACCGAGGCGGGACTCCTCGTCGGAGCCGACGGTCTGGTCGAGGCTGACCAGGTCGCGGCTGTACTCGAGCAGCTCGGTGACCCGCGCCTCGGGCATGTCCAGCTCGAGCCCGAGCTCCTCGGCGGTCGGCTCGCGCTCCAGCTCCTGGTGCATGCGCCGGCGGGTGCGGACCACCTTGTTGACCTGCTCGGCCAGGTGGACGGGCAGCCGGATGGTGCGCCCGGAGTCGGCCATCGCGCGGGTGATGGCCTGCCGGATCCACCAGGTGGCGTAGGTCGAGAACTTGAAGCCCTTGGTGTAGTCGAACTTCTCGACCGCACGGATCAGGCCCACGTTGCCCTCCTGGATCAGGTCCAGGAACGTCATGCCGTGGCCGGTGTAGCGCTTGGCCACGGAGACGACCAGCCGGAGGTTGGCCTCCAGCAGGTGCGCCTTGGCGGCCTTGCCGTCGATCGCGAGCGCCTTGTAGTCCCGCTTGCGGGCCGGCGAGAGGGTAGGCTTCTCGGCCAGCAGACGGTCGGCGTAGAGGCCGGCCTCGATCCGCTTGGCGAGTTCGACCTCCTGCTCGGCGGTGAGCAGCGCGGTCTTGCCGATGGTGTTGAGGTACACGCGCACGAGGTCGGTCGACACCAGGCCGCTGGTGTCGGGCTCACGCCGTGGTGAGCGCACCCCGAGGGTGTCGTTGGGGGAAGACTGCAGCAGCGTCACGATGGGTCTTCGTCCTTGCCTTCGGTTCGGATGCATCCGCCGCCTCTCGGTGGCGACGGTGGAACATCCAGGCGTCAAGTGCGGGGGCTCCGGGGTGACCGGACCGGCCCCTTGCTCTTCTGTCCTGTGTGGTACGCCCTGCACAACGGCTCGGCAGGGGTCCTGTGTTCCACGACAGCCCCGTTCACAGGAAACCGACAGGGAGTGTGTTCCGTCACGTCCCCATTACCCGCAGACGCTGCACCTGCAACACGCACATGGCGCCGATGTAGTTCAGCTCCCGCCCTCAGGTCTCCAGCAGCAGCGTCATGGGTCCGTCGTTGACCGAGGACACCTGCATACGGGCGCCGAAGACCCCGGTGGCGACGGTGCACCCCCGGCGGCGCAGCTCGGCGACCACCTCGTCCACCAGGGGTTCGGCCACCTCGCCTGGGGCGGCCTCCTGCCAGGAGGGACGGCGGCCCTTGCGCGTGTCCGCGTAGAGGGTGAACTGGCTGATCACGAGGACCGGCAGCCCGAGGTCGTCGGCGGACCGGGCGCCGTCCTCGGTCGGGAAGACCCGCAGCTCGTGGATCTTCGCGGCCAGCCGGTGGGCCCGTGGGACGTCGTCCTCGCGGCCGACTCCGACCAGTGACAGCAGTCCCGGACCGATCTCCCCGACGACCGCCCCCTCGACGGTTACAGCCGCTGTACTGACCCTGCTCACTACCGCGCGCACCTGCTCATCCTTCCCATCCCGCGGGGACGGACCGTCAACGGGCCGCCGGCCACGTCGGACCCGGGTATTTCGGCTGTTCCCGCCCGACATGGTGCGGCGTAGCGTGCCGCCGGACGCGGACGGCGGGTGAGGGGGCGCTCATGGACGCGCAGCGGGCACCGCGGCCACCTGCGGGATCCATCACGGTCGAGCGCGAAGCGGCCGACCACTGGGTGCTGTGCCTGCGCGGGGACGTCGACACCGCCGTCGCCACGCGGTTCACCAACGCGCAGGAGCGTCAGCGGGTGGTGGTCGACGCGATCGACGCGGGCAGCGTGACCTTCATCAGCTCCTCGGGGCTCGCCCTCATGCTGCTGTGCGCGGAGGCGTCCCTCGCGGCCGGCCGGAACCCGGTCCTTCGAGCCGCCTCTCATCCGGTCGATCGCGCCCTGCAGCTGGCGGGTATCGACGGCGTCTTCCCGCGGCCGGAGAGCACATCGCCCACAGAAGCGTGACGAGGGGCCGCCGCCCGGCCACGCAGCCGCGCCCACCGAGGTGGGAGCGAGTCAGCCGGCCGCGCGTCGCCGGATGGGTTGCGGGACGAACAGCCCCTCGCGCAGCGCGCGGACGGCGAGCGCGGTCCGCGACGGGGTGCCCAGCAGCTGCATGCAACGCCGGGCGGATTCGGCGACGTCCTCGGTGGAGCTGTTCAGTGCTGCACTGATCTGCTCGTCGTCCTCCCAGCCCGCCACGATGAGGCCGAGGACCCGCAGGTCGTGCCGGGAGAGGCCGTGCAGATCCGGTTCCGGGGAGAGCAGGATGGCGGCGCGGAGGTGGTCGGCGTCCTGGTTGCTGCAGTCGAGCGCGGTGACCCGCAGCAGTGCTCCGGCCTCGGCGTCCAGCGCAGGGTGCAGGAAGGTCGCGTACGAGTCGCCCACTGCCAGCCGCTCGACCACCTGGGCGACCACCGGGGAGCCGGCGGCCAGCACCGGGTCGATGGGTAGCCCAGGCAGAGGCAGGGTGTTGCCTCCCGCGGTGAGCAGTGCCCCGGCGATGACGTCGGGGACCATCCCGGTGACCAGGCGGATCGCGGGCAGCGGGTCGACTGCCTGCGCGATCAGGGGGGCGAGGACGCCGGTCAGGTCCCGATCGGCGAGGGTGGGGCGGGCGCCGGCCTCGGTGAGCACGGTCAGGTGCCCGACGTGCTCGCCGTCGGCGGTGAACAGGGCGGCGTCGAGGCCGCCGCGGAAGCCGGCCGGCGCCAGGTAGCGGCGCCAGTACACCGTCTCGGCTGCGGTCGGCGACACCGCGGTGGACAGCAGCGGTGGGCCCGGTCGGTTCAGCCCGAGCTGGGCCAGTTCGGCGTCGGCCTCCGCGCTGGACCAGTAGGCGTGCAGCGCAGCGGTGTGGCCGGCGGAGGCCAGCGGGATGCGGATCTGCCGCTCGGGGTCCCGCAGCGCGACCGAGGCGGCGTCGTAGCGCAGCACGGGGCCGAGCACCTGCAGGATCCGACGGGCGCGTTCGGCGATGGGCACCGGCTCGTCCATGATCCCGGCGATGTCCGCGACCGCCCGCGCCGCGGCACCGTGCTCGGCCACGTGCCCGCCCCCCCGTGCGGCCGGGCACCACCGCGATCCGATGCCCAGCTCCTCCTGAGCTGAGGGCATCCATGTAAGGGGAGCAGGTCGGGGAGGTCGACGCACAAAGCGCAGAACTTGAGGCGATTCGCGCGGACCTGTCGCCGTGCCGCCCTACGGGCTGCGCAGCGTCGCCGACGGGTTCTCGCCGAACTTCTCGCGGTACGAGGCAGCGAACCGGCTCAGGTACAGAAAGCCCCACCGGCCGGCGACGTTGGCGACCGTGGTGGTGTGCGGGTCGGCCGCCAGCAGTTCGGCGTGCGCCCGGTCGAGGCGCACAGACCGCAGATACGCACTCGGCGGAACCCCGTAGGACCGCGCGAACCCCTCCTGCAGGCTTCGCGCGCTCACTGCCACCCGGCGGGCGAGGCTCGCGGTGGTCCACGGGTCTTCCGGGTGGGCGTCGATGAGCTCGACCGCCTCGCGCACCGCCTGCGGGGCGGCTGGGCGGCGCGGACCGTCGAGCGCGTCGGTGTAGTTGTGCGGCTGGCCGAGCAGCAATCCGGCGGCGAGAGTCTGCGCGAGATGGGCCGCAGCCAGGGGATGGTCGAGCAGGCTGTGCGCGTAACGCGCTTGCCGCTCGACCAGCCGCAGCGTGTCCAGCCAGGACCCACCCGGGGCGGTGCTGACGTCCATCGCCTGTGCGAAGACGAGGGGCTCGGCCAGCGGCCGGTCCAGCATCGCCTCCAGCTCCCGCTGCAGCATTGCGCGAGGGAACATCAGGCAGAACTGTTCGCAGCCCCCGCTCCAGTCGATCGCGGCGGAGTCCCCTGGCATGAACACCGCCGCGCGGCGCGGCGTGCCCTCGACCGACTGCAGCCGGCCGGTACGGAAGCGGGCGGTGCCGGAGATCGGCAGGTCCACGTGGTAGTTCTCGGCCTCGGCCGTGGCGACCTCCACGGCGCCACCGAAGCGGGCATAGGCGACCGTCACGTCCCCGACCCGGAGTGCGTTCAGCCGCATGCCCACCCCGCCGGGCCCCGGCCGTTCGAGCATCCGCATGCGCAGCGGCAGGAACGTGGCGGCCATCGCTTCCTGCGCTTCGTCGCAGTCCGATGTCCGCGCCGCCGGGAACCGGCCCAACGGTTCCGCTCCCATGCTGCCTCCCGTCGTCCCGCGGATGTGATCCAACAGCATTGCCCGCTGCTTCACAGTGAACAGGTGCGTGAGCACCGGTTCGGCCCCTCACCGGGTCGGTCCGGCCCGTCCAGCGGAGTGCCGTCCGGACAGCACTCAGCAGTCCACCGGCCACCAGCGCCGAGCCGTTGACCGGCCACGTGTGTCGACGAAGGAGTTCGAGCTCGGGGCCGGTTGCGCGAACTGATGGGGCAGGATCGTCGGTGTGCCGACCCTCCGCATCGCCCAGGATCCCGCCGCCGACGAGTTGCTCGGCCGCGATCCGCTCGCGCTGTTGATCGGGATGCTGCTCGACCAGCAGTTCCCGATGGAGCGCGCCTTCGGGGCACCCCGGCTGCTCGCCGACCGGCTGGGGGTCGACCGGCTCTCCGCTGCCGACCTCGCCGCAGCCGACCCCGACGAGCTCGTCCGGACCTTCCAGGGGCCGCCTGCGCTGCACCGCTACCCGGGTTCGATGGCCGCCCGCACCCAGGAGCTGTGCCGGTTGCTGCTCGACCGGTACGAGGGCCGGGCCGACGGGCTGTGGGACGGCGTCCCCGACGGCGGCACGCTGCTGAAGCGGCTGAACGAGCTCCCCGGCTTCGGCGCGCAGAAGGCGAGGATCTTCCTGGCGCTGCTCGGCAAGCAGTACGGCGTGACGCCCCCAGGGTGGCGGGAGGCCGCCGGCGACTACGGCCTGGAGGGCGCCCGCCGGTCGGTCGCCGACATCACCGGCCCGGAGTCCCTCGTCGAGGTCCGGGCGTTCAAGCAGGCGCAGAAGCAGGCGGCCAAGGCCGCGAAGGCCCCCGCGAAGGCCCCCGCGAAGTAGCCGCCCCGGGCACGAGCATCGCGCCGATCACGGTGGCACGATGGGCGGCGGACCGGACAGGGCACGGGGTCGTCCCCGGGCGGAGCCGGCCAGCGAGGGGATGGATGCCCGTGGCCTCGAGCCAGCAGTTCCCGCGGCCCCGGAAGGCCGAACCGGTGCTGATCACCGAGGCCCAGCCGAGCATGGCCCAGCAGCACGCCGCCCGGAAGAAGCGCTACGCGATCACCATGGGCATCCGCATCGTCTTCATCGTGCTGGCCGCGGCGTTCTACCAGATCGTCTGGCTCATGCTGATCTTCGCGGTCCTGGGCACGGTGCTTCCCTGGATCGCCGTCGTCATGGCCAACGACGGGCCGCCGAAGAAGCGGCTGCACGTCAACCGGTACGACGCGCGACCCGACCGCGTCCTGGAGAGCCGCCCCCGGCACGTCATCGACGGCTGACGCCTCAGCGAGCGCCCGGCCGCCGAACGACCGCTGCCGCCGCAGCCAGACCCGCCTCCAGTGCGGTGGCGGGATCCACCCCGGGCGTGGTCAGCCAGGCCGCGAGGAGTCCGGCGGCGAAGGCGTCCCCGGCGCCGGTCGTGTCGACGACGACCGTCTCGTGCGCCGGCCGGTGCACCAGCACCTCCCGGGTCGCCCACAGCGCTCCGTCGGCGCCGAGACTCACCGCCACGACCGCGTGCCGCTCGGCCAGCGCGCGCGCAGCGGCCGCCGGATCGGCGCAGCCGGTCAGCAGCCGCGCCTCGTCGGCGTTCGGCAGCAGCAGGGTCGCCGCC
>NZ_SPQM01000126.1 GCF_004570345.1 Blastococcus sp. CT_GayMR20 | reverse complement strand
GGGTGAACCGGTCGACGTCCACCCCGGGTGACAGCTGCGCCATGCGGGTGCGGTCCGCGAGCGCCGGCGCCAGCCGGCCGCGGGTGTACTCGCTGATGTAGGTGAGGACGTCGAGGTGCCCGGCGATGCGCTGCATCAGCTGGCGGGGACCCGGCAGGGCCACCCAGCCCGTCTCGTGGCCGTGCGTGATGCCGACCAGGTGACCCACGCCGGCCGACCGCAGCGCGGGGGCGATCAGGCCCAGCGGCGCCGCCGCGCCGAACAGGGAGCTGTCGCACCCGTGCCGCCGGGCCAGCTCGGCCGCCGTGCGCGCCACGCCACCGGTGGGCAGCAGCATGCCGGTCGGGTACCGGACGACGGGATAGGGCAGCGCCGCGTCGTACTCCTCCCAGCCCGGCGCCCGGGAGGCCAGGACCACGATCGACTCCGGCGGCCGCCGGGCCAGCAGCGCGGCCACGAAGGTCTGGATGCCGCCCTGCCGGGGCGGGAAGTCGTTGGTGACGACGAGCGTCCGGTTCACTGTCCGGCCAGCCGTTCCCAGTCGGCAGCCATGGCCACCCGCTGCGCCGCCGTGGGGTGGGACCCGAAGAACCACTGCCAGGCCACCGGCGGGTCGGGATCGGACAGGTTCGTGACCGCCAGATCGCGCTGCATGTCGACGAAGGCCGCCGGGTCGGCCGTGAGGTCCAGGGCATGGACGTCGGCCCGTGCCTCCACGTGCCGGGAGACGAGGTTCTGCACCGGCGTGGAGGCGAGCGTGCCGACGGCCAGCAGGAAGAGGAGGAGCGGCACGACGCGCGGGTCGCCGACGGACTCGGCCCCGGCGCGGCGCAGCACGCGGCGCGAGGTGAGCAGCCACCCGAGCGCCGCGACGCCGGCACCTGCGCCGAGCGCGCCGATCAGAGTCCCGGTGAGGACGTCGTCGGTGGCCACGTGGCCGAGCTCGTGGGCGACGATCGACTCGACCTGGTCGTCGGGCAGCCGGTCGAGGACCGTGTCGTAGACGACGATCCGGCGGGTGGACCCGAAGCCGGAGACGTAGGCGTTCAGGGCCGTCGTCCGGCGCGAGGCGTCGGAGACCAGCACGTCCTCGACCGGCGTGCCGTTCTCGTCCGCCAGGGCGAGCAGGTCGGTGCGCAGCTGCCCGGACTCCAGCGGCGTGAACGTGTTGAAGGCGGGCTCCATGAGGACCGGCCAGAGGAACGAGCCGACCACCACCAGGGACGCCGCACCGGCGCCCGCCCACGCCCACCAGGTCCGCGGCACCCGGCGGGCGAGCCAGACCAGCGCGAGCAGCCCGAGCGCGGTGAGGGCCGCGTCGATGGCGGTGGAGACGGCGACGTCCCGGAGCCAGAGCGCCCAGCTGCGGGTGGACAGCCCGTAGCGGTGGCGGACCACCTCCCCGTACGCCGACAAGGGCAGCGTCACCAGCCGCCCGACCACAGCGAGGGCGAGGACACCCAGGAGGACCTGCCAGGCCCAGCCTCCGCCGAGCGGCGCGGCGACGGCGCGGACGAGGCGACCGCCCAGCCGGGTGAGCGCGAGGACGGCGGAGACGGTGAGGCCCAGCAGCAGGGACACCAGCGACGCGGGCCGGAGAGCGGCGGCGAACGACTCGGCCCGCCGGAGCTGGTCGGCGGTCAGGCCACCGGTGGGATCGACCTGAGTGCGGCCACCCGGCGGGACGGCGAGCACGTCCCACGGCGTCCGCAGGACGATCACGAGGACGAGCGCGGCACCGAGGACGACGGCCGTGACCAGCGCTGCGCGACGGCCGCCCGCGTCAGCCCGCACGCTCGCCCACCCGGGCGATCCTACTGAGCGGGCGAGGGCCGGTGACCCCGGACGGGATCACCGGCCCTCGCCGCGGCCGCCTGCAGGGGCAGGGGCCGTTCTCAGCCGATGCGACGGGCGTGGGTGAATCCGCTCATCGAGTTGAAGTCGACGACCATGACGGGCTTGCTCGACGTCGACGCGTGCACCATCTTGCCGTTGCCGACATACATGGCGACGTGGCTGGTGGGGCTGTAGTAGAAGAGCAGATCCCCCGGCTGGAGGTCGGAGACAGCGACCGGTGAGCCCATCCGCGACTGGCTGCTGCTCGAGTGCGGCAGGCTCACCCCGGCCGCCGAGTACGCGTACTGCGTCAGGCCCGAGCAGTCGAACGCGTTCGGACCGCCGGCGCCCCAGACGTAGGGGTCGCCGACCTGGGCCAGCGCCGTTTCCACGGCCACCTGGGCGGCGCCGCTGGGAGCCCCGACCCCGGTCGGCACCGCCTGCACCTGGGTGCCCCCATGCGCCTGGCTGACCGCCTGCTGCTGCGGAGCGCTCAGCGCCGCGTACTGGCGCTGGAAGTCGGCGATCTGGGCCTCGAGGTCCTGCTGCTGCGCAGCGATCTGATCGACCGACCGCTGCGCCTCCGTCTGTGCTGCATCAGCGGCCGCCTCGGCGGACTCGGCCTGCTCGGAGGCGAGGGCGACCTCGGCCAGGGAGTCGCTGGTGTACCCGGCGATGGCGTCGAGAGTGCCCATCTGGTGCAGCAACTCGTCGGCGGAATCGCTGGTCAGCAGCACGTCGAGGTGGGACAACCCCTCGCTCGTGTACGCCGACCGCGCGAGCTGGCGGATCTGCCCGTCGAGGGCGACGAGCTGCTGCTGGGCCTCCGCCGCCGCCTGCTCGGCGCCGGCGACGGCCGCCTGCTGCTGCTCGAGCCGGACCTTGGCCTCGTTCAACTGCTCGGTGACGACCTCGAGCTGGTGCTCGGCGTCCGCGACGCGCTGAGCGGCTTCCGCGGCTGTGGTCGCGTCACCCGGGACGGCAGCGGCGGTGCCCGGGAGAACGGTCAGCGTGAGCGCCGCGGTGGCCCCGAGGAGGAGTCCGGAACGCAGCCATCCGACGTGACCGGGACGAGCGCGACCGGCCGGGGAATCGGTGCTGAGCTGTTCGAGGGCGTGCGGCAGTACGGCGTGTGGGGTCGCCACGAGCGGCGGCTCTCCGTTTCTTCCTCTGCAACCGCCTACCGAGTTAGCTGACGGGTTCGGGCTGGGAAGACTGGCCCTATCCCCTGCACACCGGCGAGCCGGCCCTACAGGGGAACTCACCCCAGGACTGCGGTGGGTCCCCGGTTCGCCGTCGGACGCATGTCACGCCCTCGGGCAATTCGGCGGTGTCCGGCCGAGGCCGCCCTTCTGCGGGCGACGACCACTCGGTCGAACGGCGACGACCCTACGACCGTGATGTTGCCGTGACAAACGGAGGCTCCTGGGGCGGGTGTGACGAACGTCCCGATGCGTGGCGTTCGCGCAGGTCAGGCGCGTTCCACGACGGGGATGTGACCTGACCCGGACTGGTCCGTCCGGTACCCGTCAGCCGGTCCGGCGACCGCCGGCGGGCCCGTCCCGGTGGCCCTCGCGGTGTCGCAGCGGGGGCACGAGGCCGACGTCGGCGAGGGCCCGGACCGCACGCCGCTCGACGTCGTCGAACTCCACCACCACTCCGGGCGGGGGCACGACGACGTCCTCCGCGGCCGGTCCGGCCGGCGGCTCGGCAGCGGGGTCGCCGACGCGCACCCGGGCGGTCATCGGGACCACCACCGGGTCGGTGCTCTGCCAGCCGGGCGGTGCGCCCAGCAGGACGGTGACGACGCAGTCGGCGCAGCCCGTGCCCCGGGCGGTGCAGGTGTCGCAGTCGATCAGCATGTCTGGTTCTCCTCCGTGAGTCGTTCCGCACGGTAGGAGGGGCCACCGACAATTCCCCGCGGCCGGCCTCAGGTGCCGGCGAACTCCCAGTGCCACGGCTCCTCGCGCCCGCGGCCCGGCTCGGCCCAGTCGGGGTGCAGGAAGCCGAAGCGCGCCGAGTTCGCCTTCATCCAGCTGTACTGCGGGGTGCCGAACTGCTCGATGCCCCCGCAGAGGTCGACGGCCAGCCCCCACCCGTGGTTGCTGGTGCCCGGCACGGCGGCCAGGGCCGGCTTCTGCCCGTAGAGCCGCACCTGACTGGCGTAGGTGCGGTAGGAGTCGGTGATGCAGATCGGCGTGCCGAAGGCCCCGGCGAAGGCGGTCGACATCGCCCGGTAGGCCGCCGCGGCGTCGCACCGCAGCGCGTGCCCGGCCACGCCCAGGGGGCACATCGCGCTGGGTGGGATCAGCCCGTTGGGATAGCCGCCCCAGGCGCGGGCCCCGTCGTAGCTCGGCGGATAGACGGTGTTGCCGCACTCGACCTCGAGCGCGCCGCCGGTGGGTCCGGGGGCCGGCACCGGCGCGCGCTGGCCCAGGCTGGGCCGCCCGATGCCCAGCACCTGGTCGGCGGGCAGGGTGCGGACGACGACCGCGCCCGCGCGTCCGTCGGCGGCGAGCATGGTCTGGGGATCCAGGGCGACGCCGACGTGACCCAGTCCCGACTCGGCGTTGCCGAGGAACACGAGGTCGCCGGGCAGCACGTCGGCCGCGCCGACAGGGGTGGTGACGGCGAACAGGTCGTCCTGCGTGCCGGGCAGCGCGATCCCGGCGCGGCCGTAGACCGACTGCACCAGCGATCCGCAGTCCCACGACTCCGGCCCGGCCGTGCCGGGCGCGTAGGGCCGGCCGAGGGCCTCCATGGCGGCCGAGACGGCGGTGAGGGTCTCCCCCGGGAGGACCAGGAGGGACGTCGGCTGGCGCGGGAGCTGCGCGGCGCCCGGCTGCGCTCCACCGCCACCGGCCCCCACGGGCACGAGGCCCCCGGGGAGCCCGGCCGCCGGGTTCCGCAGCGCGGCCGCAGGCGTACCGGCGACGCCGGCCGCGGTGAGCTCGTCGACGTACGCCTTCCAGTTGGCCGCCGTCCGGTCGTTCACGTCGACCTGTTCCCGCTGCAGCTGGGACAGCTGCCGGTCGACCTCGCCCAGGGCGGCGTCGAGCTCGTCGGTGACCGCGGTCGCCGCGGCCTCGAGCTCGGCGACGCGGGCGGCCACCTCGTCCGCCCGGGCCCGCGCCTGCTCGAGCGCCGCGTTCGCGCGCTGCTGCTCGGCCAGGGCGGCCTGGCGCTGCTGCTCGGCGGCTCCGATCACCTCGGCGGCGTGCGCGTCCACCACGTCGAGGAAGGCCATCGCGGAGAGGACGTCGCCCGGGTCGCCACCGGAGAGCAGGAGCGTCAGCGGTGTGACCGCGCCGCCGTCCCGGTAGATCGCGGAGGCGTAGCTCGCGACCACCGCCTGGTAGCCGGCCAGTTCCCCGTCGGCGTCGGCCACCACCCCCTCCGCCGCCGCCACCCCGGCCTCGGCGTCGGTCAGCGCCTGCCGCGCCGCGACCACCTCGCCCTGCTGCTCCTGCAGGCCGGTCTGCACCTCGGCCGCGCGCTGCTGCAGCTGGTCGAGCGCCTCGCTCTCGAGGACGGCGGTCGTGCCACCGGGCTGGTCGCTGGGCGCGGCCGCGGCCGGGCCGGCGAGCGCCACTGCCGCAGCCAGCGACACAGCGGCAGCGAGCGCCACCGGCGCCCCACGCGGAGCGGTCCAGGCGTGGGTGCGCCACGGGGAGCGCACGAACATCGGACCACCTCTGCGTATCGGGGCCGGCTGCGCCCCACCGGGGAGATGGTGTCCTGGTCACTGGCAAACCGCCAGGTGAGGCGGCGCGGTTCCCCCTGGCGGGGCGACGGTCCAGGCCTGGCACGTCCTCCGAACGGGCGTCACCGTGGCCGACCCGTCCCGGCGTGGGAATGACAGAACTGTCATTAGTCCGACCTACCGTCCGCCCCGTGCCGTCCTCCCCCGCCCTGCCCACCCCCGATCTGCGGACCCTGGTCCCGGGCGCCCCGCGGTACGAGCAGGTGACCATCGACGAGCTGGGCACGCCGCTGGCCGACGTCACCTTCGTCGTGGTCGACCTCGAGACCACCGGTGGCTCGCCGAAGGACAACGCCATCACCGAGATCGGCGCCGTCAAGGTCCGCGGCGGCGTCGTCCTGGGCGAGTTCCAGACGCTGGTCGACCCCGGCTGCGAGATCCCGCCCTACATCAGCGTCCTGACCGGCATCACCTCGATGATGGTGGCCGCCGCGCCGCGGATCGGCGCGGTGCTCCCCGGGTTCCTCGAGTTCGCCCGCGGCGCCGTCCTGGTTGCGCACAACGCCCCGTTCGACCTCGGGTTCCTCAAGGCGGCGTGCGCGGAGAGCGGACTGGCGTGGCCCGCCGCGGCCTCGGTCGACACCGCGGTGCTCGCCCGCCGCCTGCTCACCCGGGACGAGGTGCCCAACTGCAAGCTGGCCACCCTGGCCCCGTACTTCCGCGCGACGACGTCGCCCACGCACCGGGCACTGGACGACGCCAAGGCCACGGTCGACGTCCTCCACGGGTTGTTCGAGCGGCTCGGCCCCCTCGGCATCACGTCGCTCGAGGAGCTCACCAGCCTGACCCGGCAGGTCGACCCCGAGCGGCTGCGCAAGCGGCACCTGGCCGACAGCGTGCCTCGCGGGCCGGGCGTCTACCTCTTCCGCGGGCCCCGCGACGAGCCGCTGTACGTCGGCACGTCCAACGACCTGCGCAGCCGCGTGCGCAGCTACTTCTCCGCCGGGGAGCAGCGGAGCCGGATCAGGCTGGTGAGCTCCTCGAGCGACGTGATGCCGAGGGGGCCGAGCCGCTCGAACAACCCGTGGAGGACGTCGACCGTGGCCTTGGCGTCGTCCAGTGCCCGGTGCGTGGGCGACGTCGTCGCGCGGAAGTACGGGGCCAGGGTGGCCAGCTTGCAGTTGGGCACCTCGTCCCGGGTGAGCAGGCGGCGGGCGAGCACCGCGGTGTCGACCGAGGCCGCGGCGGGCCACGCCAGTCCGCTCTCCGCGCACGCCGCCTTGAGGAACCCGAGGTCGAACGGGGCGTTGTGCGCAACCAGGACGGCGCCGCGGGCGAACTCGAGGAACCCGGGGAGCACCGCGCCGATCCGCGGCGCGGCGGCCACCATCATCGAGGTGATGCCGGTCAGGACGCTGATGTAGGGCGGGATCTCGCAGCCGGGGTCGACCAGCGTCTGGAACTCGCCCAGGACGACGCCGCCGCGGACCTTGACGGCGCCGATCTCGGTGATGGCGTTGTCCTTCGGCGAGCCACCGGTGGTCTCGAGGTCGACCACGACGAAGGTGACGTCGGCCAGCGGCGTGCCCAGCTCGTCGATGGTCACCTGCTCGTACCGCGGGGCGCCCGGGACCAGGGTCCGCAGATCGGGGGTGGGCAGGGCGGGGGAGGACGGCACGGGGCGGACGGTAGGTCGGACTAATGACAGTTCTGTCATTCCCACGCCGGGACGGGTCGGCCACGGTGACGCCCGTTCGGAGGACGTGCCAGGCCTGGACCGTCGCCCCGCCAGGGGGAACCGCGCCGCCTCACCTGGCGGTTTGCCAGTGACCAGGACACCATCTCCCCGGTGGGGCGCAGCCGGCCCCGATACGCAGAGGTGGTCCGATGTTCGTGCGCTCCCCGTGGCGCACCCACGCCTGGACCGCTCCGCGTGGGGCGCCGGTGGCG
Source organism: Blastococcus sp. CT_GayMR20 (assembly GCF_004570345.1). Next base: position 5,458 of record NZ_SPQM01000126.1, on the reverse strand, counting down.
CTCGCTGCCGCTGTGTCGCTGGCTGCGGCAGTGGCGCTCGCCGGCCCGGCCGCGGCCGCGCCCAGCGACCAGCCCGGTGGCACGACCGCCGTCCTCGAGAGCGAGGCGCTCGACCAGCTGCAGCAGCGCGCGGCCGAGGTGCAGACCGGCCTGCAGGAGCAGCAGGGCGAGGTGGTCGCGGCGCGGCAGGCGCTGACCGACGCCGAGGCCGGGGTGGCGGCGGCGGAGGGGGTGGTGGCCGACGCCGACGGGGAACTGGCCGGCTACCAGGCGGTGGTCGCGAGCTACGCCTCCGCGATCTACCGGGACGGCGGCGCGGTCACACCGCTGACGCTCCTGCTCTCCGGTGGCGACCCGGGCGACGTCCTCTCCGCGATGGCCTTCCTCGACGTGGTGGACGCGCACGCCGCCGAGGTGATCGGAGCCGCCGAGCAGCAGCGCCAGGCCGCCCTGGCCGAGCAGCAGCGCGCGAACGCGGCGCTCGAGCAGGCGCGGGCCCGGGCGGACGAGGTGGCCGCCCGCGTCGCCGAGCTCGAGGCCGCGGCGACCGCGGTCACCGACGAGCTCGACGCCGCCCTGGGCGAGGTCGACCGGCAGCTGTCCCAGCTGCAGCGGGAACAGGTCGACGTGAACGACCGGACGGCGGCCAACTGGAAGGCGTACGTCGACGAGCTCACCGCGGCCGGCGTCGCCGGTACGCCTGCGGCCGCGCTGCGGAACCCGGCGGCCGGGCTCCCCGGGGGCCTCGTGCCCGTGGGGGCCGGTGGCGGTGGAGCGCAGCCGGGCGCCGCGCAGCTCCCGCGCCAGCCGACGTCCCTCCTGGTCCTCCCGGGGGAGACCCTCACCGCCGTCTCGGCCGCCATGGAGGCCCTCGGCCGGCCCTACGCGCCCGGCACGGCCGGGCCGGAGTCGTGGGACTGCGGATCGCTGGTGCAGTCGGTCTACGGCCGCGCCGGGATCGCGCTGCCCGGCACGCAGGACGACCTGTTCGCCGTCACCACCCCTGTCGGCGCGGCCGACGTGCTGCCCGGCGACCTCGTGTTCCTCGGCAACGCCGAGTCGGGACTGGGTCACGTCGGCGTCGCCCTGGATCCCCAGACCATGCTCGCCGCCGACGGACGCGCGGGCGCGGTCGTCGTCCGCACCCTGCCCGCCGACCAGGTGCTGGGCATCGGGCGGCCCAGCCTGGGCCAGCGCGCGCCGGTGCCGGCCCCCGGACCCACCGGCGGCGCGCTCGAGGTCGAGTGCGGCAACACCGTCTATCCGCCGAGCTACGACGGGGCCCGCGCCTGGGGCGGCTATCCCAACGGGCTGATCCCACCCAGCGCGATGTGCCCCCTGGGCGTGGCCGGGCACGCGCTGCGGTGCGACGCCGCGGCGGCCTACCGGGCGATGTCGACCGCCTTCGCCGGGGCCTTCGGCACGCCGATCTGCATCACCGACTCCTACCGCACCTACGCCAGTCAGGTGCGGCTCTACGGGCAGAAGCCGGCCCTGGCCGCCGTGCCGGGCACCAGCAACCACGGGTGGGGGCTGGCCGTCGACCTCTGCGGGGGCATCGAGCAGTTCGGCACCCCGCAGTACAGCTGGATGAAGGCGAACTCGGCGCGCTTCGGCTTCCTGCACCCCGACTGGGCCGAGCCGGGCCGCGGGCGCGAGGAGCCGTGGCACTGGGAGTTCGCCGGCACCTGAGGCCGGCCGCGGGGAATTGTCGGTGGCCCCTCCTACCGTGCGGAACGACTCACGGAGGAGAACCAGACATGCTGATCGACTGCGACACCTGCACCGCCCGGGGCACGGGCTGCGCCGACTGCGTCGTCACCGTCCTGCTGGGCGCACCGCCCGGCTGGCAGAGCACCGACCCGGTGGTGGTCCCGATGACCGCCCGGGTGCGCGTCGGCGACCCCGCTGCCGAGCCGCCGGCCGGACCGGCCGCGGAGGACGTCGTCGTGCCCCCGCCCGGAGTGGTGGTGGAGTTCGACGACGTCGAGCGGCGTGCGGTCCGGGCCCTCGCCGACGTCGGCCTCGTGCCCCCGCTGCGACACCGCGAGGGCCACCGGGACGGGCCCGCCGGCGGTCGCCGGACCGGCTGACGGGTACCGGACGGACCAGTCCGGGTCAGGTCACATCCCCGTCGTGGAACGCGCCTGACCTGCGCGAACGCCACGCATCGGGACGTTCGTCACACCCGCCCCAGGAGCCTCCGTTTGTCACGGCAACATCACGGTCGTAGGGTCGTCGCCGTTCGACCGAGTGGTCGTCGCCCGCAGAAGGGCGGCCTCGGCCGGACACCGCCGAATTGCCCGAGGGCGTGACATGCGTCCGACGGCGAACCGGGGACCCACCGCAGTCCTGGGGTGAGTTCCCCTGTAGGGCCGGCTCGCCGGTGTGCAGGGGATAGGGCCAGTCTTCCCAGCCCGAACCCGTCAGCTAACTCGGTAGGCGGTTGCAGAGGAAGAAACGGAGAGCCGCCGCTCGTGGCGACCCCACACGCCGTACTGCCGCACGCCCTCGAACAGCTCAGCACCGATTCCCCGGCCGGTCGCGCTCGTCCCGGTCACGTCGGATGGCTGCGTTCCGGACTCCTCCTCGGGGCCACCGCGGCGCTCACGCTGACCGTTCTCCCGGGCACCGCCGCTGCCGTCCCGGGTGACGCGACCACAGCCGCGGAAGCCGCTCAGCGCGTCGCGGACGCCGAGCACCAGCTCGAGGTCGTCACCGAGCAGTTGAACGAGGCCAAGGTCCGGCTCGAGCAGCAGCAGGCGGCCGTCGCCGGCGCCGAGCAGGCGGCGGCGGAGGCCCAGCAGCAGCTCGTCGCCCTCGACGGGCAGATCCGCCAGCTCGCGCGGTCGGCGTACACGAGCGAGGGGTTGTCCCACCTCGACGTGCTGCTGACCAGCGATTCCGCCGACGAGTTGCTGCACCAGATGGGCACTCTCGACGCCATCGCCGGGTACACCAGCGACTCCCTGGCCGAGGTCGCCCTCGCCTCCGAGCAGGCCGAGTCCGCCGAGGCGGCCGCTGATGCAGCACAGACGGAGGCGCAGCGGTCGGTCGATCAGATCGCTGCGCAGCAGCAGGACCTCGAGGCCCAGATCGCCGACTTCCAGCGCCAGTACGCGGCGCTGAGCGCTCCGCAGCAGCAGGCGGTCAGCCAGGCGCATGGGGGCACCCAGGTGCAGGCGGTGCCGACCGGGGTCGGGGCTCCCAGCGGCGCCGCCCAGGTGGCCGTGGAAACGGCGCTGGCCCAGGTCGGCGACCCCTACGTCTGGGGCGCCGGCGGTCCGAACGCGTTCGACTGCTCGGGCCTGACGCAGTACGCGTACTCGGCGGCCGGGGTGAGCCTGCCGCACTCGAGCAGCAGCCAGTCGCGGATGGGCTCACCGGTCGCTGTCTCCGACCTCCAGCCGGGGGATCTGCTCTTCTACTACAGCCCCACCAGCCACGTCGCCATGTATGTCGGCAACGGCAAGATGGTGCACGCGTCGACGTCGAGCAAGCCCGTCATGGTCGTCGACTTCAACTCGATGAGCGGATTCACCCACGCCCGTCGCATCGGCTGAGAACGGCCCCTGCCCCTGCAGGCGGCCGCGGCGAGGGCCGGTGATCCCGTCCGGGGTCACCGGCCCTCGCCCGCTCAGTAGGATCGCCCGGGTGGGCGAGCGTGCGGGCTGACGCGGGCGGCCGTCGCGCAGCGCTGGTCACGGCCGTCGTCCTCGGTGCCGCGCTCGTCCTCGTGATCGTCCTGCGGACGCCGTGGGACGTGCTCGCCGTCCCGCCGGGTGGCCGCACTCAGGTCGATCCCACCGGTGGCCTGACCGCCGACCAGCTCCGGCGGGCCGAGTCGTTCGCCGCCGCTCTCCGGCCCGCGTCGCTGGTGTCCCTGCTGCTGGGCCTCACCGTCTCCGCCGTCCTCGCGCTCACCCGGCTGGGCGGTCGCCTCGTCCGCGCCGTCGCCGCGCCGCTCGGCGGAGGCTGGGCCTGGCAGGTCCTCCTGGGTGTCCTCGCCCTCGCTGTGGTCGGGCGGCTGGTGACGCTGCCCTTGTCGGCGTACGGGGAGGTGGTCCGCCACCGCTACGGGCTGTCCACCCGCAGCTGGGCGCTCTGGCTCCGGGACGTCGCCGTCTCCACCGCCATCGACGCGGCCCTCACCGCGCTCGGGCTGCTCGCGCTGGTCTGGCTCGCCCGCCGGGTGCCGCGGACCTGGTGGGCGTGGGCGGGCGCCGGTGCGGCGTCCCTGGTGGTGGTCGGCTCGTTCCTCTGGCCGGTCCTCATGGAGCCCGCCTTCAACACGTTCACGCCGCTGGAGTCCGGGCAGCTGCGCACCGACCTGCTCGCCCTGGCGGACGAGAACGGCACGCCGGTCGAGGACGTGCTGGTCTCCGACGCCTCGCGCCGGACGACGGCCCTGAACGCCTACGTCTCCGGCTTCGGGTCCACCCGCCGGATCGTCGTCTACGACACGGTCCTCGACCGGCTGCCCGACGACCAGGTCGAGTCGATCGTCGCCCACGAGCTCGGCCACGTGGCCACCGACGACGTCCTCACCGGGACTCTGATCGGCGCGCTCGGCGCAGGTGCCGGCGTCGCGGCGCTCGGGTGGCTGCTCACCTCGCGCCGCGTGCTGCGCCGCGCCGGGGCCGAGTCCGTCGGCGACCCGCGCGTCGTGCCGCTCCTCCTCTTCCTGCTGGCCGTCGGCACGCTCGCCTCCACGCCGGTGCAGAACCTCGTCTCCCGGCACGTGGAGGCACGGGCCGACGTCCATGCCCTGGACCTCACGGCCGACCCGGCGGCCTTCGTCGACATGCAGCGCGATCTGGCGGTCACGAACCTGTCCGATCCCGACCCGCCGGTGGCCTGGCAGTGGTTCTTCGGGTCCCACCCCACGGCGGCGCAGCGGGTGGCCATGGCTGCCGACTGGGAACGGCTGGCCGGACAGTGAACCGGACGCTCGTCGTCACCAACGACTTCCCGCCCCGGCAGGGCGGCATCCAGACCTTCGTGGCCGCGCTGCTGGCCCGGCGGCCGCCGGAGTCGATCGTGGTCCTGGCCTCCCGGGCGCCGGGCTGGGAGGAGTACGACGCGGCGCTGCCCTATCCCGTCGTCCGGTACCCGACCGGCATGCTGCTGCCCACCGGTGGCGTGGCGCGCACGGCGGCCGAGCTGGCCCGGCGGCACGGGTGCGACAGCTCCCTGTTCGGCGCGGCGGCGCCGCTGGGCCTGATCGCCCCCGCGCTGCGGTCGGCCGGCGTGGGTCACCTGGTCGGCATCACGCACGGCCACGAGACGGGCTGGGTGGCCCTGCCGGGTCCCCGCCAGCTGATGCAGCGCATCGCCGGGCACCTCGACGTCCTCACCTACATCAGCGAGTACACCCGCGGCCGGCTGGCGCCGGCGCTCGCGGACCGCACCCGCATGGCGCAGCTGTCACCCGGGGTGGACGTCGACCGGTTCACCC
>NZ_SPQM01000125.1 GCF_004570345.1 Blastococcus sp. CT_GayMR20 | reverse complement strand
CAGGCTCCAGCGGTCTACCCGCAGGCATCGGGCGGGCCGCCCTCGAACGCCTGCGCGGGACGGCGGCGAACCGCCGTCCTTTCTTGACCTTGCTCCGGGTGGGGTTTACCGAGCCACACCGGTCACCAGTGTTCATGAAGGGCGTGAGATCAAGGATCAATCGGCAGGCAATGTGCCAGCAGACCAATGCCGATCACGATCAAGCCGACCGTCCGGTACCCCCATGTCCACAGATGGCTCACGTCGATCTGCGGGTCACCTGTGGACGGGGCGCCGTTGGGGAAGGCGTCGTCTGGGTCAACGACCCACCTCGCGAGCGTTCGTGCGCACAACAGCACGAGCAACCCTGGGACGACGAACAACATCATCTCTGCCCTACCGACGAGAGCCGCTGATTGCGCTTGCACCGGGTGCGATCAACTGGCCCAAGTTCGGCACAAGCTCTCATTGACTGCCCCGGGGCCACGACCTTGGACGCGCCGGCGAACGACGCGGTCATGCAATCCGTCCCGATCGGCAATCTGCTTGCGGAGGCAGATATCGGTCGCCGAACACGCCGGTTCCTTCAGGGGGACTGCTGATCAATTTGCCCCGGATTGACGTAGACCGTCTTCACCGTCGTGAAGAACTCCCGTGCGTACGACCCTTGTTCTCGCGGGCCGTAACTCGACGCCTTGGAGCCACCGAAAGGCACGTGGTAGTCAACCCCCGCGGTCGGCGCATTGACCATCACCATGCCGGCCTCGGCATGCCGCTTGAAGTGCGTCACGGCGGCGAGGGACGTCGAGCAGATTCCCGCCGACAACCCGAACCGCGTGTCGTTGGCGACCGTCAGCGCCTCGTCGTAATTCTCGACGCGAATCACGGAGGCGACGGGGCCGAAGACCTCCTCCTGGTTGATGCGCATCTCATTGGTCGTGCTCAGGACGAGGGCCGGGCTCATGAAGAATCCGTCCGTCGGCCGGTCGACCCGGTCACCGCCCAGCACCTCGCCCCCCTCCTGGGCTGCGGTAACGAGGTATTCCAGGTCCTTGTCGAGCTGTCGGCGGTCCACGACGGGGCCGATGTCCGTTGCTGCCTCGAGGGCGTGGCCGATGGTGAGTGTCGCGAGCCGCCTCTGGACAGCGTCGACGAACCGGTCGTGGATACCGGCGGTGACAATCAGCCGCGACGACGCCGTGCAACGTTGACCCGTGGAGAAGAATGCACCGTTGACGGCGGCCTCGACGGCGACGGTGAGGTCGGCGTCGTCGAGTACCACAAGCGGATTCTTGCCGCCCATCTCCACCTGCACCCGCTTGCCGGCGGCGGCGCACGCGGCGGCGACCCCGCGCCCGGTCACGTCGGATCCGGTGAAGCTCACAGCAGAGACCGACGGCGACCTGACCAGCGCGTCACCCACGACGGCCCCGGACCCCAGGACGAGGTTGAGGACGCCTGAGGGCAGGCCCGACTCCTCCAGAATCCGCACCAGCTCCACCGCACAAGCGGGGACCAGCTCAGCGGGCTTCAGGACCACCGTGTTCCCGAAGGCGAGGGCCGGTGCCACCTTCCACGCCGGAATGGCGATCGGAAAGTTCCACGGCGTGATCAGCGCGATGACGCCCACGGGTCGGCGCAGGATTTCTACGTCCAATCCTTCCCGGACGGACGGGAGGAGCTCACCGCCCCCGCGCAGCGCTTCGCCCGCGAAGAACTTGAAGATCTGCCCCGCGCGCGTGGCCTCGGCGGTCGCCTCGCCGACGGTCTTGCCCTCCTCGCGGGCCAACAGCCGGCCCAGCTCCTGACGCCGTTCGAGGATGAGGCTCCCCGCCCGGTCGAGGACGTCGAAGCGCTGCTGCACCGACGACTGGGACCAAGCAGGAAAAGCGGCAGCGGCCGCGGCGACCGCGCTCTGCGCCACGTCCTCGGTTGCGGCGCCGTACTCGCCGAGGACATCGGTAACGTCCGACGGGTTGACGTCCGTCATGCCCTCGCCGGTCGACGGCACCCATCGGCCGTCGATGTGGTTCAGGAGCTCCATTGGGTCGTCCTCCCGCTGACGTGCAATAGATGTTCGGCGTATGCCGGTGACTAGTGGACTGGTTGCTCAGACGACGCGGCACCGGAGGGGCTGACCGGCGAGGTATCGGCCCGCCTCCTCGGCCGCAAGGCGTTGGAGGGCAGCGAGCGAGTCGTCGGAGTAGAAGGCGGCGTGCGGGGTCAGCACGACCCCCGGCGCCGTCCGGAGCGGCGAGTCAAGAGGCAGCGGCTCGGGCTCCATCACATCCAGGGCCGCACCTGCCAGGTGTCCCCGCTCCAGTGACCCCGCGAGCGCCAGAGAGTCCACCAGGCCGCCGCGCGCGGTGTTCACCAGCACCGCCCCTGGCCTCATGCGGGCCAACGTGTCTGCGTTGATCAAGCGCCGCGTTTCGTCGGTGAGCGGCGCGTGCAGGGAGATCCCATGCGAGGACGTCAGCAGTTCGTCCAGACCGACTAGCTCCACGCCGGCCGCGGCGGTGAGGTCCGCGTCAGCGTATGGGTCATGGGCGATGACCCGTATGCCGAATGGGACGAGGCGACCCGCCAGCGCCAACCCGATGCGCCCCGTCCCCACTAGCCCCACCGTGGTCGAGCCGAACCCCACCACGGGTCCGACGTCCGTCGGCAAGGTCCAGCCATCCGCGCGGATGGCCCGGTCGTAGTGCGGGATCCGGCGCAGTAGCGCGAGGAGGCTGGCGGCGGCGTGGTCAGCCACGGTGTCACTGCCGTAGTCGGGCACATTCGCGACCGAGACACCCAGCCGGCGGGCGGCGTCAAGGTCGACGTTGTCGACGCCGATGCCGTACCTGATGACGAGTGCTTCCGGCTTCAGCCGCTCCAGGACAGACTCCGTGATCGGGGCGAAGTTCACGAACGCCACCGAGGCACCGGCGACGGCCGCGATCGTCTCCTTCTCTGTGCGGCAGTGGTGCTCCGCGAACCGCGCTCCGAAGCCGGCGGCAATGGCGGCCTCCCGCTCGACACCGCCGAACGCCTGGTCGGTGACGACAACGAGTCGCGTCACGCCGGGGCTCCGACCCGGCTGGTCGGGCGCTCCGACGCGGTCAGCAGGCCGCGCGCCGCCAGATTGCGCATTAGCGCACGCACGCCGAACGTCCACTCCGGCGCCCGCTCCGCCGCGGTCACCGTGTTCACGAGACCGCCGAGCAGCGGCGTCGAGATGGAGACGACGTCCCCTTCCTTGTGGGTGAACCCCTGGCCCGGCTCGTCGCGGTCCTCGGTCGGCGCGAACAGCGTGCCGGTGAAGAGGAGGAAACCGTCGGGGTACTGATGGTGCGGCCCGACGGCGTGTGCGACCAACTCGAGCGGGTCGCGACTGATCTCGGACATCGAGCTGACCCCATCGAGGACAAAGCCATCGCGGCCCACCACCCGCAGCCGGATGTCGAGGGTGCGGACGTGGTCGAGGGTGAACGAGTCGTCGAAGAGCCGGATGAACGGGCCCACCGCGCAGGAGGCGTTGTTGTCCTTCGCCTCGGTGAGCAGCAGCGCGCTGCGGCCCTCGAAGTCGCGGAGATTCACGTCGTTGCCGAGCATGGCGCCCACCGGCGTCCCCTGCGACGTCACCGCCAAGACCAGCTCTGGCTCGGGATTGTTCCAGGACGAGCGGGAGAGGACGCCGATCTCGGCCCCGGTGCCGACCGCCGACATGATCGGCGCCTTGGTGAAGATCTCCGGGTCCGGACCGATTCCGACCTCGAGGTACTGCGACCAGAGGCCGTCGGCGATGAGCACTTGCTTGACGCGTTCCGCCTCCTCCGACCCAGGCCGGACGGAGCCGATGGCGCCGCCGATGACATCAGCCAGCCGGGCGCGGATCGCCGTCGCCCGGTCGGGGTCGCCGGCGGCGCGCTCCTCGATCACACGCTCCAGCATGCTGCGTACGAACGTGACGCCCGCAGCCTTGATGACCTGAAGGTCCGAGGGGGCCAGCAGGTACGGACGGGACCGGTCACCGGCGAGGGTGGCGCGGAGGACCTCCTCCAACGACCAGGAGCCGGTACCCTCCGCGCGGCGCGCAATCTCGACCGCATCCCCCCGCTCCAGCAGATCGGACACGGTGGGCTCGACAGAGGAGATGTCCACCAGCCGGTTGCCTCGCAGCACGACGACGGCCGGGCCGCCGAGCCGAGGATCGTGCAGACGGCCGATCAGCAGGGCCGCCGGATCAGCTGGGGCGATGCTGTCCAAGTACTCAGTGGGAGTCACGTGATCTTCCGTAGCCTCGTCGGAATCGGAAGGTTCGTCCTATCATCATATGATTGCCGAGGTCAAGGAGAAGCGCATGGCAGCCGACGGCGCCCGACCACAGCGACTACCGGAAGTCGTCGCAGATGCGATCCAGTCCGAGATCCTCAGCGGAGGTCTAGTGGCGGGCCGCCAGCTGCCCACCGAACCGCAGCTCGCGGAGCGGTACGCGGTGAGCCGCACGGTGGTGCGCGAGGCGGCCCGCATGCTGGAGCAGCGCGGCCTGGTGGACATTCGCGCGGGCCGGGGCATGGTGGTTGCCGAACCCTCCGGAGCGCCCATCGCCGCCCACTACTCCCTGCTCCTGCAAGCCGGGTCGGCCGCCTTCGACCAGCTGATGGATGTCCGCCTCCTTGTTGAGGGGCGCGTCGCCGAGCTCGCCGCGGCCCACAGGGGCGAGACGGACCTGGCTGACCTGCGGCTGTCCTTGGACGCCGCAGCAGCGGTGGGCACCGACTACGAGCGCAGCCTCGCGGAGGACATCCGCTTCCACGCCCTGCTGGGGAAGGCGTCGGGCAACCCGGTCCTAGCCCTGCTCGTAGAGCCGATCAACGACTGCCTGCGAGCGTCTTACCGCGCGCCGATGGCCTACCTGGCTTCCCAGGGGCGCACCCTCGATGAGCACCGGGCCATCTACGACGCCGTTGTCGCCCGTGATCCTGACGCCGCCCGCGCCACGCTGGGGGCGCACCTACAGCGCGTGCGAGAAGAGAGCGGCGACCTGCTCGATAGAGAACACGTGGCCCGCCCCGCAGGACGCGACGCCTAGTTAGGCGCTCGGACTCGTCTCTCCGCCCACGAAGGACTGCTCGCCGTGCACGGCGAGCTCCGACAGAACGGCCTCCTGGTCTCCTGAAGCAATCAGCTCTAGCAAGTGACGGTGCCGGTTGACGTGATGCGCGAGGTCCTCGTAGTGCCGTTCCCGCGCATGGAGATTCCGAGCCATGCACAGGAGTAGCTGCTGGTGCACCGACGCGTAGATCTCCTCCAGACGGCTGTGGCGCGCAAGGGCGACGATCGCTGCATGGAACCTGTAGCCGTTCTGCACCAGCGACGCCCGGTCCTGGGCCGCGGCACTTTTCTCCATCTCGGCGAGCGCGTCCCAGCAGGCCTCTAGCCGCTCGGGGTATCTCACCGGCACGCCGAGCTCCACGGCCATGCGCTCGAGCGCCTTTCGGAGTGTCAGGATTTCGTAGACGTCCTGATCGGTCAGCGTGGCCACCGTCGACCCTCGACGAGGCTGGGTGACGATGAGGCGCTCATGCTCCAGGAGCCGCAGCGCCTCCCGCAGCGGAGGTCGGCTAATACCCAGATACTCGGTGAGCCGCTCTTCGAGCAGACGTTCCCCGGGCCCCAGTTGCCCGGAAAGAATCATGTTGCGGATCTCGCTCGCCGCCATCTGCACGAGGCTCGGTGGGTCCAGCCGTGCATCGTGGCCGTTCAGAGGGCCTGTCGGTCCGATCTCGCCGTTCATGTGCCCGCCTCCCGTCCAGTGTCCACAGCCTAGGCCGACTTTTCGCGCCCGACCCTTGCTGCTGTCGTCTGTCTAGTGTAGACAATCTGCATTCCGGAAGGTGTGCTGGGCCACATCCCTGGCACCACAGACCGGCATCTCACTGAGGAGCGACATGCAGAACGAGGACGTCCGCGCCCTATTCGACGGCCTACGCGTCACAGACGTGCGGGACGGGATGGACTGGGTGGGCCTCCACACGAAGGGCAGCATCTCGGGCGACATCGGCCCGCTTTTCCAGGGAGCCAAGGCCGTCGGAATCGCACGCACCATCCGGCTGCGGCCGTCCCAGAAGGTCGTGCCTCCCGGTATTACGCCGGACGAGTACACAGGCTGGGCGTACGACTACTGGTACGGCGAGGTCGTGTCCATGCGCATGACGGAGACCCTGCAGGGCGGCGACTTCATCGTCATCGAGTCAGCCGGTCTCGACGTAGGAGAGGTCGGCTCCAACAACTCCCTGGAGTGGTACGCGTCCGGAGCCGTCGGGGTGCTGACCAGCGGCGGGGTACGGGATCGTGACGAGTGCGTGCTCCAGGGCGTCCCCATCTTCGGGAAGTTCCGCGCCCAGAAGATGCTGCAGGGCCGCGTAGAACTCGATAGCACCGACGTCCCGGTGAACATCGGCGGTGTGCTCGTGCGCCCTGGCGACGTCATCGTGGCCGACGGGGACGGGGCCATTTGCGTGCCGATCGAGCACGCCGAAGACGTCGCGAAGTACGCACGCCAGGAGTCGGAGAACGACAAGGCCGGCCGCCGTCGGCTCTACGAAAAGCTCGGCTGGCCCCTGGACGACACCGTCCGCTGAGGTCAGCGCCCCTCCCCCGCGGCGCGGGAATCGGAGGGCCGAGAAGGGCGTCCACGACGCCGCGGCACAGCCAGTCCCACACCGCTAGGCAATCACACTTCAGCGCTCACATTGGAGGGTCTCGTGAAGACCATGGGAATGCGGCGTACGCGCCGCACAGGTACGCATCGTCGTCCGGGGACTCTTGTCCTCGGGAGCGCTCTGTTCCTCGCCGCATGCGGCGGGCAGGCGCAGGGCGAGGATGCCGGCGCCAAGCAGGAGGCGCAGACGGTGCGCTTGGCGCACTGCTGCGCCGACGGCAGCCACTTCGACACCGTGTCCGAGAAGTTCGCGGAGCTGGTGACGGAGAAGACTGACGGCGCGATCACCATCGAGGTCTTCCCCGGCGCCCAGCTCGGCGCGGAGAAGGAGGTCGTGGAGAACGTCCAGGCCGGCGCGATCGAGATGACCATGGTCAGCAGCGACCCGCTGGGTGGCTTCGCCTCAGAGGTGCAGGTGCTCAGCCAGCCTTACGTCTTCGACGACCCGGAGCACGCCTTCCGCGTCCTGGACGGTGAGGTGGGCGATCAGCTGGAGGCGGCGCTGCTGGACAAGGGCCTCCTGGTGCTCGGCTGGGGCGACAACGGACAGCGTGTCTACACGAACAACGACCGGCCGATCCTCGAGCCGTCCGATGTGGAGGGGCTGAAGATCCGGAGTCCGCAGAGCCCTGTCAATCTCGCCATCACCGAGGCGCTGGGGGGCAGCGGTGTCGCTATGGCGTACGGCGAGGTCTACACCGGGCTCCAGCAGGGGACGATCGACGGCCAGGAGAACGCGATCATCAACATCTACCCCGCCAAGCTCCAGGAGGTGCAGCGCTACCTCTCGCTGACCAACCACCTGATGTCGTTCGTGGTGGCCGCTGTGAACCCGCAGTGGTTCGACGGCCTGACTCCGGAGACCCAGGAGGCGATCCGCGAGGCAGCGACCGAGGCCATGGAGTTCGAGCGCGAGCAGACAGCCGAGCTGACCGCCGACCTCACCGAGAAGCTCGAGGCCGAAGGCATGCAGATTGACGAGCCCGACGTCGATGCCTTCCGGGAGCAGACGCAAGACTTGTACAAGGAGTTCGTCGGCGAGGCGTTCACGCAAGAGCTCTACGACGCGATCCGGTCCGAGCGCTGACCATGGTCGCTGCCGTGAGGCGGGCGTACGGGGTGGTCGCCGTCAGCGTTGAGGCGCTGACGGCGACCCTCACCCTCGGGCTCGTCGTGCTGGTCTCCACGAACGTCGTGGCGCGCTACGTGTTCTCCGGTGGCATCGCCTGGGCGGAGGAGATGAGCCGCCTGATCTTCGTCTGGATGAGCTTCCTCGGCGCCTACGTCGCGCTGCGCCGCGGCGCCCATCTGGCGATCGGGATGCTGGTCGACCGTCTGCCCCAGTGGCCGCGGTTCTCCATCGTCCTGTTCGGCCAGGCGCTCGTCGCTGCCTTCCTGGTCGTACTGGTCAAAGCGGCCGTGGAACTCGTGCAGCAGAGCATCACATTCGGAACGACGACCCCCATCCTCGGCATCTCGGTGGCGTGGAGCCACCTGCCGATCGCTGTGTCAGGGATCCTCATGCTCCTGCACGTCCTAGGCGACATGTTCGTCATGGTCCAGGCCGCACGCGCGGGAGACACCCACGTCCTCGACACGCCGGACGATGACCAGCTGGGGGTTCCCCGATGACCGGCGTCGCTCTGGTCTCGATCTTCGCCGTCCTGCTGGCCGGACGGATCCCGATCGCGTTCGCCCTCGGCATCAGCACCCTCGCGTTCCTGCTGGTCTTCGAACCGAACGTCAACCTCGGGACCCTTCCGCAGAAGATGTTCGCCGGCGCTGACTCGTTCACCCTGACGGCCATCCCATTCTTCGTGCTCGCCGGCGAGATCATGAGCCGCGGCGGCATATCCAAGCGGCTGGTCGGCTTCGCCCACACCCTGGTCGGCCACCGACGCGGGGGCATGGGGATCGTCGAACTCGTCGCGAGTGCCTTCTTCGCCAGCTTCTCGGGATCGTCAATAGCGAACTCGGCGGGTACCGGCTCAATCACCATCCCGGCGATGCGAAGGTCCGGCTACCCCAAGGGTATGGCCGCGGCCGTCGAGACCTCGTCGAGCAGCCTCGGGGCGATCATTCCGCCGTCCATCCCCATGGTCGTCTACGGCGGCATCGCCGGGGTGTCCATAGGCGGCCTGTTCGTCGGAGGCTACGTGCCTGCGCTGGCATTCGGCATCGGCCTGGCGATCGTCATCCGCAGGGTGTCGATCAGGCTCGGGCTGCCGGTCGAGGTGCGCTCGACCGCCCGCGAGCGGTTGCAGTCGGCGCGAGAATCTCTCCCCGCTCTGCTGCTGCCCGTCGTGATCATGGGCGGGATCCTGAGCGGGATGGTCACGCCGACGGAGGCGGGCGCGCTCGGTGTCGTCTACGCCTTCGTCGTGTCCTTCTTCGTGTACCGCGAACTCACGCTGAAGGACATGCCGCAGGTATTGATCAACACGGCAATCACCACAGGTGTGGTCATGCTGGTCATGACCATTGCCAACGCCTTTGGGTGGATCCTCGCCTTCGAGCAGATCCCGACGCAGCTGGCGACACTCTTCACCGCCAACATCACGCAATCCTGGCTGCTCATGCTGGTCATCGTCGTGTTGCTGATGATCATCGGCATGGTGCTGGACACCGTCGCCGCGATCATCGTTCTGACGCCGGTCCTGGTCCCCATCGCCTCGACCGCTGGCATCGACCCGCTGTTCCTCGGCGTGATCGTCACCATCGCACTGTCTCTCGGAGTCGCGACACCGCCGGTCGGTGTCTGCCTGTTCGTGACGGCGCGGATCGCGGAGACGACGATCGAGGACGTCTCACGCGCGATCATGCCTTTCCTCGCCGTCCTTATCGGCCTGCTCGCCCTCATGGCCCTCGCGCCAGACGTCATCCTCTTCCTCCCGAGACTCTTCGGGTTCTAGAGATGAGGACACGCGAAGGTGCCCACCCGCAGGAAGGCCGGCACATGCGGGGCCGGGACGACACGCACATCGGCTTCGTCGGTCTAGGCAACCTCGGTCAGGCGATGGCGCTGAGGCTGGCGCGCGACGGCTGGACGCTGTCCGTGCTGGACCGTGACCCCGGCAAGTGCGCGCCCTGTGCCGCCGAGGGGGCGCGGGTCGTGACTTCGGCCAGCGAGCTCGCCGACTGCGACGTCATCGCGCTCGCTGTCCCGGACGACAAGGCTGTCGCGGAGCTCCTCAGCGGTAGTACCGGACTGATCGCCTCACTGCGCCCCGGCAGCACAGTGCTGGTCCACAGCACGGTGCTCCCAGTGACGGCCCGCATGCTGGCGGAGGAGGCGGCGTCCCGAGAGATCGACGTGCTAGACGCCCCCGTCAGCGGAGGCGCCGACCGCGCCCTCGCCGGCACGCTCACCGTGATGGTCGGCGGCGATTCCGCCGTCCTGGATGCGGCACGGCCGGTCCTCGAGTGCGTCGGCCGGGAGATCCAGCACCTGGGCCCGTCCGGCGCCGGGGCGGCAACCAAGCTGGCGAACCAGTTGCTGATGTTCGCTTCGCTGGCCGCGGCCCACGAGGCCGCGGACCTGGCCGCCGCCTACGGGGTGGCCGAGGAGGCGCTGTTCCGTGCGGTGGCGACGGGCACCGGCGCGTCCTGGATCACGGAGAACTGGGGTTTCTTCGATGGCGTGGCTGCTGCCTACGAGGCCGGCGGCACCCAGCTACGGGACAGGACCTGGACCAAGGACACCTGGGAGATCGTCGCGGCTGCACGGCAGGCAGACCTTCGGATGCCACTCGCCGGGCTGCTCTCCCAGTACGTCGCCGAACGAGTGGAGGACCACGCACGACAGGCACGCGAGGCGTCATCCCGCAGTGATCAAGCACGGACAGTGGAGGAACGTTGAACGACGGAGCCGGAACGGTATCAGGCGGAGCTCTCGAGGGGATGCGCGTGCTCGACCTCACCCAGGTGATGGCGGGACCCTTCTGCACCATGATGCTTGCCGATCTCGGCGCCGACGTAATCAAGATCGAGAACCCCGGATCCGGTGACCAGACCCGCACCTCGTGGGGAATTCCGCCCGATGGGGGGGACAGCCCCGCCTTCCTGGCGCTGAACCGGAACAAGCGCAGCGTCGCGCTGGATCTGAAGTCCGAGGAGGGGCTCGGACAGTTCCTTTCGCTGGTGCGCACGGCGGACGTTGTGATCGAGAACTGGCGTCCCGGTGTCGCTGCCCGTCTTGGAGTCGACTACGCAACGCTCTCCGCGGTCAACCCGCGGCTGATCTACGCCAGCATTTCCGGCTTCGGCCAGACCGGGCCGTACGCCGAGCGCCCCGGCTACGACCTGATCGCCCAGGCGATGGTCGGGGTCATGAGCATCACCGGCGAGCCGGGCGGGCGGCCGGTCAAGAGCGGCCTGCCGGTCGCCGATCTGGGCGCCGGCCTGTTCTGCGCGTCGGCCATCCTCGCCGCCTGGTCGTCGTGCCTGCGAACCGGTGCGGGCCAGTACCTCGAGACGTCGCTGTTCGAGGCGGCGCTGGCGATGTCGGTCTGGGAGTCGACGGAGTACTGGAACACTGGGGACGCGCCCCAGGCACTGGGTTCGGCGAACCGGATGTCAGCCCCCTACCAGGCGCTGCGAACACGCGACGGGTACATCACTGTGGGTGCCAACAACGACCGACTGTGGCACCGGCTCTGCGGCGTCCTGGATCTGGAGGAGCTCCTCGTCGACGAGCGATTCGCGGCCAACGCCGGCCGAATGCGCCATCGCGCCGACCTGGTCCAGCTGCTCGAGCAGCGGATGGCCACCCGATGCACCGACGAATGGCTTGCGCTGTTCCTGGAGGCGGGGGTGCCCGCGGGTCCCATCCGGGACTACTCGCAGGTGCTCGGCGGCGACCCGCACGTGGAGGCCCGCGGCATGGTGGCGTCGTTCGACCATCCGCAGCAGGGGACAGTGCGGGTGCTCGGCTCACCGATGCGGCTGAGCGGCACACCGACATCGATCCGACGACCGCCGCCCATGCTCGGCGAGCACACCGACGAGGTTCTGGCGGAAGCCCGGAACAGCTCGACCGCCCGATGAGCGACACCGGCGACGTCCGAGTCGAACGCAGCGGGCAGGTCTGGACCCTGGTTCTCTCCAATCCCAGCAAGCGGAACGCCATCACCTGGGACATGTACGACCTGCTGGCCGACGCCTGTCGCGGCATAGCGGCCGACCCGGACGTCCGCGTGGTGGTCGTACGCGGCGACGCCGAGGGGCATGCCTTTGCTGCTGGCACAGACATCGGCCACTTCACCGAGTTCACCGACGGCGGCGACGGAGTCGCCTACGAGCACCGTGTCGGCGCGGTCCTCGCCGAGCTACTCGACGTCCGCGTCCCGGTGGTGGCGCTGATCGACGGACCCGCGGTGGGCGCCGGTCTCGCCATCGCCATCGGCGCTGACGTGGTGGTGGCCACGCCGCGTTCGACGTTCGGTGCGCCCATCGCCCGAACGCTGGGCAACTGCCTGCCCCCCTGGGTGGTGGCGCGGCTTCAGTCGCGCCTCGGAGCCTCGCGCAGCATGGCGATGCTCCTGACCGCCCGCCTGATCGACGCCCAGGAGGCGCACGTAGCGGGGTTGGTGCACGACGTCGTACCGGAGGCGGAGATCGGAGCCCGCGTCGGGGAGCTGGCCGAGCGCATCTGCCGTTCGGCGCCCTTGACGCTGGCCGGCCTCAAAGAGATCGACCGGCGGCTTCAGAAGGCCGTCCAGAGCGTGGAGGCCGACGACATACTGCGCCGCTGCTACGGCAGCTCCGACTTCCGTGCCGGGGTCGAGGCGTTCCTCGCTGGTTCCCGACCGCAGTGGACGGGAGCGTGATGGCGCCGATCGTTGATGCGCATCACCACTACTGGCGCACGGCCGCCCAGGACCAGAGCTGGCGGTCTGATGATCACGCCGCTCTGGCGAAAGACTTCCAGTGGGCCGACCTGGCCCCGGATCTCCGCCGTTGCGGTGTCGACGCGACGGTGTTGGTGCAGTCCGTCGACTCGCCCGACGAGAACGACCGGCTCTGGGGGTACGCCGACGAGGTCCCGACTGTCGCCGGCGTCGTGGCATGGCTGCCGCTGAGGGACCCCGGATACGCATTCCGGGAGCTCGACCGAATCCGTTCCCTCCCCCGGCTGGGCGGCGTCCGCTGCCTGGTGGCCTCCGACCCGCTCGATTGGCTGTATCGGGACGAGCACAGGGCCGTCCTCGCCGAGGTAGCGTCAGCGGGCTTGACCTGGGACGTCGTACCGGTGACCGAGGCGCAACGACGCGCCGTAGCAAGCGTCGCTCGCGCCCTTCCGGACCTGCGAATCGCCATCGGTCACCTGGCACGGCCGCCAGTCGAATCGGGGGTCCTTGGCTCGTGGGGCGACCAGATCGCGGAGCTGGCGGCTTCGCCGAACATCGCCGTCAAATTGTCACTGGGGATCGATGTCCTGACCGATTGGGCGAAATGGAACGTCGCCACTCTTCGTCGGTACGTCTCCTGGGCGCTGGATTGCTTCGGGCCAGACCGCGCGATGATCGCGTCCAACTGGCCAGTGGTGACGTTGCGGAAGAGCTACAGCCACGCATGGCAAGACATGGCGTCGATAGTGGCGACATCGGGCCTGCCTGAGGCGGCTCTCCACCACGTGCTCGGGGCAACCGCCGCCCGTTGGTACCAACTCCGCGTCTGAACTGCGTCGACGTGCACAGGGCGACGCAAGGCAGATTCGGAGCGCCGGAAGCGTCGACAGAGGCGGCCTGGCCTACGGCATCTGGTGGCCCGCAGCTCGATCGTCAGTAGGCCTTCCGAGTCATCCGCCGTGCTCGCAGGGATGGCGACTCCCTCCCGACCGATCATGCCGCCGAGCTGCAGGAGGCAGGTCGGCCAACAGGCGACGGACGAGTCGGCCTGTACGCCGGGTTCTGTCCACGGGTGCCTTGCGGCCTCCCGATGGGCGGTCATCCATCTAGGCCTGCCGTTGCCGGCAGGCTCCAGCGGTCTACCCGCAGGCATCGGGCGGGCCGCCCTCGAACGCCTGCGCGGGACGGCGGCGAACCGCCGTCCTT
>NZ_SPQM01000124.1 GCF_004570345.1 Blastococcus sp. CT_GayMR20 | reverse complement strand
CCGCCTCGACCGCGCCCCGGTAGGCGCGCATGGCGCCGGCGAGGTCGCCGAGGTCCTCGAGGACCTTGCCGAGGTTGCGCCACGCGTCGGGCTCGCCGGCGTCGAGCGCGACCTCGTAGGCCTCGACCGCCTCGGCGAACCGCTTCTGGGCGGCCAGGGCGTTGCCGAGGTTGAACGACGCGACGCTGTCGCCCAGATCGGCGGCGCGGCGGAAGCACCACTCGGCGTCGACCTGCCGATCCACGTCGGCCAGGTCGCAGCCGAGGTCGATCAGGGCGTAGACGTCGTCGGACCCCTGCAGGCGCGCCAGGCGCGCGTCGAGGTCCTCGGTCATGCCGCTGATCTTGGCGGCCGGAACGCCGCTTGGCGTCTCCCGTCCGGGTGACCTCACCCCAAGGTGGCTGGTCAGCTCCCGAAGGCGTCCCGCCAGGCCGGCATGAGGGTCGACTGCGACCACTCGATGAACGGCTGCTGCTGGTCGCCGCCGATCTGCACGAGGGCGAGGTGGGTGAAGCCGGCGTCGGCGTACTCCTTCGCCGCCTCGAGCACCGCGTCGACGTCGTCGCCGCAGGGGATGCTGCCGGCGACGTCCTCCTCGCGGACGAACTGGCTGGCGGCGTCGAACGCCGGCGGGCCGGGCAGCTCGGCGTTGACCTTCCAGCCGAGACCGAACCAGCGGAAGAGGGTGTGTGCCCGGGTGACCGCGGCGGCCCTGTCCGTCCCGAAGCTGATCGGCATCTGGCCCATCCGGGGCTTGCCCGCACCGCCGGCGGCGTCGAACCACTCGCCGAGCTCCCCCTGCGGCTCCACGGCGATCATCACGTCGGCCAGCTCGCCGGCGATCTCGCAGGACTGCTGACCGGACACCGCGACGCCGATCGGCACCCGCTTGTCCGGCAGGTCCCAGAGCTTCGCGGACTCCACGTCGAAGTGCTCGCCGCGGGCGTTGGTGTAGCCGTCGCCGTCGAACAGGTCGCGGATGATGTGGATCGCCTCGACGAGCATCTCCTGGCGGACGTCGGCCGGCGGCCAGCCCTCGCCCACGACGTGCTCGTTGAGGTTCTCCCCCGAACCCAGTCCCAGGGTGAACCGGCCGTCGGACAGGATCTGCAGCGTCGCGGCCTTCTGCGCGACGACGGCCGGGTGGTACCGGAAGCTGGGGCAGGTGACGTACGTGGTCAGCGGGATGCGGCTGGTGGCCTGGGCAGCGGCGCCGAGGACGGTCCAGGCGTGCGGCGAGTGGCCCATCTCGTCCAGCCACGGGAAGTAGTGGTCGCTGCTGACGGCGAAGTCGAAACCCGCCTCCTCGGCGGCGACCACGTGGGCCACCAGGTCCTTCGGGCCGGCCTGCTCGGTCATCATCGTGTAGCCCAGCTGCATACCCATGCGGCCCGGCTACCCCGGGTCCGTTGCGCCCAATCTGATTCCTTCCGCCAGGCGAAGGCCACCCTTCAGGGACCCGCGGCGAGCCTGCGAGTCGTGGGGGAAAAGTGGTCCTCTTCTCATCCGCGCTCGGCGTTCAGCGCCTCCCGCAGCTTGGTCCTGCCGCTGGTGCGCAGCAGCGCCCCGGCGTAGATCCGCCCGCCGAGCCGCACGATGAGGGCCACGGCGAGCAGCATCAGGACGACGGCCAGCGCGATCTCCCACGCCGCGACCTCGCCCGCCGCCTGGCGCACCGGCATGACCAGTGGCGAGAGGCCCGGCACGTACGAGGTGACCCGTGCCAGGGCGCCGCCCGGATCGGCGGCGGCCTGGATCCCGACGACGAGGCCCCCGATGAGCACGAGCGTCGTCGGCATGATCACGGTGTTCAGGTCCTCCTGCCGGCTCACCAGGGACGCCGCGACGGCGAAGATCGCCGCGTAGAAGCCGTAGCCGAGCACGAACCAGACGACGACCGACACCGCGGTGCTCACCATCTCCCCGGGTATGTCGACGAGGTCGAAGGCGAGCGCGCCGCCGACGCCGACCACCACGATCAGCAGCATCTGCGCGAGCCCGAGCAGCCCGAGGCCGAGGATCTTCCCGGCGAGCAGCTGCCACGGCTTCATCGTCGCCAGCAGCAGCTCGACGACGCGGCTGGCCTTCTCCTCCACCACGCCCTGGGCGACGAACTGCCCGAACAGGATCAGCAGGCTGTAGAGCACGCCGACGCCGATGATCGCGACGATGACCCGCTGGCCGTCGGCGTCGGCGTCCGGCTCCAGGGCGGTCACCCCCACCTCCGGGACGTCGAGGCCCGTGAGTCCTGCCGCCTGCAGCTGCTCGGACACCGACAGCTGCGCCACCGCCCCCTGGACGACGGCCTGCATCTCTGCGCCGGCCGACTGCTCCACCAGCAGCTCGGGCTCGCCGCTCCCCGTCGCCACGAGGACGCAGTCCACGTCACCGTCCTCGATGGCGGCGCGGCCCGCGGCGTCGTCGTCCAGTTCGGTGATCTCGAGATCGACGCCGAGGGCCTCGCCCTGTGTGTCGACCGCCGTCCGCAGCGCCGCGTCCCCCACGATGCCGATCCGGGTCACGTCGCTGCCCGAGCTCAGCGCGACCTGCAGCCCCAGGACGCCGACCAGCACCAGGACGATCACGACCGAGCTGATGATGAAGTTCTTGTCGCGGACGCGGGCGAGGACCTCACGGGCGGCCACCAGGCGGACCATCGACGCGCTGCTGATCCCGCGCGGCTCGCTCATGCTGCCACCTCCTGCGCGGTGGGCGTGGCGACGGCCTCGCGGAACAGCTCCACCAGGGTGGGCTGCTGCCAGGCGAAGTGGGTCACCCGGCCGGTGCGGAGCGCCGACGCCAGAACCGCTTGGTCGTCGGTGCCGTCGGCGAGCTCGAGCACGGTGTCGCCGGCCTGCTCGGAGACCACCCGGACGCCGGACAGCGCGCCGGCCCAGTGCGGAGCCGCATCGGGGACGACGACGCGCAGCAGCCGGCCGGTCTCCCGGCGCCGGAGCTCGTCGACGGTGCCCGTGGCGACCATCCGGCCGCGGGCGAGGATGCCGACCGAGTCGCAGAGCCGTTCCACGAGGTCGAGCTGGTGGCTGGAGAAGACGACCGGCACGCCCTCGCGGACCTGGCCGAGCAGCGCCTCGGCGAGGGAGTCGACCCCGATGGGGTCGAGCCCGGAGAACGGCTCGTCGAGGATGAGCACCTCGGGCCGGCTGACCAGGGCGGCCGCGAGCTGGACGCGCTGCTGGTTGCCCAGCGACAGCTTCTCGACGGCGTCGCCGCGGCGGGCGGCCAGGCCGAGCCGTTCGGTCCACTCCTCCGACGCGCGACGTGAGGAGGCGGCGTCGAGGCCGTGCAGGCGGGCGAAGTAGGCCACCTGCTCGCCGACCTTCATCTTCGGATAGAGGCCGCGCTCCTCTGGCATGTAGCCGATCCGGCGCCGGACGTCGGGATCGAGCGGCTGACCGCGCCAGCGCACCTCGCCGGCGTCCGCGCGCAGGAGTCCCATCGCGATGCGCATGGTGGTGGTCTTCCCGGCGCCGTTGGACCCGCAGAACCCGAACATCGATCCCGGCGCGACGGTGAAGCCCACCCCCTCGAGCACGCGGTTGTCGCCGAAGCTCTTGTGGAGCCCGTCGAACTCGAGCACGTGTCCTCCCGCCGTCGGTCCTGACCGGCACGCTATCGGCCGTCCCCTGTCGCGCCGGGCGGCGACCTGCGGTGTCATCGAGGTGTGACCGAGAACGGCGTCGCCCAGCCACCCAGCGGAGTCGGCCTCGACGGGCTGCGGTCGGCGGCGGCCGGGTGCCGCGCGTGCGAGCTCTGGGAGCCGGCCACCCAGACGGTCTTCGGCGAGGGACCCGTGACCGCTCGGATCGTCTTCGTCGGCGAGCAGCCCGGCGATCAGGAGGACAGGAAGGGCGAGCCGTTCGTCGGCCCGGCCGGGAAGATGCTCGACCGCGCGCTCGACGACGCCGGCATCGACCGCAGGGACACCTACATCACGAACGCGGTGAAGCACTTCCGCTTCACCGTGAAGGGCAAGCGGCGGATCCACCAGACGCCCGGCCCGGAGCACCTGCGCGCGTGCCGGCCGTGGCTGGAGGCGGAGTTCGAGGTGCTCAAGCCGGAGGTGGTGGTCTGCCTCGGCGCGACGGCGGCCAAGGCCCTGATCGCGCCGTCCTTCCGGATCACCAAGGACCGGGGCCGGCTGATCCCCTGGACACCGCCCGGGCTGACTGCCGTCGTGGACGACGGGGACGAGGCCGACGACGACGAGCCGGACGAGGGCGCCCCGGCGCAGACGTGGATGCTCGCGACGACCCACCCGTCGGCGATCCTGCGCACGCCGGACGAGTCCCGGGCCGCGGCGTACGACGCCCTGGTCGCCGACCTGAGGGTGGTCGCGCACGCCCTCGCCTGACAGAGGACCCCTTCCTCCCCACCCTCCGCACTCGGGGCGGCGCCCGGGAGGGGTCCGACGGCCGGAGGCCCGCGCCGGGAGTTCACGTCGTCGGGCAGCGGGTTGCCTCCTAGCTGGTCTCCTTGGCCGAGCGCGACGCCCGGAACAGCCAGAACGACGGCACGACCAGCGCCGTGACGGCCATCGCGACCACGACGACGACACCGCCGGAGACCATCGCCACGCTCACGGACGCCGCGCTCGCGATGGCACCGGCGCGCAGGTCGCCCAGCCGCGGGCCACCCGCGACGACCACGATGAACACGCCCTGCATGCGACCCCGCATGTCGTCGGGTGCCGCCAGCTGGAGCATCGACGACCGCAGGACGGCGCTCACCATGTCCCCGGCGCCGGCCACCGCCAGGCAGAGGACGGCCAGCCAGAGGCTGGGCGCCAGGCCGAAGCCGATGATCGCCACCCCCCAGACGGCGATCGCCGCGAGCACCACCGCACCCTGCCGGTCGACCCGCGACACCCAGCCCGAGGTGAGGCCCGACACCAGCGCCCCGATCGAGATGCCGGCGAACAGCCAGCCCAGGCTGTTCGGGGAGTCGGCGTACCGGGTCTCCGACAGCTCCGGGAACACCGCCTGCGGCCAGGCGAACATCATCGCGATGATGTCGACGACGAACGTCATCAGCAGGACCGGCTGGGTGCGCAGGAACCCGAAGCCCTCACCGACGCCCCGCACGGCCGCCCGCAGCCGCAGCGGTCCGACCACGCCGGCGGGCGGGAGCTTCGGCAGCCCGCGCAGCAGGATCGCGGCGACCAGGAAACCGAGCGCGTCGACCAGGTAGGTCAGGAACAGCTCGCCCATGCCGATCAGGACGCCGGCGAGCAGCGGCCCGACGATCACCCCCGCCTGGCGCACCGTCATCGCCAGCGCGTTCGCGGCGGGCACGCCGGCCGGACCCACGACCGCCGGGATGACCGCGCTCCGGGTCGGCTGGTTGACCGCGGCGAACCCCGAGACGAACGCCGTCAGCACCCAGAGCACGACGAGGTTGCCCCCGCCGGGGAGCAGCGACTGCGCCGCGAGCAGGGCGCTGGTCACCGCCGCACCGACCGAGGTGATGAGGATCAGCGTGCGCCGGTCCATCGCGTCGGCGATCGCCCCGCCCAGCAACCCGAAGACCACCAGCGGGACGAGCGCCACGATCGACGTCACCCCGACCAGCAACGACGAGCCGGTCAGCGCGTAGACCTGGAACGGGACGGCGACCAGCGTCATCTGCTGGCCGAGCATCGTGGCGGCGACGCCCCAGAACAGCCGCCGGAAGTCCGGATTGCGCAGCGGCGCCGTGTCGATCGTCCAGGCCCGCTGCCGCGGGCGCCCCTGCTGCAGGGGCACCGGCTCCTCGACCGCCTTGGCCCCCTCGACCGGGTCGAGGCCCTGCTGCAGGGGCCCGCGCCGAGCTTGCGAGGTGTGGGGGGCAGCGGGGTCCTTCTTCATGGGGCGAGCCGCTGCACGATCCAGCCGCCGCCCTCCTCGTCGTCGCGCACGAACCGCAGCCGGTCGTGCAGCCGGTCCTTACCGCCCTGCCAGAACTCGACCCGCTCCGGGATGACCCGGTAGCCGCCCCACACCGCCGGGCGGGGCACCGGGCCCTCGGGCGTCTGCCCGTCCAGCAGCCGCACGCGGTCGGCGAGCTCGTCCCAGGAGTCGACGACCGTCGACTGCACCGAGGCGACCGCGGCCAGCTGCGAGCCGCGCGGCCGCGGGTCCCACAACCCGTCGGAGGCGGCGTCCCCGATCCGCTCCACCCGGCCGGTCACCCGCACCTGCCGCTGCAGCGCGTGCCACGGGAAGACCATGGCCGCGCGGGGGTTCGCCGCCAGCTGCGCACCCTTCGCCGATGCGTAGCTGGTGCCGAAGATGATGCCGGCCTCGTCGTAGCCCTTCATCAGGACGATGCGGGCATCCGGCGCGCCGTCGGTGTCGGCCGTGGCCAGGACGACCGCGTTCGGCTCGGGCAGTTCGGCGGCCACGACGTCGGCGAACCACCGGTCGAACTGCTCGACCCAGGTCGGCGCGAGCTCCTCCTCGCGCAGCCGGCCGTCGGTGTAGTCCCTGCGCATGCGGGAGAGGTCTGGCACGCCGTCATGCTGACACCGCCGGCCTCGCACGGCTCGCGAGGGGCGGCACGCACGCTCCCCCGCGTGTGCCCGGCGTGTCGGCACCGCCTAGGGTCGTCAGGCAATCGTGCGCGTCATATCCATGCGCGCACGGTCCCGCGCGCAGAGGAGCATGCGAGATGGCCGACGACTTCGTACCAGGACTGGAAGGCGTCATCGCCTTCGAGACCGAGATCGCCGAACCCGACAAGGACGGCGGTGCCCTCCGTTACCGCGGGGTCGACATCGAGGACCTGGTCGGCAAGGTGACCTTCGGCAACGTCTGGGCCTTGCTGGTGGACGGCAAGTTCGGCCCGGGCCTCCCGCCGGCCGAGCCCTTCCCGATCCCCGTCCACACCGGCGACGTCCGCGTGGACGTGCAGGCGGCGCTGGCGATGCTGACGCCGATCTGGGGTTACCGCCCGCTGCTCGACATCGACGCCGAGGAGGCCCGCGAGGAGCTCGCCCGGGCCGCCGTCATGGCGCTGTCCTACGTCGCGCAGTCCGCCCGCGGCATCGGCATCCCTGCGGTGCCGCAGCGCCGCATCGACGAGGCCGCCACGATCGTCGAGCAGCGGGCGGTAACCCCAGATCGGCGTCAGCATCGCCAGCGCCGCCTGCACGTCCACGCGGACGTCGCCGGTGTGGACGGGGATCGGGAAGGGCTCGGCCGGCGGGAGGCCCGGGCCGAACTTGCCGTCCACCAGCAAGGCCCAGACGTTGCCGAAGGTCACCTTGCCGACCAGGTCCTCGATGTCGACCCCGCGGTAACGGAGGGCACCGCCGTCCTTGTCGGGTTCGGCGATCTCGGTCTCGAAGGCGATGACGCCTTCCAGTCCTGGTACGAAGTCGTCGGCCATCTCGCATGCTCCTCTGCGCGCGGGACCGTGCGCGCATGGATATGACGCGCACGATTGCCTGACGACCCTAGGCGGTGCCGACACGCCGGGCACACGCGGGGGAGCGTGCGTGCCGCCCCTCGCGAGCCGTGCGAGGCCGGCGGTGTCAGCATGACGGCGTGCCAGACCTCTCCCGCATGCGCAGGGACTACACCGACGGCCGGCTGCGCGAGGAGGAGCTCGCGCCGACCTGGGTCGAGCAGTTCGACCGGTGGTTCGCCGACGTCGTGGCCGCCGAACTGCCCGAGCCGAACGCGGTCGTCCTGGCCACGGCCGACACCGACGGCGCGCCGGATGCCCGCATCGTCCTGATGAAGGGCTACGACGAGGCCGGCATCATCTTCGGCACCAGCTACGCATCGGCGAAGGGTGCGCAGCTGGCGGCGAACCCCCGCGCGGCCATGGTCTTCCCGTGGCACGCGCTGCAGCGGCAGGTGCGGGTGACCGGCCGGGTGGAGCGGATCGGGGACGCCGCCTCCGACGGGTTGTGGGACCCGCGGCCGCGCGGCTCGCAGCTGGCCGCGGTCGCCTCGGTGCAGTCGACGGTCGTCGACTCCTGGGACGAGCTCGCCGACCGCGTGCGGCTGCTGGACGGGCAGACGCCCGAGGGCCCGGTGCCCCGCCCGGCGGTGTGGGGCGGCTACCGGGTCATCCCGGAGCGGGTCGAGTTCTGGCAGGGCGGTAAGGACCGGCTGCACGACCGGCTGCGGTTCGTGCGCGACGACGAGGAGGGCGGCGGCTGGATCGTGCAGCGGCTCGCCCCATGAAGAAGGACCCCGCTGCCCCCCACACCTCGCAAGCTCGGCGCGGGCCCCTGCAGCAGGGCCTCGACCCGGTCGAGGGGGCCAAGGCGGTCGAGGAGCCGGTGCCCCTGCAGCAGGGGCGCCCGCGGCAGCGGGCCTGGACGATCGACACGGCGCCGCTGCGCAATCCGGACTTCCGGCGGCTGTTCTGGGGCGTCGCCGCCACGATGCTCGGCCAGCAGATGACGCTGGTCGCCGTCCCGTTCCAGGTCTACGCGCTGACCGGCTCGTCGTTGCTGGTCGGGGTGACGTCGATCGTGGCGCTCGTCCCGCTGGTGGTCTTCGGGTTGCTGGGCGGGGCGATCGCCGACGCGATGGACCGGCGCACGCTGATCCTCATCACCTCGGTCGGTGCGGCGGTGACCAGCGCCCTGCTCGCGGCGCAGTCGCTGCTCCCCGGCGGGGGCAACCTCGTCGTGCTCTGGGTGCTGACGGCGTTCGTCTCGGGGTTCGCCGCGGTCAACCAGCCGACCCGGAGCGCGGTCATCCCGGCGGTCGTGGGTCCGGCCGGCGTGCCCGCCGCGAACGCGCTGGCGATGACGGTGCGCCAGGCGGGGGTGATCGTCGGGCCGCTGCTCGCCGGCGTCCTGATCGGCATGGGCGAGCTGTTCCTGACCTACCTGGTCGACGCGCTCGGTTTCCTGGTCGCCGCGATCCTGCTGCGCGGGCTGCCGAAGCTCCCGCCCGCCGGCGTGGTCGGACCGCTGCGGCTGCGGGCGGCCGTGCGGGGCGTCGGTGAGGGCTTCGGGTTCCTGCGCACCCAGCCGGTCCTGCTGATGACGTTCGTCGTCGACATCATCGCGATGATGTTCGCCTGGCCGCAGGCGGTGTTCCCGGAGCTGTCGGAGACCCGGTACGCCGACTCCCCGAACAGCCTGGGCTGGCTGTTCGCCGGCATCTCGATCGGGGCGCTGGTGTCGGGCCTCACCTCGGGCTGGGTGTCGCGGGTCGACCGGCAGGGTGCGGTGGTGCTCGCGGCGATCGCCGTCTGGGGGGTGGCGATCATCGGCTTCGGCCTGGCGCCCAGCCTCTGGCTGGCCGTCCTCTGCCTGGCGGTGGCCGGCGCCGGGGACATGGTGAGCGCCGTCCTGCGGTCGTCGATGCTCCAGCTGGCGGCACCCGACGACATGCGGGGTCGCATGCAGGGCGTGTTCATCGTGGTCGTCGCGGGTGGCCCGCGGCTGGGCGACCTGCGCGCCGGTGCCATCGCGAGCGCGGCGTCCGTGAGCGTGGCGATGGTCTCCGGCGGTGTCGTCGTCGTGGTCGCGATGGCCGTCACGGCGCTGGTCGTGCCGTCGTTCTGGCTGTTCCGGGCGTCGCGCTCGGCCAAGGAGACCAGCTAGGAGGCAACCCGCTGCCCGACGACGTGAACTCCCGGCGCGGGCCTCCGGCCGTCGGACCCCTCCCGGGCGCCGCCCCGAGTGCGGAGGGTGGGGAGGAAGGGGTCCTCTGTCAGGCGAGGGCGTGCGCGACCACCCTCAGGTCGGCGACCAGGGCGTCGTACGCCGCGGCCCGGGACTCGTCCGGCGTGCGCAGGATCGCCGACGGGTGGGTCGTCGCGAGCATCCACGTCTGCGCCGGGGCGCCCTCGTCCGGCTCGTCGTCGTCGGCCTCGTCCCCGTCGTCCACGACGGCAGTCAGCCCGGGCGGTGTCCAGGGGATCAGCCGGCCCCGGTCCTTGGTGATCCGGAAGGACGGCGCGATCAGGGCCTTGGCCGCCGTCGCGCCGAGGCAGACCACCACCTCCGGCTTGAGCACCTCGAACTCCGCCTCCAGCCACGGCCGGCACGCGCGCAGGTGCTCCGGGCCGGGCGTCTGGTGGATCCGCCGCTTGCCCTTCACGGTGAAGCGGAAGTGCTTCACCGCGTTCGTGATGTAGGTGTCCCTGCGGTCGATGCCGGCGTCGTCGAGCGCGCGGTCGAGCATCTTCCCGGCCGGGCCGACGAACGGCTCGCCCTTCCTGTCCTCCTGATCGCCGGGCTGCTCGCCGACGAAGACGATCCGAGCGGTCACGGGTCCCTCGCCGAAGACCGTCTGGGTGGCCGGCTCCCAGAGCTCGCACGCGCGGCACCCGGCCGCCGCCGACCGCAGCCCGTCGAGGCCGACTCCGCTGGGTGGCTGGGCGACGCCGTTCTCGGTCACACCTCGATGACACCGCAGGTCGCCGCCCGGCGCGACAGGGGACGGCCGATAGCGTGCCGGTCAGGACCGACGGCGGGAGGACACGTGCTCGAGTTCGACGGGCTCCACAAGAGCTTCGGCGACAACCGCGTGCTCGAGGGGGTGGGCTTCACCGTCGCGCCGGGATCGATGTTCGGGTTCTGCGGGTCCAACGGCGCCGGGAAGACCACCACCATGCGCATCGCGATGGGACTCCTGCGCGCGGACGCCGGCGAGGTGCGCTGGCGCGGTCAGCCGCTCGATCCCGACGTCCGGCGCCGGATCGGCTACATGCCAGAGGAGCGCGGCCTCTATCCGAAGATGAAGGTCGGCGAGCAGGTGGCCTACTTCGCCCGCCTGCACGGCCTCGACGCCGCCTCCTCACGTCGCGCGTCGGAGGAGTGGACCGAACGGCTCGGCCTGGCCGCCCGCCGCGGCGACGCCGTCGAGAAGCTGTCGCTGGGCAACCAGCAGCGCGTCCAGCTCGCGGCCGCCCTGGTCAGCCGGCCCGAGGTGCTCATCCTCGACGAGCCGTTCTCCGGGCTCGACCCCATCGGGGTCGACTCCCTCGCCGAGGCGCTGCTCGGCCAGGTCCGCGAGGGCGTGCCGGTCGTCTTCTCCAGCCACCAGCTCGACCTCGTGGAACGGCTCTGCGACTCGGTCGGCATCCTCGCCCGCGGCCGGATGGTCGCCACGGGCACCGTCGACGAGCTCCGGCGCCGGGAGACCGGCCGGCTGCTGCGCGTCGTCGTCCCCGATGCGGCTCCGCACTGGGCCGGCGCGCTGTCCGGCGTCCGGGTGGTCTCCGAGCAGGCCGGCGACACCGTGCTCGAGCTCGCCGACGGCACCGACGACCAAGCGGTTCTGGCGTCGGCGCTCCGCACCGGCCGGGTGACCCACTTCGCCTGGCAGCAGCCCACCCTGGTGGAGCTGTTCCGCGAGGCCGTCGCCACGCCCACCGCGCAGGAGGTGGCAGCATGAGCGAGCCGCGCGGGATCAGCAGCGCGTCGATGGTCCGCCTGGTGGCCGCCCGTGAGGTCCTCGCCCGCGTCCGCGACAAGAACTTCATCATCAGCTCGGTCGTGATCGTCCTGGTGCTGGTCGGCGTCCTGGGGCTGCAGGTCGCGCTGAGCTCGGGCAGCGACGTGACCCGGATCGGCATCGTGGGGGACGCGGCGCTGCGGACGGCGGTCGACACACAGGGCGAGGCCCTCGGCGTCGATCTCGAGATCACCGAACTGGACGACGACGCCGCGGGCCGCGCCGCCATCGAGGACGGTGACGTGGACTGCGTCCTCGTGGCGACGGGGAGCGGCGAGCCCGAGCTGCTGGTGGAGCAGTCGGCCGGCGCAGAGATGCAGGCCGTCGTCCAGGGGGCGGTGGCGCAGCTGTCGGTGTCCGAGCAGCTGCAGGCGGCAGGACTCACGGGCCTCGACGTCCCGGAGGTGGGGGTGACCGCCCTGGAGCCGGACGCCGACGCCGACGGCCAGCGGGTCATCGTCGCGATCATCGGCGTCGGCGTGCTCTACAGCCTGCTGATCCTGTTCGGGCAGTTCGTCGCCCAGGGCGTGGTGGAGGAGAAGGCCAGCCGCGTCGTCGAGCTGCTGCTGGCGACGATGAAGCCGTGGCAGCTGCTCGCCGGGAAGATCCTCGGCCTCGGGCTGCTCGGGCTCGCGCAGATGCTGCTGATCGTGGTGGTCGGCGTCGGCGGCGCGCTCGCCTTCGACCTCGTCGACATACCCGGGGAGATGGTGAGCACCGCGGTGTCGGTCGTCGTCTGGTTCGTGCTCGGCTACGGCTTCTACGCGGCGATCTTCGCCGTCGCGGCGTCCCTGGTGAGCCGGCAGGAGGACCTGAACACCGTGATCATGCCGACGACGCTCGTGCTCATCGGGGGCCTCGTCGTCGGGATCCAGGCCGCCGCCGATCCGGGCGGCGCCCTGGCACGGGTCACCTCGTACGTGCCGGGCCTCTCGCCACTGGTCATGCCGGTGCGCCAGGCGGCGGGCGAGGTCGCGGCGTGGGAGATCGCGCTGGCCGTCGTCCTGATGCTGCTCGCCGTGGCCCTCATCGTGCGGCTCGGCGGGCGGATCTACGCCGGGGCGCTGCTGCGCACCAGCGGCAGGACCAAGCTGCGGGAGGCGCTGAACGCCGAGCGCGGATGAGAAGAGGACCACTTTTCCCCCACGACTCGCAGGCTCGCCGCGGGTCCCTGAAGGGTGGCCTTCGCCTGGCGGAAGGAATCAGATTGGGCGCAACGGACCCGGGGTAGCCGGGCCGCATGGGTATGCAGCTGGGCTACACGATGATGACCGAGCAGGCCGGCCCGAAGGACCTGGTGGCCCACGTGGTCGCCGCCGAGGAGGCGGGTTTCGACTTCGCCGTCAGCAGCGACCACTACTTCCCGTGGCTGGACGAGATGGGCCACTCGCCGCACGCCTGGACCGTCCTCGGCGCCGCTGCCCAGGCCACCAGCCGCATCCCGCTGACCACGTACGTCACCTGCCCCAGCTTCCGGTACCACCCGGCCGTCGTCGCGCAGAAGGCCGCGACGCTGCAGATCCTGTCCGACGGCCGGTTCACCCTGGGACTGGGTTCGGGGGAGAACCTCAACGAGCACGTCGTGGGCGAGGGCTGGCCGCCGGCCGACGTCCGCCAGGAGATGCTCGTCGAGGCGATCCACATCATCCGCGACCTGTTCGACGGCGACGGCTACACCAACGCCCGCGGCGAGCACTTCGACGTGGAGTCCGCGAAGCTCTGGGACCTGCCGGACAAGCGGGTGCCGATCGGCGTCGCGGTGTCCGGTCAGCAGTCCTGCGAGATCGCCGGCGAGCTGGCCGACGTGATGATCGCCGTGGAGCCGCAGGGGGAGCTCGGCGAGTGGTTCGACGCCGCCGGCGGTGCGGGCAAGCCCCGGATGGGCCAGATGCCGATCAGCTTCGGGACGGACAGGGCCGCCGCGGTCACCCGGGCACACACCCTCTTCCGCTGGTTCGGTCTCGGCTGGAAGGTCAACGCCGAGCTGCCCGGCCCGCCGGCGTTCGACGCCGCCAGCCAGTTCGTCCGCGAGGAGGACGTCGCCGGCAGCATCCCCTGCGGCGACGACGTCGACGCGGTGCTCGAGGCGGCGAAGGAGTACGCCGACGCCGGCTTCACCCACCTCGCCCTCGTGCAGATCGGCGGCGACCAGCAGCAGCCGTTCATCGAGTGGTCGCAGTCGACCCTCATGCCGGCCTGGCGGGACGCCTTCGGGAGCTGACCAGCCACCTTGGGGTGAGGTCACCCGGACGGGAGACGCCAAGCGGCGTTCCGGCCGCCAAGATCAGCGGCATGACCGAGGACCTCGACGCGCGCCTGGCGCGCCTGCAGGGGTCCGACGACGTCTACGCCCTGATCGACCTCGGCTGCGACCTGGCCGACGTGGATCGGCAGGTCGACGCCGAGTGGTGCTTCCGCCGCGCCGCCGATCTGGGCGACAGCGTCGCGTCGTTCAACCTCGGCAACGCCCTGGCCGCCCAGAAGCGGTTCGCCGAGGCGGTCGAGGCCTACGAGGTCGCGCTCGACGCCGGCGAGCCCGACGCGTGGCGCAACCTCGGCAAGGTCCTCGAGGACCTCGGCGACCTCGCCGGCGCCATGCGCGCCTACCGGGGCGCGGTCGAGGCGG
>NZ_SPQM01000123.1 GCF_004570345.1 Blastococcus sp. CT_GayMR20 | reverse complement strand
GTCATCGCCCTCGTGCTCCCCGCCTGGCCGGCCAGCGCGCTCGTCGGCGTCCTGGCCGTCGCACTCGCGCTCGGCCCGGCCGGCGTCCCGGCCCGCACCTTCGGCCGGGCGGTGCGCTGGCCGTCGGCGTTCATCGCGGTCGGTGCGGTGACCGCGGTCGTCGAGGTGGGCAGCGGCGGACTGGGCTGGGCGCCCGACGCCGCGACCCGCGCCGGTGCCCTGGTCGGGCACGCCCTGGCCGGGAGCGCGGCCGTGCTGCTGCTGGCGACGACGACGCCGATGTCGGACCTGCTCCCCGCACTCCGCCGCGCGCGGGTGCCGGCCGCCGTCATCGAGGTCGCCTCGGTCGTGTACCGCCTGCTGTTCGTGCTGCTGGACAGCCTGCACACCATCCGCGAGGCGCAGACCGCGCGGATGGGGTACTCCTCGCTGCGCCGCGCCTACCGTTCCTCGGGCGCACTGGCCGCCGCCGTGCTGATCCGCTCCTGGGACCGGGCCCGCAGGATGCAGGAGGGGCTGGCCGGCCGGGGCCTGGAGACCGGACTGCGGGTGCTGCCCGAGACCCTGCCCTCCTCCACCGCCTTCCTCGCCGCCACGGGAGTCGGCCTGGCCGGCATCGTCGCCGCCTCGCTGGGACTCGCATGAGCCACCGCGCCCTGGCCGCCGACGGGCTGGTCGTCGGATACGGACAGGGTCTCCCCGTGCTCGACGGCGCCTCGCTGTCCGTGCCCGCCGGTCGGCGGCTCGCCCTGCTCGGCGCCAACGGCTCGGGCAAGACCACCCTCCTACGGTGCCTGTCCGGCGCGCTGCGCCCGACCGCCGGCGCCGTCACCGTGGACGGGGTCCCGTTGGCTCACTCCCGGCACGGGCTGCGCGCGCACCGGCAGACCGTTCAGCTCGTCCTGCAGGATCCCGACGACCAGCTGTTCAGTGCCTCCGTCGCCCAGGACGTCTCGTTCGGCCCGCTCAACCTGGGTCTGGACGACAGGGAAGCGCGCGCCCGGGTGGCCGAGGCCCTGCACCTGCTCGCCATCGACTCCCTGTCGGGACGCCCCACCCACCAGCTGTCCTACGGCGAGCGCAAGCGGGTGGCCATCGCCGGTGCGGTCGCGATGCGCCCCTGCGTGCTGCTGCTGGACGAGCCGACCGCCGGCCTCGATCCGTCCGCCGTCACCGAGACGCTGGCGGCCCTGGCCCGGTTGCAGGAGAACGACTCCACCGTGGTCATGAGCACTCACGACGTCGACCTCGCACTGCGGTGGGCGGACGAGGTCGCCGTGGTGGTGGACCGGACCGTCGTCCAGGGTCGGCCGGACGAGGTCCTCGGGAACACCGCCCTCCTCGAGCGAGCCCGGCTCGACCGGCCATGGGTGCTGACCGTGGGCGCCCGCCTCCGCGCGCTCGGCCTGCTGCCCGAGGGGCCCCTCCCGCGGGACGCCGCCGACCTGCTCGCCGGCCTCCCCGACCGCCCCGGCGTGCCGTCGTGACGACCGTCGGGATCGGCGCGGTCTCCGGCGTGGGACCGGATGAGGTGCTCGCCGCGGTCGACGCGGTGCTCCCCGACGGCACGGGCGGCGTGCGGTTGGCGACCCTCGACACGCGGGCACGGGAGCCCGGGCTCCGGGAGGCCGCGGCCCGGCGCGGTTGGGGACTGGTCGGTCACCCCGCGAGCACGCTCGCGGCGGTCCCGGTGCCGACGCCGTCTGACCGGACTGCGGCCGCCGTCGGCACCGGCTCCGTGGCCGAGGCCGCGGCGCTGCTGGACGGCGGCTCACTCCTCGTGCCGAAGACGGTGCTCGGCCGGGTGACCGTGGCAGTGGCCGTGATGACCGACCTCCACCACCACGGCGACGCCGAACTGGCCCCCGGCCTGGTCGACCTGGCCGTCAACGTGCGCGCCGACTCCCCGCCGCCGTGGCTGCGGGCCGTCCTGCACGCGTCGATCGACGCCGCGGCGTCCTACCCGGACCCGGTCCCGGCCCGGACAGCGGTCGCCGCCGCGCACGGCCGCCCCGTCGACGAGGTGCTCCTCACCGCCGGCGCGGCCGAGGCCTTCGTGCTCGTCGCCCGGGCGGTGCGGCCGCGCCTCGCCGCCGTCGTCCACCCCTCGTTCACCGGGCCGGAGGCAGCGCTGCGGGCGGCCGGGCACCCGGTCACCCGAGTGGAACTGCGCGCGGACGACGGCTGGCGCCTCGACCCGGCCGCCGTCCCCGAGGACGCCGACCTCGTCGTGCTGGGCAACCCGACGAACCCGACCTCGGTGCTCCACCCGGCCGCCGACATCGCTGCCCTCGCCCGGCCGGACCGGGTCCTCGTGGTCGACGAGGCCTTCGCAGACACGATCCCGGGGGAACCGGAGAGCCTTGCTGCCGGACGGGACCTCCCGGGGGTGCTGGTGGTGCGCAGCCTCACCAAGACGTGGGGGTTGGCCGGTCTGCGGGTCGGCTACGCGCTGGGTCCGGCACCGCTGATCGCGCGACTGGCAGCGCAGCAACCGCACTGGCCGGTCTCCGCGCCGGCGCTCGCCGCGCTGGTCGCCTGCAGCGCCCCGGCGGCGCGGGCGGAGGCGGAGGCGGCCGCACGAGATCTCGACCGGTGGCGGGCGGCCCTCATCGGCAGCCTGCCGCCCTCCGTGGTGGTGGAGGGCGGTCCCCGCTCCTCGTTCGTGCTGCTCCGCGTGCCCGACGGGGCGCGGGTGCGGGAGGAACTCCGGCAGCGGGGATGGGCGGTCCGCCGCGGGGACACCTTCCCCGGCCTGAGCCAGGACCACCTGCGGGTCGCCGTGCGAAGCCCCGAGGTCTCGTCCGCCTTCGCCACCGACCTCGCCGCCGTCCTCCCGCCCCCTCCGACGTCCGAGGAGGTGCCATGAGCACCGCGTCGCTCTTCCGGCCGTCCGCTCCCCCCCACCCGGTCGGGCTGCGGCTGCACGGTCGGCGGGTGGTCGTCGTCGGAGGGGGCACCGGCTCCTACCGGGCCACCGTCGGGCTGCTCGACGCCGGTGCCCTGGTGACGGTCGTGAGCCCCGACGTCGTCCCCGCGCTCGAGGCGCTGGCCGGCTCCGGTTCGCTGTCGTGGACCCCGCGCCGCTACGCGCCCGGCGATCTGGACGGCGCCTGGTTCGCCGTCGCCGCAACGGCGGACGCCGCGGTGGACGAGGTCGTCGCCGCCGACGCCGAGCGTGCCCGGGTGTTCTGCACCCGCGCCGACGATCCCGGCGCCTCCAGCGCCTGCCCCGCCCTGCCGGACGCGGAGGACGGACTCCTGCGCGAGGGCGCGCGGGGTCGGGTCGTGCTCGTCGGTGGCGGTCCCGGCGATCCGGGTCTCATCACCGTGCGCGGCCGGCAGGCGCTGTCACAGGCCGACGTCGTGGTCGTCGACCACCTGGGCCCCCGCTCGCTGCTGGCCGGGCTGCGGGGCGACGTCGAGATCGTCGACGCGTCGAAGCTCCCGCGCGGACGCTCGATGCCGCAGGAGCAGATCAATGCGCTGCTCGTGTCGCACGCCCGCGCGGGCAAGGAGGTCGTGCGCCTCAAGGGTGGCGACCCGTTCGTCTTCGGCCGGGGCATGGAGGAACTGCTCGCGTGCGCAGCCGCCGACGTCCCGGTCGAGGTCGTCCCGGGGGTCACCAGCGCGATCGGGGTCCCGGGCGTCGCCGGGATCCCGGTGACCCACCGCGGCCTCACCCACGAGTTCGTCGTCGTCTCCGGCCACCTGCCCCCGGGCCATCCGCAGTCACTGGTCGACTGGTCCGCGATCGGCCGACTGCGGGGCACCGTCGTCGTCCTCATGGGCGTGGAGACCGCACCGGCGATCGCGGCGGCGCTCATCCGGCACGGCCGGCGGCCGGATGCACCCGTCGCCGTCGTGGTCGAAGGCACGACGGGGAGCGAGCGCACGGTGCGGACGACGCTGGCGGATCTCGGAGCGACGCTCATCGAGGAGTCGGTGCGCCCGCCCGCGGTGTGGGTCGTCGGCGACGTCGTCCAGCTGGCGGCAGAGGCCGCTCCGCCGCCATCACTGGGGTTCGGGCCCCGTCACGCACCCCAGGAGTGAAGGGTCCCGGTCGGACGGCCCGGTTCAGGTCGAAAACCGGCCGCCAGGTGACCCCGCCGTCTGTGAGCACGTACGCGCCCGCGGGACGGGCGACGGGCCCGAATCCCCTGCCCACGCCGCCGCGCAGGACGGCAGCGGGGATGACGAGTTCGGACACGCGGACGGTCCGCCGCTCGGGCATGGATCTCCCTCTACGCAGGTGCGCAGGTGTAGTCGGTCGAACACGGCTCGGCGCGGCTCTCGGAGGCCACATGCTGATGCGCGCCGGAACCCGTCGCCGCGGCGTCGTCCTCCCCGATCATGGACCTCTTCGATCGGAGGGAGAGGAACGATGCCACTGTTCATGGACGTGCACCACAAGGTCGACGGGCTGACCGCCGAGGCGGTCGCCGGGGCACACCAGCGGGACCTCGAGGTCCAGAGCAAGTACGGCGTCAACTACCGGCAGTACTGGTTCGACGAGAACTCGGGCAAGGTCTTCTGCCTGGTCGAGGCCCCTGACGCCGACACCGCGACGCGGGTGCACCGGGAGGCCCACGGCCTGGAGGCCGACGAGCTCGTTCCCGTACAGGAAGGGCACTAGGGCTCAGGCCGGCAGGTTCTCCGGGTCGGACCGCCGGACGACGGTCGACGGCAGCAGCCGGAGCGCGCCGGGGGCGCGACCACCGAGATCATGACCGAGGTCGTGGCCACGCTGCTGCTGCGCTGGCATCAGGCGCCCGCCGGGGTGAAGGCGTCGACGATCGCCAGCCAGTGCTGCAGGTGCGGCCCAGCCCGCGGTGCGTCGGGCTGCAGCGCGTAGGTGAGCGCCTGCCCCCGCATCGAGGTGAGCAGGACCTGGTAGACGGCCTCCGACGCCGGGTGCCGGGCCACCTGCTCGCCGAAGACCTCGACCGACAGCGCGCGCAGCTGGGCGCCGAGCCGACGCTCGTGCGGCAGCAGGGCGGTCCGCAGCTCGGGATCGGTGCGGGCCGCCGTCCACAGCTCCATCGAGGCGACGAACAGCGGTCCGTCGAAGC
This sequence comes from Blastococcus sp. CT_GayMR20, assembly GCF_004570345.1. The sequence continues at coordinate 9,215 of NZ_SPQM01000123.1, read as the reverse complement.
GCTCCCAGATCAGCTCGATGCCCAGCCGGATGCGCGCCGCCGGGTCGTCCGGCAGCGCGGCGGCGGCCTTGCGGACGCTCTCGCTGAACTCCGCGTAGAGGTGGTCCGCCGCCGCCAGCACGAGGTCGGCCTTCGTCGTGAAGTGGTGGGTCAGGGCGCCCCGGGAGACTCCGGCCCGCGACTGCACCTCCTGCGTCGTCGTCCGCGCGTACCCGAGCTCCACGAGCGAGTCGACCGTCGCCCGGACCAGGGCCGAGCGGGTCGCCGTGCGCCGCTCGGCCTGGGTCCGGCGCCCGGGTACGGACGTCATGCGCGGACGGCCGCGCGCACGCTGCCGGCCGGCACCGCGCGCTCCAGCAGCAGCGCCGGCGGGCGGAACCGCTCGCCGTAGGCGTCGGCCAGCTCGTCGGCGCGGGCCACGAACCCGGCCACCCCGCCGGCGTACTGGTCGACGTACTGCAGCACGCCGCCGTACAGAGGCGGGAAGCCGATGCCCATGATCGACCCGATGTTGGCGTCCTCGACGCTGCCCAGGACCTTCTCCTCGACGCAGCGCGCCGTCTCGACCGCCATCGCGAACAGCAGCCGCTCCTGGGCGTCGACGAACGGGACGCCCTGGTGCGCCGGGTACAGCTCCGCGAGACCGGGCCACACGTGCTTCTCCGGCGTCCAGTCGAAGAAGCCCTGACCGGCGGCCTTCCCCGTGCGACCGCGCTCGACCATCGCGCGCAGGACGGCCAGACCGGGGTGGTCCTCCGTCGAGCCGGCCTTCGCCGCCTCGTCGCTGATCTTCAGGGGCAGGGTGAGCGTGACCTCGTCGAGGAGGGTGAGCGGCCCGGCCGGGAAGCCGGCCTGCAGCGCCGCCCGCTCGATGCTCATCGGCGCGAGGCCCTCGGCGAGCAGAGCGGCGCCCTCGAGCACCAGCGTGCCGAACACCCGGCTGGTGAAGAAGCCGCGGCTGTCCTGGACGACGATCGGCGTCTTGCCGATCTGGCGGACGACGTCGTAGGCGCGCGCGAGGGCGGCGTCGCTGGTCCGCTCCCCCACGATCAGCTCGACGAGCGGCATCTTGTCCACCGGCGAGAAGAAGTGCATGCCCACGACGTCGTCCTGGCGCTGCACCCCCTCGGCGAGCCCGGTGATCGGCAGGGTCGAGGTGTTGGAGGCGAGCAGTGCGCCCGGCAGAGCGTTGGCCTCCGCCTCGCTGAGGACCCGGTGCTTGAGCGCGGTGTCCTCGAAGACGGCCTCGACGATCAGGTCGCAGCCGGCGAGGTCGGCCGGGTCGCCGGTCGGCGTGATGCGGGCGAGGAAGGCGTCGGCCTTCTCCTGGTCCATGCGGCCGCGCTCCACCTGCCTGCCGACGAGCCCGGCGACGTGCGCCTTGCCCTTCTCCGCCGCCTCGGTGCTGACGTCCTTGAGGACGACGTCGACGCCGACCTTGGCGAACGCGTGCGCGATGCCGGCGCCCATCATCCCGGCGCCCAGCACGCCCACCTTCGACGCGGTGGACCGCTCCGCGACGTCCGGGCGCGAGGCCCCGCCGTTGACGGCGTTCAGGTCGAACCAGAGCGCCTGGATCGTGTTGGTCGAGATCTGGCCGACCACCAGGTCGACGAAGTACCGGCCCTCGACCGTGAACGCCGTGTCGACGTCCACCTGCAGGCTCTCCACCGCGGCCGACAGGATCGCGTACGGCGCCGGGTAGGGGGCGCCCTTGAGCTGCTTGGTCAGGTTCGCCGGGAACGCGGGCAGGTTGCTCGCGAGGGACGGCGAGGACGGGGTGCCGCCCGGCACCTTGTAGCCCTTTCCGTCGTACGGCTGCTGCGCCGTCTCGTGCGCCAGCACCCACCGCTTCGCCGTGGCGACCAGGTCGTCGGCGGTCGCCAGCTCGTGCACGAGGCCGAGCTTCAGGGCCTTGTCGGGCCGGATCTGCTGGCCCTGCAGCAGCAGCTCCAGCAGGGCGGTGGTCAGCCCGAGCAGCCGCACGGAGCGGACGATCCCTCCCCCGCCGCGATCAACGGCGCCGCGCTCGGCGGTGGCCTGGAGATCGCGCTGGCCTGCCACCACCGCGTCGTCCTCGACGACCCGAAGGTCGCCCTCGGCTTTCCCGAGGTGACCCTCGGCCTGCTGCCGGGCGGGGGAGGGATCGTCCGCTCCGTGCGGCTGCTCGGGCTGACCACCGCCCTGCTGGAGCTGCTGCTGCAGGGCCAGCAGATCCGGCCCGACAAGGCCCTGAAGCTCGGCCTCGTGCACGAGCTGGCGACCGCCGACGACCTGGTCGCCACGGCGAAGCGGTGGGTGCTGGCGCACGAGACGGCGCAGCAGCCGTACGACGGAAAGGGCTACAAGGTGCCGGGCGGCACCCCGTCCTCGCCGTCCCTCGCGAGCAACCTGCCCGCGTTCCCGGCGAACCTGACCAAGCAGCTCAAGGGCGCCCCCTACCCGGCGCCGTACGCGATCCTGTCGGCCGCGGTGGAGAGCCTGCAGGTGGACGTCGACACGGCGTTCACGGTCGAGGGCCGGTACTTCGTCGACCTGGTGGTCGGCCAGATCTCGACCAACACGATCCAGGCGCTCTGGTTCGACCTGAACGCCGTCAACGGCGGGGCCTCGCGCCCGGACGTCGCGGAGCGGTCCACCGCGTCGAAGGTGGGCGTGCTGGGCGCCGGGATGATGGGCGCCGGCATCGCGCACGCGTTCGCCAAGGTCGGCGTCGACGTCGTCCTCAAGGACGTCAGCACCGAGGCGGCGGAGAAGGGCAAGGCGCACGTCGCCGGGCTCGTCGGCAGGCAGGTGGAGCGCGGCCGCATGGACCAGGAGAAGGCCGACGCCTTCCTCGCCCGCATCACGCCGACCGGCGACCCGGCCGACCTCGCCGGCTGCGACCTGATCGTCGAGGCCGTCTTCGAGGACACCGCGCTCAAGCACCGGGTCCTCAGCGAGGCGGAGGCCAACGCTCTGCCGGGCGCACTGCTCGCCTCCAACACCTCGACCCTGCCGATCACCGGGCTCGCCGAGGGGGTGCAGCGCCAGGACGACGTCGTGGGCATGCACTTCTTCTCGCCGGTGGACAAGATGCCGCTCGTCGAGCTGATCGTGGGGGAGCGGACCAGCGACGCCGCCCTCGCGCGCGCCTACGACGTCGTCCGCCAGATCGGCAAGACGCCGATCGTCGTCCAGGACAGCCGCGGCTTCTTCACCAGCCGGGTGTTCGGCACGCTGGTGCTCGAGGGCGCCGCTCTGCTCGCCGAGGGCCTCGCGCCGATGAGCATCGAGCGGGCGGCGCTGCAGGCCGGCTTCCCGGCCGGGCCGCTCACCCTCCTCGACGAGGTCACGCTCACCCTGCCCCTGAAGATCAGCGACGAGGCGGCGAAGGCCGGCTCGACGGAGGACCACCCCGGTCTGGCCGTCCTGCGCGCGATGGTCGAGCGCGGTCGCACGGGGAAGGCCGCCGGTCAGGGCTTCTTCGACTGGACGCCGGAGAAGCACGTGTGGCCCGGTCTCGCGGAGCTGTACCCGGCGCACCAGGGCGTCCCGTTCGTCGACGCCCAGGAGCGGCTGCTGTTCGCGATGGCGGTCGAGACGGCGCGCTGCGTCGAGGAGAAGGTCCTGGGCAGCGTCGAGGACGCCAACATCGGGTCGATCATGGGCATCGGCTTCCCGCCTCTGTACGGCGGCGTGCTGCAGTACGTCGACCAGTACGCCGGCGGGGTGGCCGGGTTCGTGGCCCGCGCCGACGAGCTGGCCGACGCCTACGGCGAGCGGTTCCGCCCGCCGGCGCTGCTGCTGGAGCGCGCGGTGCCGGCCGGCAGCGTGCGCGCGGCCGTCCGCGCATGACGTCCGTACCCGGGCGCCGGACCCAGGCCGAGCGGCGCACGGCGACCCGCTCGGCCCTGGTCCGGGCGACGGTCGACTCGCTCGTGGAGCTCGGGTACGCGCGGACGACGACGCAGGAGGTGCAGTCGCGGGCCGGAGTCTCCCGGGGCGCCCTGACCCACCACTTCACGACGAAGGCCGACCTCGTGCTGGCGGCGGCGGACCACCTCTACGCGGAGTTCAGCGAGAGCGTCCGCAAGGCCGCCGCCGCGCTGCCGGACGACCCGGCGGCGCGCATCCGGCTGGGCATCGAGCTGATCTGGGAGCGCTTCGACGGACCGCTGTTCGTCGCCTCGATGGAGCTGTGGACGGCGGCCCGCACCGATCCCGAGCTGCGGACCGCCCTGCTGCCGCACGAGCGTCGGCTCGGCGCCCAGCTGCGCGCGCTGTCGGTCGAGGTCTTCGGCGAGCAGGTGGCCCGGCACCCGGCGTCGGAGGCCGTCTACCAGGTCCTGCTCACCTCGATGCGGGGGCAGGCGCTCACCTACGCGCTGCAGCCCGACGCACCGCGGGCTGGGCCGCACCTGCAGCACTGGCTGGCGATCGTCGACGCCTTCACCCCGGCGGGCGCCTGATGCCAGCGCAGCAGCAGCGTGGCCACGACCTCGGTCATGATCTCGGTGGTCGCGCCCCCGGCGCGCTCCGGCTGCTGCCGTCGACCGTCGTCCGGCGGTCCGACCCGGAGAACCTGCCGGCCTGAGCCCTAGTGCCCTTCCTGTACGGGAACGAGCTCGTCGGCCTCCAGGCCGTGGGCCTCCCGGTGCACCCGCGTCGCGGTGTCGGCGTCAGGGGCCTCGACCAGGCAGAAGACCTTGCCCGAGTTCTCGTCGAACCAGTACTGCCGGTAGTTGACGCCGTACTTGCTCTGGACCTCGAGGTCCCGCTGGTGTGCCCCGGCGACCGCCTCGGCGGTCAGCCCGTCGACCTTGTGGTGCACGTCCATGAACAGTGGCATCGTTCCTCTCCCTCCGATCGAAGAGGTCCATGATCGGGGAGGACGACGCCGCGGCGACGGGTTCCGGCGCGCATCAGCATGTGGCCTCCGAGAGCCGCGCCGAGCCGTGTTCGACCGACTACACCTGCGCACCTGCGTAGAGGGAGATCCATGCCCGAGCGGCGGACCGTCCGCGTGTCCGAACTCGTCATCCCCGCTGCCGTCCTGCGCGGCGGCGTGGGCAGGGGATTCGGGCCCGTCGCCCGTCCCGCGGGCGCGTACGTGCTCACAGACGGCGGGGTCACCTGGCGGCCGGTTTTCGACCTGAACCGGGCCGTCCGACCGGGACCCTTCACTCCTGGGGTGCGTGACGGGGCCCGAACCCCAGTGATGGCGGCGGAGCGGCCTCTGCCGCCAGCTGGACGACGTCGCCGACGACCCACACCGCGGGCGGGCGCACCGACTCCTCGATGAGCGTCGCTCCGAGATCCGCCAGCGTCGTCCGCACCGTGCGCTCGCTCCCCGTCGTGCCTTCGACCACGACGGCGACGGGTGCATCCGGCCGCCGGCCGTGCCGGATGAGCGCCGCCGCGATCGCCGGTGCGGTCTCCACGCCCATGAGGACGACGACGGTGCCCCGCAGTCGGCCGATCGCGGACCAGTCGACCAGTGACTGCGGATGGCCCGGGGGCAGGTGGCCGGAGACGACGACGAACTCGTGGGTGAGGCCGCGGTGGGTCACCGGGATCCCGGCGACGCCCGGGACCCCGATCGCGCTGGTGACCCCCGGGACGACCTCGACCGGGACGTCGGCGGCTGCGCACGCGAGCAGTTCCTCCATGCCCCGGCCGAAGACGAACGGGTCGCCACCCTTGAGGCGCACGACCTCCTTGCCCGCGCGGGCGTGCGACACGAGCAGCGCATTGATCTGCTCCTGCGGCATCGAGCGTCCGCGCGGGAGCTTCGACGCGTCGACGATCTCGACGTCGCCCCGCAGCCCGGCCAGCAGCGAGCGGGGGCCCAGGTGGTCGACGACCACGACGTCGGCCTGTGACAGCGCCTGCCGGCCGCGCACGGTGATGAGACCCGGATCGCCGGGACCGCCACCGACGAGCACGACCCGACCCCGCGCGCCCTCGCGCAGGAGTCCGTCCTCCGCGTCCGGCAGGGCGGGGCAGGCGCTGGAGGCGCCGGGATCGTCGGCGCGGGTGCAGAACACCCGGGCACGCTCGGCGTCGGCGGCGACGACCTCGTCCACCGCGGCGTCCGCCGTTGCGGCGACGGCGAACCAGGCGCCGTCCAGATCGCCGGGCGCGTAGCGGCGCGGGGTCCACGACAGCGAACCGGAGCCGGCCAGCGCCTCGAGCGCGGGGACGACGTCGGGGCTCACGACCGTCACCAGGGCACCGGCGTCGAGCAGCCCGACGGTGGCCCGGTAGGAGCCGGTGCCCCCTCCGACGACGACCACCCGCCGACCGTGCAGCCGCAGCCCGACCGGGTGGGGGGGAGCGGACGGCCGGAAGAGCGACGCGGTGCTCATGGCACCTCCTCGGACGTCGGAGGGGGCGGGAGGACGGCGGCGAGGTCGGTGGCGAAGGCGGACGAGACCTCGGGGCTTCGCACGGCGACCCGCAGGTGGTCCTGGCTCAGGCCGGGGAAGGTGTCCCCGCGGCGGACCGCCCATCCCCGCTGCCGGAGTTCCTCCCGCACCCGCGCCCCGTCGGGCACGCGGAGCAGCACGAACGAGGAGCGGGGACCGCCCTCCACCACCACGGAGGGCGGCAGGCTGCCGATGAGGGCCGCCCGCCACCGGTCGAGATCTCGTGCGGCCGCCTCCGCCTCCGCCCGCGCCGCCGGGGCGCTGCAGGCGACCAGCGCGGCGAGCGCCGGCGCGGAGACCGGCCAGTGCGGTTGCTGCGCTGCCAGTCGCGCGATCAGCGGTGCCGGACCCAGCGCGTAGCCGACCCGCAGACCGGCCAACCCCCACGTCTTGGTGAGGCTGCGCACCACCAGCACCCCCGGGAGGTCCCGTCCGGCAGCAAGGCTCTCCGGTTCCCCCGGGATCGTGTCTGCGAAGGCCTCGTCGACCACGAGGACCCGGTCCGGCCGGGCGAGGGCAGCGATGTCGGCGGCCGGGTGGAGCACCGAGGTCGGGTTCGTCGGGTTGCCCAGCACGACGAGGTCGGCGTCCTCGGGGACGGCGGCCGGGTCGAGGCGCCAGCCGTCGTCCGCGCGCAGTTCCACTCGGGTGACCGGGTGCCCGGCCGCCCGCAGCGCTGCCTCCGGCCCGGTGAACGAGGGGTGGACGACGGCGGCGAGGCGCGGCCGCACCGCCCGGGCGACGAGCACGAAGGCCTCGGCCGCGCCGGCGGTGAGGAGCACCTCGTCGACGGGGCGGCCGTGCGCGGCGGCGACCGCTGTCCGGGCCGGGACCGGGTCCGGGTAGGACGCCGCGGCGTCGATCGACGCGTGCAGGACGGCCCGCAGCCACGGCGGCGGGGAGTCGGCGCGCACGTTGACGGCCAGGTCGACCAGGCCGGGGGCCAGTTCGGCGTCGCCGTGGTGGTGGAGGTCGGTCATCACGGCCACTGCCACGGTCACCCGGCCGAGCACCGTCTTCGGCACGAGGAGTGAGCCGCCGTCCAGCAGCGCCGCGGCCTCGGCCACGGAGCCGGTGCCGACGGCGGCCGCAGTCCGGTCAGACGGCGTCGGCACCGGGACCGCCGCGAGCGTGCTCGCGGGGTGACCGACCAGTCCCCAACCGCGCCGGGCCGCGGCCTCCCGGAGCCCGGGCTCCCGTGCCCGCGTGTCGAGGGTCGCCAACCGCACGCCGCCCGTGCCGTCGGGGAGCACCGCGTCGACCGCGGCGAGCACCTCATCCGGTCCCACGCCGGAGACCGCGCCGATCCCGACGGTCGTCACGACGGCACGCCGGGGCGGTCGGGGAGGCCGGCGAGCAGGTCGGCGGCGTCCCGCGGGAGGGGCCCCTCGGGCAGCAGGCCGAGCGCGCGGAGGCGGGCGCCCACGGTCAGCACCCATGGCCGGTCGAGCCGGGCTCGCTCGAGGAGGGCGGTGTTCCCGAGGACCTCGTCCGGCCGACCCTGGACGACGGTCCGGTCCACCACCACGGCGACCTCGTCCGCCCACCGCAGTGCGAGGTCGACGTCGTGAGTGCTCATGACCACGGTGGAGTCGTTCTCCTGCAACCGGGCCAGGGCCGCCAGCGTCTCGGTGACGGCGGACGGATCGAGGCCGGCGGTCGGCTCGTCCAGCAGCAGCACGCAGGGGCGCATCGCGACCGCACCGGCGATGGCCACCCGCTTGCGCTCGCCGTAGGACAGCTGGTGGGTGGGGCGTCCCGACAGGGAGTCGATGGCGAGCAGGTGCAGGGCCTCGGCCACCCGGGCGCGCGCTTCCCTGTCGTCCAGACCCAGGTTGAGCGGGCCGAACGAGACGTCCTGGGCGACGGAGGCACTGAACAGCTGGTCGTCGGGATCCTGCAGGACGAGCTGAACGGTCTGCCGGTGCGCGCGCAGCCCGTGCCGGGAGTGAGCCAACGGGACCCCGTCCACGGTGACGGCGCCGGCGGTCGGGCGCAGCGCGCCGGACAGGCACCGTAGGAGGGTGGTCTTGCCCGAGCCGTTGGCGCCGAGCAGGGCGAGCCGCCGACCGGCGGGCACGGACAGCGAGGCGCCGTCGAGCACGGGGAGACCCTGTCCGTATCCGACGACCAGCCCGTCGGCGGCCAGGGCGCGGTGGCTCATGCGAGTCCCAGCGAGGCGGCGACGATGCCGGCCAGGCCGACTCCCGTGGCGGCGAGGAAGGCGGTGGAGGAGGGCAGGGTCTCGGGCAGCACCCGCAGTCCGGTCTCCAGGCCCCGGCCGGCCAGCCCCTCCTGCATCCTGCGGGCCCGGTCCCAGGAGCGGATCAGCACGGCGGCGGCCAGTGCGCCCGAGGAACGGTAGGCGCGGCGCAGCGAGGAGTACCCCATCCGCGCGGTCTGCGCCTCGCGGATGGTGTGCAGGCTGTCCAGCAGCACGAACAGCAGGCGGTACACGACCGAGGCGACCTCGATGACGGCGGCCGGCACCCGCGCGCGGCGGAGTGCGGGGAGCAGGTCCGACATCGGCGTCGTCGTCGCCAGCAGCAGCACGGCCGCGCTCCCGGCCAGGGCGTGCCCGACCAGGGCACCGGCGCGGGTCGCGGCGTCGGGCGCCCAGCCCAGTCCGCCGCTGCCCACCTCGACGACCGCGGTCACCGCACCGACCGCGATGAACGCCGACGGCCAGCGCACCGCCCGGCCGAAGGTGCGGGCCGGGACGCCGGCCGGGCCGAGCGCGAGTGCGACGGCCAGGACGCCGACGAGCGCGCTGGCCGGCCAGGCGGGGAGCACGAGGGCGATGAC
>NZ_SPQM01000122.1 GCF_004570345.1 Blastococcus sp. CT_GayMR20 | reverse complement strand
GCTCCTGTACCGGGCACGACAGCGCAAGGACATCGCGTACCTCGTCCGAGCGGAGTCGGACGCGTACCCGCTCTCGGCGGGCGACGGGGTCCCAGGAAGGAACACCCACGGGTGCGACTACACCGTCGTCAAGAAGTTCAGCCGTCCGCTGTCGATCGAGGCCATGAGGGCGGACCCGTCGCTGGCGGAGTGGGCCGCACTAAAGATCAACTTCAATGGGTCCGTCCACCGGGTGCCCCCTGCGATATGGAAGCGACTCCTCGACCGGTTAACGAACCGGCGGCCGGAGGAGCTCCGGTCCGCGATCGAGCACAGGGCCCGCGAGTTGGAGGACGAGCTTGCGCTCGAGCGGTACCTCGTCGACAACGGCGATATCTGGCGAAAGCTGGGCTACTCGCTCGAGCTGCGCGACCGGCAGCGCCGTTGGGCCGACCGAACCCGGGCCGACCTCGTCTACTGGGACAAGGCCGGCGGGCAGTACGTGGTCGTCGAACTCAAAGCGCGCACTGTGAATGGAGACACCGTCGGTCAGGTGCTGAGGTACATGGCCAACGCTCGGAACGAGCTCGCCGGCGGCCGACCGACGAAGGGGATCGTCATCGGAGCGGACCTAGGCAAGTGGGGCAAGTCCCTTCTCGAGGAACACCCGGAAGTCGCATTCGTGAGTCACGACGACCTCGGGGCGTCGGTCGTGCGGCGTAGAACCAAACGGACGAGGCTCCCGAAAGTCAGCTGAACGGCTGCGCCGACCAGCCCTCCCTCGCAGCCCCATACCGCAGGTGTCCCATAAGCCGCCTTCAGGGACACCGAGAAGTCCGAGGGCTAAGCCGGCCGTCCAGCAAGGCATCGCTTGGGACTCGGCTTCACGCAGTGACCGCCCCGGGCCGAGCAGCACTGGAGACTCCAAGATCACGAGGCATCACACCTCATGCACCCGGGCTCTGCCGAATCGTGGTGACGGGTTACTGGAGACTCGTCCGGAGCATTGACGGCATGGGAACCAGCGGCAGCCCCGAGCACCGAGCCCCACGGCGGGAGCGCGAGCGGCAACGGCGTCAGCATGCCCCAGGGACGACCCCGAAGGCCCGCTCGGACCTGGCCGCAGCGGACGTGCACGGTGCCGCGCGAAGGACCGCGGCGACGGCCTGCGGGTGGTGCGGCGGACCCATCACGTCGGGAAGACGGGGACCTATCCCCAAGTGGTGCTCGGCCACCTGCCGGCACCGCGCCTGGGAGCAGGCCCGGGCCGCGGCCTCGGGACTATCCGCAGTGGAGATCGTTGAGCGGCGCGTCGAAGTCCAGGTGCCTCTCGTGCCTACCCGGCGCGACTGGCCCACGCTGCTCGGCGAGCTCGCCGGCCAACTGAACGACGGGCGGGTCTACGACCGCGACCTGCCAGCCCTGGCGCGCGCCCTGGAGCCCGTACTGGAGGCTTACCGGCGACGCGCGCACCTCACCGGCGCTCCGTACCCGCACTGAACCTGACCTCCAGAACTTCTGCAGTAAGCAGACTGAGCCGCTCGACCCTCCAGTCGGCTGAAGTCAACGCGCGGGTGGGTGTGGCTGGGTAGGTACTGGAGATGTTCGGAAGGTCGCTCCCCCACGGTGTACGGCAGCCGTCACGCAGCAACGCGCGACTGATCCGGGAGGTCGACATGGGTGATCCGCAGCCGCTTCGGAACGTCATGGCCGCCGATCGGCTCCTCCTCACTCCCGAGGAGGCCGCGAAGGCCCTCCGCATCGGTCGCACGACGGTGTACGCGCTCATGAAGAGCGGGAAGCTGCGTCCCGTGCACATCGGTCGAAGCTGCCGGATAGCCCAGGCAGAGGTCGAGCGCTACGTTCGCCGGCTCCAGGCTCCGCCGTCCCGTCCACAGCCTTCGCCGGACGCGGCGTGAATCCACAGCACGTCTGCCCCTTACCTGAGTGCGCCAGGAGACTGAGCCCTCGGACGAGCGTCGAGGGGTAGCGGATGGCGGGACGCGCGTCGAACGGCGAGTCGACGATCTACAAGGGCGCCGATGGGCGCTGGCACGGCTACGTCTCCGTCGGCTTCAAGCTCGACGGCACACTCGACCGCAGGCACGTCAGCAGCAAGAGCCGCGCCGTCGTGGTGGCGAAGGTCCGAGAGCTCGAGCGCAAGCGCGACTCCGGGACGGTCGGTGAGACGTCGACCCCGACCGTCGCCTGGTGGCTCGAGCACTGGCTCACCACCATCGCGCCGCGCCGGGTGCGACAGCGGACGCTGGAAAGCTACGAGTCGGCCGTCCGCAAGCACCTGATCCCCGGCATCGGACGCCACCGGATCGACCGGCTCCGGCCCGAACACCTCGACCAGCTCTACACCGCCCTGCTGGCCGACGGCTACTCCCCTGCCTCCGTGCTGCGCCATCACCGCATCCTGTCCCGGGCCCTCACCGTCGCCGTCCAGCGCGGGCATGTCCCCCGCAACGTCGCCGCCCTCGTCGACCCGCCCGCCCAGCGCCCGAGCGAGGTCGCCACCGCCCTCGACCTCGGCGAGGCACGCGCCGTCCTCGAGGCGGCTGCCGGCGTGCGCAACTCCGCCCGCTGGACCGTCGCGCTGGCCCTCGGCCTGCGCCAGTCCGAGGCGCTTGCGCTGCAGTGGAAGGACGTCGACCTGCTCGCCGGCACCCTCACCGTGCGGCGCAGCATCCACCGCGTCCGCGGCGGTCTGGTCTACGAGGAACCCAAGAGCAAGCGCAGTCACCGCACCCTTACCCTGCCCCTCGCCCTGGCCGCCGCCCTGCACGAGCACCGGGCCGCCCAGCTCGGTGAGCGGATGCTTGCCGGCTCCGAGTGGCACGACGAGGACCTGATCTTCACCCAGCCCAACGGCCGGCCGATCGACAAGAAGACCGACTACGACGACTGGACCCGCCTTCTCGAGCAGGCCGGCGTCCGGCACGTCCGGCTGCACGACGGCCGGCACACCGCGGCCACGCTCCTGCTCAGCGAGAACGTGCACCCGCGGGTGGTCATGGAGCTGCTCGGCCACAGCCAGATGCGCACGACCATGGACATCTACAGCCACGTCATGCCGGCCCTCGCCCGCGAGGCGGCCGACCGGATGGGCGTCCTGCTGCTGCCAGGTAAGGGTCGATTAACTGCAACCAGAACTGCAACCACAGGATTGGTTGAAAGCGCGCAGGACGAAGAAAGCCCTGCTCAGATGGGTGGAGCTGAGGGGACTCGAACCCCTGACCCCCACACTGCCAGTGTGGTGCGCTACCAGCTGCGCCACAGCCCCTTGCCGACCCGGTCTGGTGTGTCCGGGCCGGGGGCAACTGTACAGGCCCAGGGGTCCCGGTCCGCGGAGGGGTGGCGACGCCCGCGGCGGACGCCACCACCCCAGAGCAGACTCAGGCCTGCTTCATCTGCGCGATGCGGATGTGGTTGCCGAACGGGTCGCGCAGGCCGAAATCGATGCCGTAGGGCTGGTCGACGGGGTCTTCGGTGATCTCCACCCCCTTCGCCTTCAGCTCCGCATGGGTCTTGTAGGCGTCGTCGCAGGCGAAGAACAGGTGGCCGCCGGCGGCGCCCTTGCTGATCAGCTCGCGCACCTGGGCCGCCGTCTCCTCGCCCATCGAGGGCGGGCCCGGCTTCTCCAGCAGCACTGCCCGGTCGGGCTGGCCGGGCAGGTTGACGGTGAGCCAGCGCATCGGTCCGAAGTTCACGTCGGACTGGACCTCGAACCCCAGCTTCCCGACGTAGAAGTCGAGCGCCTGGTCCTGGTCGGGCACGTAGATCTGGGTGATGGTGATCGCGTTCAACATGGGCAGAACGCTAGAGAGATCCGGGCCTGCGAACTTCTCCGAAACTGCTCACTTGCTCGGCCTCGACCACGCCATCGCGAAGCACGAGGGCACGGGCGGAAGCGGGCCGCGCCGGCGGTACTCGCGGGGCGACTCCCCCACGATCTCCCGGAAGACCCTGCTGAAGGTGCCGAGGCTGCTGAAGCCGACGTCCATGCAGATGTCGGTGACGCTGCGGTCGCCCGAGCGCAGCAGGAACATCGCCCGCTCGACCCGACGCCGCTGCAGGTAGCGGTTGGGCGTCTCGCCGAAGGTCGCCCGGAACGTGCGGATGAAGTGCGCCTCGGAGACGTGGGCGACCCGCGCCAGGGCCCGGATGTCGAGCGGTTCGGCGTAGCGGCGGTCCATCGCGTCCCGGGCCCGGAGCAGGCGGCGGTTGGAGTCCTCGGCCGCACTGCCCACGGGTGGATCAGATCAGACCCTGACTCCGCGGTCGTCCAGCCAGTCGATCGGGTCGATGCGCGGGCCGTCCTCGCCGCCCTGGTGCACCTCGAAGTGCAGGTGCGGGCCGGTCGACTGACCGCGGTTGCCGAGCAGGGCGATCGTCTCGCCGGCGTCCACGTACTGACCCGGCTCGACGAGGATCTCGTCCATGTGGCCGTAGACCGTGACGTCGCCGTTCTCGTGGAGGATGTAGACCGCGAGCCCGAAGCCGCTGGCGGCACCGGCCCGCAGCACCACGCCGTCCCCGGCGGCGTACTCCGGCGTCCGCATGGGTGCGGCCAGGTCGATGCCGTAGTGGAAGGTCCCCCAGCGGCTGCCGTAGCCGCTGGTGAGCCGGGCACCGTCGACGGGCAGCACGAACTTGGGGCGGGCCGCCTCGATCGCTGCGGCCTCCGCTTCGGCGCGGGCGGCACGTGAGGTCGCCACCTCCTGCAGGCGCGCCTGGGCCTCCGCGACGGTGACCGACGCCTGCGGCATGACCTCGAGGCCCTCGTCCCCGGCCAGCAGCGCCTGCTGGGCCTCCAGGACCGAGGTGGCCTCGGCCGAGGCCGCGGGGGCAGAGGTCAGCGTCAGACCGGCGGCACCGATGCCGCCTGCGAGCAGCGCCGCGAGCAGTAGCGCGGGCCGGCGGCTGACCCGGGCCGAGCCGTAGCGGCGGCGCGGGGCACCGTGGCGGGAGGAAGGACGGACGCCCACCAGGAGATCGGTGGCGGCCTCCCGGCCGATACGTGCGTCCATGCACCTGCCTGTCTGTGTGCGGAGCCGAAGGGGAGTTCGACGTGCCGCCATACAAACATTCCGTGACCCTCTCGTAACCGGGTGTTCGGCGCGTCGTCCGGGACACGCCGTGCGAGCTGCCTCACACTGCTCACCGGTCACAGGCGTTACTTCCACCGGTGTGATTCGTGGGAGACGACGCCCGGCGGAACGGGGGCTGCGGTGCGGATTCCTGTGCGACCGGACACGTTGCCGACCCCGGAAGGCCTTTCCGCTGGTCATCCGTACACCCGGCCGGGTGGTCGGCCGTTTCGCCGAACTCTTTCCGGGGCATGCTCGTTCTCCAGCGTGAAACATCCCGCGCGGATCCGAAGGCGCGCCCGGTAGCCGGGCGCGGGACCCCATTGCGCGGGGGCACCGCTACACCCTGTACTGCTGATCCACCGTCGGCCCGGGACCGGGACGGCCGCGATGAGCCGTGCCCACGAACGATGAGACGGAGGGATGCGTTGACGCAGTTCGAGTTCCTGTCGCCCCTCTCCCTGACCCCCGGGACAGCGGTTGCGACCCCCGTCTTCCCGGCCCCCGGCCCGGCACTCGACGAACCGACCGCCGTCCTGGGCGCAGACACCATCCGCCCGCTCTCCGATCAGACGCTCGGCCAGCACGCCGGCCACCTGCTCGTTCCCACCTACGACCGCTCGGCCCTCACCCCGGCCGTCGTCCACTTCAGCGTCGGCGGCTTCCACCGCTCCCACCAGTTGCTCTACTTCGACGACGTCGCCGAGCAGCGGATCAGCACCGGCTGGGGCGTCGTCGGCGTCGGCCTGCACAGCCGCACCATGAAGGACGCGCTGGCACCGCAGGACCACCTCTACACCGTGGTCGAGCGCAGCCCCGACGGTGAGCGCGCCCGCGTCGTCGGCGTCATGACCGACTACCACTACGCACCCGACGACCCCGCCGCCGTCCTCGACGTCCTGACCGACCGGCGGACCCGCATGGTGTCGCTCACCATCACCGGCGGCGGCTACCGGCTGTGCCCGCAGAGCGGGGAGTTCGACGCCGACGACGAGGACATCGCCTGGGACCTCCGGGAGACCGACCGCCCGCGCACCGTCTTCGGCTTCCTCGTCGAGGCGCTGGACCGCCGCCGGCGAGCCGGACTGCCGGCGTTCACCGTGGTGTCCTGCGACAACATGCACCGCAACGGGGACGCCGCCCGCGCCGCCGTCGTGGGCTTCGCGCGGCTGCGCGACGAGGTGCTGGCCCGCTGGATCGCCGACCGGGCCTCCTTCCCCAGCAGCATGGTCGACCGCATCACGCCGCACACGACCCCGGAGCAGCGGGCCGCGGTCGCCCAGCGCTACGGCGTGGACGACAACTGGCCGGTCATCACCGAGCCGTTCTCGCAGTGGGTCATCGAGGACGACTTCTGCAACGGCCGTCCACCGCTCGACGAGGTCGGCGTCCGCTTCGTCCCGGACGTCGCCCGCTACGAGCTCATGAAGACGCGCCTGCTCAACGCCAGCCACTGCGCGCTCGGCTACCTGGGCTCGCTCGCGGGCTACGCGAGCATCGACCGCGTCATGGCCGATCCGCTGTTCGCGGGCTACGTCACGCACCTGATGGACGACGAGGTGACGCCGCTCCTGCCCCCGCCGGACGGCATCGACCTCACGGAGTACAAGCGCACCCTGCTCCAGCGGTTCGCCAATCCGGCCATCGCCGACCAGCTCTCGCGGCTCTGCCGCCGCGGCTCGACGAAGATGCCGCACCACCTCCTGCCGACCCTGCGCCAGGCGGTCGCCGAGGGCCGGCCGCACGGCCTGCTCACCCTGGCCGTGGCGGCCTGGTTCCGCTACCTGCGCGGCACCGACGCCGGAGGCCGCGAGCTCCGGATCGACGACCCGCGCGCCGACGAGCTGCAGGCCCTCGCCCGGGCCGGCGGCACCGACCCCCGGCCACTGCTGGGGGACCACGCCGTCTTCGGCGATCTCGACCGGTTCCCCGCCTTCGTCGACGAACTCGAGCAGGCGCTCGAGCAGTTGGACCGGGACGGCGTCCGCGTGACCGTCGGAGCTGCACTGGACCGTTCCGGAAGACTGCCCTCATGAGCACCACCAGCACCCACGACCCGAGGAGGGCCCGCCCGATGCCGACCGACCCGACGCCGCTGCTCGAGCAAGTGCAGTACCTGCTCTGCGACGCCGACGGCAACCTCTTCCCCTCCGAGGAGCCGGCCTTCGAGGCCTCGGTCGAGGTGACGAACGCGTTCCTGGCCGAGATCGGCAGCCCGCAGCGCTTCACCGCCGGGGAGCTCCGGCTGGCCTCGACGGGGATGAACTTCCGGACGACGGCGCTGCGGCTGGCCGCCGAGGCGGGCGTGACCGATGTCGACGTCGAGCCGTGGGTGGTGGAGGAGAAGCGCGCGGTCTCGGCCCACCTGGCCGGCACCCTCCGGCCGCACGGGCCCACCTCCGAGGCGCTCACCCTGCTCGCGGCGCACGTGCCGCTGGCCGCGGTGAGCTCCAGCGCCCTGGCGCGACTGGCGGGCTGCTTCACCGCCACCGACCTCGACGAGCTCATCCCGGCCGACCGCCGCTTCAGCGCCGAGGACTCCCTCCCCACGCCCATCAGCAAGCCCGACCCGGCTGTCTACCTGCACGCCTGCGCGACGCTGGGCATCGCACCGGAGACCGGGCTGGCCGTCGAGGACTCCGTCGTCGGCGTCCGGTCGGCGGTCGCCGCCGGGTGCCCGACGATCGGCAACCTGCTGTTCGTGCAGGCGGCGGAGCGGGCCGACCGCGCCGCCGCCCTGGAGGCGGCCGGCGTGCTGGCCGTCGTCGACTCCTGGCAGGGCGTGGCCGACCTCCTCCTGCCGGCGCTGGCGCGCCGGGAGGCCCGCCGCGACCACGCACTGACGGGAGCGACCCGGTGAACATCGTCTACAGCGCCTTCCGCGGGCACTTCTCCGACAGCCCCCGGGCGATCTACGAGGCTCTCCTGGCCCTGGGTGCCGACTCCCCCGCCGCCGGCGCGACGCACACCTGGATGGCCGCCCCGCACCTGCGGGACACCTTCCCGGCCGACGTCGCGACCGTCGAGTTCGGCAGCCCGCAGTCGATCGCGGCACTGGAGAGCGCCGACATCGTCGTCTCCAACGACCACATCCCCCTCGACTGGGAGAAGCGCCCGGGCGCGACGTACCTGCAGACCTGGCACGGCACCCCGCTCAAGCGGATCCACAACGACGTCCTGTGGGCGCCCGAGGGCCGGCTGTCCTATCTCGAGCACGACATCGCCCGCTGGGACCTCCTGCTCTCGCCCAACCGGGCCAGCACCGAGCGGCTGCGCAAGGCGTTCGGCTTCTCCGGCCCGATCCACGAGACCGGCCTGCCGCGCAACGACCTGCTCAGCAGCCCCCGGGCCGGCGAGGTGCGGGCCGAGGTCCGGGCCGACCTCGGGATCACCGACGACCAGAAGGTCGTCCTGTACACCCCGACCTGGCGCGACGACCTGGTCTTCAAGAAGACCGGCCCGCAGGACTTCGAGTTCCCCGTCGACCTCGACGACTTCACCGCGCGGCTGGGCACCGACCACGTGCTCCTCCTGCGGCTGCACAACATGGTCATGGACCGGCTGGAGATCGTGGAGGGATCCGTCGTCCGCGACGTCTGCAGCCACCCCGACATCCGCGACCTCTACCTGGCCGCGGACATCCTGGTCACCGACTACTCGTCGACGATGTTCGACTTCGCCATCACCGGCAGGCCGATCCTCTTCTTCACCTACGACCTCGACTACTTCCGGGACGAGCTGCGCGGGTTCTACTTCGACCTCGCCGAGGCGGCGCCCACGCCGCTGCTGCGAACCAGCAAGGAACTGGTCGAGGCGATCGCCGACGTCGACGCGATCATGACCGAACGCGCCGAGGCCTACGCCCGTTTCCGGGAGACCTTCACCCACCTCGAGGACGGCGCCGCCACCCGGCGCGTCCTCGCCCTGCTCTTCCCGTCCGACGACAACAACACCGAGGGAGATGAGAACCGTGCGGACCTCTGATCGTGTTCTGGCCAGCGTCCTGCGGGGCCGCTCCCCCGCCACGGGCCGCGGCGCGCACCTGCACGCGGCAACCCCGCCGCTGCAGGTCGTCATCCTGGCCGCCGGCATGGGCACCCGCCTGGGCCGCGACCACCCCAAGCCGCTCACGCCGCTGCAGGACGGCCGCAGCATCCTCCAGCGCCAGCTCGACGGGCTGCGTGCGGTGCTCGGCGCCGACGTGCCGATCACGGCGGTCGTCGGCTTCCGCTGCGAGATGATCATGGCGGCGGCGCCGGACCTCACGTTCGCCTACAACCCCGACTTCGCCACCACGAACACCTCGAAGAGCCTGCTCCGCGGCCTGCGCAACTCGCGCGAGGGCGGTGTGCTCTGGCTCAACGGCGACGTCGTCTTCGACCCGGCGGTGCTGGAGCTCGTCCTCCCCCTCCTCCGCGCCGACCAGAGCTTCGTCTGCGTCGACACGAACACCGTCGCCGACGAGGAGGTCAAGTACACCCTCGACGCCGACGGCTTCGTGCGGGAGCTGTCGAAGACCGTGGTCGGCGGGCTGGGTGAGGCGGTCGGCATCAACTTCGTGTCGTCCGCCGACAAGCCGGCGCTGCTCGAGCACCTCGGTGCCTGCGACGTGACCGACTACTTCGAGCGCGGCATGGAGACGGCCATCGAGCAGCGCGGCCTGCGCTTCCGGCCGGTCGACATCTCCCAGTACGCGGCGGTCGAGGTCGACTTCGAGACCGACCTGGTTCGTGCCAACACGCTGCTCCCCGGCGACGTCCTGGACGAGGTGGCCGAGGTCGGCTGACCCGCGGCCCCGTCCCGGTCACCCGACCGGGACGGGCTGCCCCGGTCCGACCCCGGCGCGCGCGGCGTCCGCCTCCCGGAACCGCCGCACCGCCGCGATCCCGCCGACGACGAAGCCGGCACCCAGGCCCAGCAGCAGGGCGACCGCCACGCGGCCGGCCGCCTGGGGGCCGGCGGACAGCACGTTCGCCGACCACAGGACGTCGACGTCCGGCAGGCCCTGCACCAGCAGCAACCAGCCGAGGACGACGGCCAGCAGGCCGGTCATCGCGCCCCGACGGCGCCGCGCGGCGCGGAAACCGAGAACGGCGACGAGCACCGCCGTCAGCGCCGGGAGCATCGCCGCGAGCACGGCGCTCGCGTGCGAGGAGATCGTCTCCGGTGGCGCCGGTGTCGCGGCGGCGTGCCAGAGGGCGGCCGCCCCGCCGACCAGCAGCAGTGTGCCCAGTGGCCGCGCCGTCCGGGCCAGCAGGCCCGCGGCCACCGGGACGAGGGCGACGGCCGCGTAGATCGGCCAGACCAGCCACGGCGACGGCGGCGGCGTCCAGGTCAGCACGCCATCGACCGCGACCTCGGTGTCCCCGTGGACGAGCGGCACCGTCCATTCGAAGACCGTGTGCGCGCTGTCCGGGTCGGCGGCCACAACCGGCGGCAGTTGGTTCTCGCTCATCCAGTGCGTGCGGTGGTCGTGCCAGACGTACGTGGGCTCCGTCGAGACCTGGACCCAGTCCGGCTCGGAGCCGCCCTCGGCCTTCTCCGGGACGTCGACCCGCGCGAACCGGTCGAGGTTGATGTAGGTGGCGGCGCTGTTGGCGTTGCGCCAGACGCCGTCGGGGCCGATCCGGAGGTAGGGCTCGTCGTCGTAGCCGGGGACGACCACCTCGGTCGCCGTCCGGTTCACCAGCTCGAGCTCGTCGCCGAACTGCAGGACGCGCACGGTCAGGCCCGGGACCTCCGGCGTGACGGAGAGGACGCGGCCGTCGTAGTTGCTGCCCGCCGCGCCGCCGCCGACATGCGCCGAGGCCGGCCCCGCGAGCGCGAGCAGCCCGAGAACCCCGACCACGACGACGAGCAGGCGGGCGGCTCCGCGGCTCACGCCGCTGCCGCCACCACGCCGAGGTCCGCCGCGATGTCCTGCGGGGTGTTGCCCGCGTCGAAGGCGACGTGCGCCTCGTCGTCGCTCCCGTACAGCAGCAGCAGCGAGGAGTGCTGCCGGCCGTCGTCCTCCGCGAGCGGGACGCCGGTGGACAGCTGGGCCTGCTCGATCGCCTCCTGGTTCCCGGTCAGCCCGATGAAGCGGGTGGGCAGGTCGGCGTCGAACTGGGCGAGGTACTCCCCGAGCACCGGCGGGGTGTCGAACGCCGGATCCGTCGTCACGAACACGACCTGCAGGTCCTGCACGACCGCCGGGTCGACCCGGCGCAGCGCCACGGCCACGTTCGCCATGGTCGTGGGGCAGACGTCCGGGCAGTTCGTGTAGCCGAAGAAGAGCAGCGTCGGACGCCCGGACGTGGCCGCCGTGAAGTCGTACGGCGCGCCGGCGGTGTCGGTCAGCGTGAAGGACGGCCGGCGGTAGGGCTCGACCAGGTCGAGACCGGCGAACGCGTCGTCCGGCCCCTCGACCTGCGCGGGGCCGGCGGAGTGGTCGTGCCCGCCGTCCCCCTCGGCGGTCGCGCTGCCCCCGCAGCCGGCCAGGACCAGGCCGGCGCAGAGGGACAGGGCGACCGCTGCCGGGCGCAGGCGGCTGCGGACGGCGGAACTCACGAGGACACGGTACGTCGGTTCGCCCGGACCCCGAGGACGGTGGCCGCGACGGCTCCGAGCAGCGCCACGATCGACAGGAAGAGGGCGAGCCCGCCCGGCGAGTCCGAGACGTCCGCGTGGCCGTGGTCCTCGGTGGCGGACCCGCCCGCCGCGGCGCTGTCGGTCGTGGCGGCGTCCGCGGCGACGAGCGAGACGGTGGGCGCAGGGTGCTCCGGCTCACCCTGGCCGTCGACCGTGGGTTCGATCCACGCCGACTCGGTGCCGTCGCTGTAGAGCTGCACGGTCGGGAAGGAGAGCGAGTCGGCGTCGGGGAACGGCCCGCCCGACAGCGCGAACTCCTGGAACTGGCCCGGTCCGAAGCCGCCGTCGGTCGCCCGGAACTCGACGACCGACACGTAGGAGCTGATCTCCTGCCCGTGGTTGTCGATGGGCTGCTCGAGGTCGGTGGTGGTCAACGTCGCGGTCCAGCCGGGGACCGGCTGGGTGCTCAGCGAGGCCAACGCCGCCTCCTCGGGGATCTGGATCCGGAGCCCGACCGTGAAGGCGGCGTCGCTCTCGTTGGGCACGCGGAAGGTCAGCTTCCCGTAGCCGCCGGGCGAGGCGTCCTGCGAGGAGACCGTCACGTGGGCCGAGGCCACCGCCGCGACGGTGATCGAGGCGGCGAGCGCGGTGAGAGCGGCGAGGACGACGACGCCGAGCCGGGAGAGGAAGCGGGGCAGGGACACGGAACTCCTGTTCAACGGGATGGAGGGAAAGGCTCTGGTGGGGAGTCAGCGCACCGGGAACTCGGTACGGGCGACGGTGGCTGTGAACTCGTCGAGGCGGACGCTCACCGCGAGCGTCCAGGTGCCGGCTCCGGGGATGTTCATCCCGTCGGCGACGTAGTGGCCCGGTCCCGCAGGCTGCAGCTCGACGTCGATGGGGCCGATCTCCTGCGCCGCCTCGGTGAGGCTCACGGTGATCCCGGCGGGCTGCGTGGGAGCGCCGGCGTCGTCGAAGAGGTAGACGTGCAGCGTGTTCGCCCCCGGCCGGGCGGGGTCGACGGACAGCTGGACGCTGCCCGACGGCCCGGCGCTGCCTTCCAGCGGCAGCAGCACGTCCACCGGCTCGGCGACGGCCGAGCGTGCGGGTGGCGTGCCGACGAGGACGGCGGACAGCACGAGGACGACGGCCGCGATCGTGGCCTCCACGAGGATCGAGCGACGCAGGGCCGGCACGTGCTCGGCGGCGCTCTCCGACTGGAGGTGCTCGCGCATCTCCGCGGGCGCGTCGTCCTCGTGGGGCTGGTCGTGCTGCGGGCCGCCCCCCACGGCCGCGAACGCGTGCGCGGCGATGCTGCGCCGGGCGCCGGGACGCGGCCCGCGGACGCCGAGGCGCTGCTGCACCCAGACGCGGGAGATCCCCGCCGCGGCGAGGAGGACGGCGACCAGGACGAGCTTCGCGACGAGCACCCATCCGTAGGTCGTGACGAACAGCGCGGTGGGCGACTCCACCTCGCGGACCGCCTGCACGGTGCCGCTCACCACCAGCGCGGCCACCGAGACGAAAGCCAGCCGCGAGAACCGGGGCAGCACCCCTGCGAGGTCGTCCGGCGCGACGTCGGGCCGGAGCACCGCCGCGAGCAGCCCGGCGAGCCCGCCGAGCCAGACGGCCATGGCGGCGACGTGGACGACGGTGACCGTGACCGCCAGGCCGGGCCAGGGCCCGGCGACCGGATGCCCGACGGCCGCCGTGCTGAGCACCACACCGGCCGCCAGCACCGCGCCGGATCCCACCTGCGCCGGGGACGGCGGCCCGCCGCGACGCCAGACCTCGCGCAGCAGCACCGCGAGAGCCACGCCGAGGACCGCCCGCGCCAGCAGCGCCCAGCCGATCGAGGACTGCGCGGTGGCGGCCAGCAGCCCGGGGTCGGCCACGGAGAGCAGCCCCGCGGCCGCCGTGTACGGCCCCTGCAGCAGGAAGCCGGCGAGTGCGGCGATCGCGACCGCGACCGCGCCGCCCACGGCGAGCCGGCGCAGGCGACCGGACGACCAGCCGGCCGGCCAGCAGACCAGCGCCAGGAGCGGCACCCCGATGGACAGCGCGAGGCCGGCGAACCCGGCCCACCGTGCCGCGGGCAGGGCGAGGGCGACGGCCGGGTCGGTGGTGTCGGCGTCGGCCGCCGCCCCGGCCGCGACCAGTTCGGCGTCGCCGACGACGAAGGAGAAGGAACCGGAGATCGGGTGCGAGTCGGCCGAGACGACGCGATACGTCACCAGGTAGCCGGTGTCGTCGGGCAGGTCACTGCGCGGGGTGAGGGTGAGGGTGCCGCCGTCGACCGAGGCGGTGCTCACGTGGACGGTCCCGTCCGCATGGAGCAGGCGCACGTAGCCGGCGCCGATCGACACCGGCTCGCTGAAGCGCAGAGTGACGGTGTCCGGCGCCCGGTCGAGCCGCGCACCCTCGGCGGGGTCGGTCGACACCAGCTCGGCGTGGGCCGCGGCCGGACCGGCCGCGACGATCCCGGCCAGGAGCCAGCCCGTCACGAGGGCGACGAGCAGGGCGGTGACGCGCCTCACGCGTGCACCCGCCGGGCGGCGACCGCGCGCTCGGCCGACCGCCGGCGGCCCCGCCAGGCGAGCGCGGCCACGAGGCCGACCCCGGCGAACAGGAGCACGTGGGCGACCGCCCGATCGGCGTGCACGTGACCGGCGCCGAGGTCAGCGAGCGTGACCGGGAG
>NZ_SPQM01000121.1 GCF_004570345.1 Blastococcus sp. CT_GayMR20 | reverse complement strand
GCCCACGACGTCGGCGGCCCGGGTCGGGATCTGGGTGATCTGCACGGTGGCAGAGCTGCTGGGCACCGTGGAGCAGCCCGAGACGGCGAGCAGGAGGGCGGTCAGCGCGGCCCACCAGGCGCCGGGGCGCCGGCTCACACCGGTGTCCCGGGACGGCGGACGACAGCGGGGCGCAGCGGCAGCGGAGAGCTGGTGAGATCGCCCCCCGCGG
The DNA here is from genome assembly GCF_004570345.1 of Blastococcus sp. CT_GayMR20. The sequence goes on along the minus strand of NZ_SPQM01000121.1, from coordinate 14,360 downwards.
TGAGCGGCAGCGTGAGGCGGAATTGGGCGCCGGCCCCCGGCTGTCCCCAGACCTGCAACCAGCCGCCGTGCAGCCGCGCGTCCTCGAGGCTGATGGAGAGGCCGAGGCCGCTGCCGCCGACGGTGCGCACGCGCGAGGGGTCGGCCCGCCAGAACCGGTCGAAGACGTGCTGCGCCTCGGCAGAGGAGAGGCCGACACCCAGGTCGCGGACGGTCACCGCGGCCGCTGTCCGGTTGGCCGCCAGCGTGATCTCCACGGGACGGCCGGCGCCGTGCTCGATTGCGTTGCCGACCAGGTTCCGCAGGATCCGCTCGACCCGCCGCGCGTCCACCTCGGCGATGACGTCCTCGTCGGATGCGTTGACGACGAGTTCGGTCTCGTGCCGCTCGGCGAGGCCGTACATGCCGGCCACGACCCTGGCGACGAGGGCGCCCAGTTCGGTGGGCTCGGAGTCCAGGACGGCGGCCCCGGCGTCGTACCGGCTGATCTCGAGCAGATCCGTGAGCAGGCCCTCGAACCGGTCCAGCTCGGCGCGCAGCAGCTCGGCGGACCGGGCGACGTGCGGCGGGAAGTCGCCCCGTGCCTCGTGCAGCACGTCGGCCGCCATCTGGACGGTGGTCAGCGGGGTGCGCAGCTCGTGGGACACGTCGGAGGTGAAGCGCTGCTGCAGCTGGGACAGCCCCTCCAGCTGGGTGATCTGCCGCTGGAGGCTGTCGGCCATCGCGTTGAAGCTGGTCGCCAGGCGGGCGAGGTCGTCCTCGCCGCGGACGGCCATGCGTTCCTCGAGCTGACCCTCGGCCAGCCGCTGGGCGGTGCCCGCGGCCCGCCGCACGGGATCGACCACCAGCCGGGTGACCAGGACACCGATGCCGACGACGAACAGGGTGAGCGCGATCCCGCTGATCACGACGGTGCTGCGGATCAGGGACAGGCTCTCGTCCTCCTGCACCAGAGGGAATGCGTAGTAGAGCTCGATGCGCTGGCTGCCTCCGGCGTCGCTGGGGACGGCCGCCCCGACCAGGAGGGTCGGCCGGAGCTCTCCGTTGTCGTCGGGGATCAGGTCGTACTTCCAGGACCGCCCGCCGGCCTCGACGTCCGCGCGCAGGTCCGGAGGCAGGGCGTCCAGGACCGCGCGATGGCTGGTCGCGTTGCGTTCGATGTCGCCGGACCTGTGCACCATGACGACGTCGAAGTCGCCGGCCGCGCCGCCGCGGGCGAGGAGCTGGCGGACCGTGCTGTCCAGCGTCGAGCGCACGGTCGAGGCGTCACCGGTGGCGATGCCCGCCACCTGGGTCTGCGCGTAGACCACCCCGTTCTGGGCCTGGTCGATGGCCGCCTCGCGCTTGACGCGCAGCAGCTGGTCACGGATCTGGCTGAACAGCACGAGGCTGACGATGATCACCACGGTGCCGGCGACGACCATGGTGATGGCGCCGATGCGCACCTGCAGGGACGACCGCCAGGTCTGCAGGGCGCGGGCGGCCGCCCGCCCGATGTGGACCCGCGCCCGCCGTCGGGCACGCACCAGCCTCCGCCGCAGGCCGCGGCGGACCCCGGTCAGCTCGGCGGACGCACGGCCTGGCTCACCGGGGGCCGGGGACGGCGTCGTCCCGGTACCCGTCTCCGGGGAACGGGTGACGGTCACAGCCCCATTGTCATGGCGGGCCGGCCTTGTACCCCACGCCACGCACAGTCAGCACGACCTCGGGCTTCTCCGGGTCGCGCTCGATCTTCGCCCGCAGCCGCTGCACGTGGACGTTCACCAGCCGGGTGTCGGCCGCGTGCCGGTAGCCCCACACCTGCTCGAGCAGGAGCTCGCGGGTGAACACCTGGCGCGGCTTGCGGGCCAGCGCGACCAGCAGGTCGAACTCCAGCGGGGTGAGCGCGATCGGGACGCCGTCCCGGGTGACCTGATGGGCCGGGACGTCGATCTGCACGTCCCCGATCGCGAGGTTCTCGGCCTGCCCGGTCTCGCCGCGGCGCAGCTGGGCGCGCACCCGCGCGACGAGCTCCACCGGCTTGAACGGCTTGGTCACGTAGTCGTCGGCGCCGGCCTCGAGGCCCTGGACGATGTCGATCGTGTCGCCCTTGGCGGTCAGCATGACGATCGGCACGGTCGACTGCGTGCGGATGTCCTGGCAGATCTGCAGGCCGTTGCGGCCGGGCAGCATCAGGTCCAGGAGGACGAGGTCGGGACGCGTCTGCTGGAAGACGCCGACCGCCCGGTTGCCGTCGGAGACGAAGGCTGGTTCGTACCCTTCGCGCCGCAGCACGATGCCGAGCATCTCGGCGAGGGCGGCATCGTCGTCGACGACCAGGACACGGCCGCGACTGGGACCGTTCTGCGGAGCGGTAGGTGGCACGGGGCCCATTCTGCGCTGGTGAGGGGCAAAGGGCGCCCACCCGCCCGGGTGAGATCCCGGAGCGGGTGGGCGGCGAGGGGACTTTCAGCGCGAAAGTCCGCTCAGTAGCGGTAGTGGTCGCTCTTGTAGGGCCCCTCGACCGGCACGCCGATGTAGTCGGCCTGCACCTTGGTCAGCTCGGTGAGCTTCACGCCGAGGGCGTCGAGGTGCAGCCGGGCGACGTGCTCGTCGAGCTTCTTCGGCAGCACCGTGACGCCGGGGACCTGGCCCTCGTAGGCGGCGCGGTTGGTCCACAGCTCGATCTGCGCGAGCACCTGGTTGGAGAACGACGCGCTCATCACGAAGCTCGGGTGCCCGGTGGCGTTGCCCAGGTTCAGCAGCCGGCCCTCGGACAGCAGGATGATCGTGTGGCCGTCGGCGAACCGCCACTCGTCGACCTGCGGCTTGATCGTCGTCCGCACGACACCGGGGGTCCGCGCCAGGCCGGCCACGTCGATCTCGTTGTCGAAGTGCCCGATGTTGCCGACGATCGCCTGGTGCTTGGTCCGGCCGAGCTGCTCGGCGGAGATGATGTCCTTGTTGCCGGTCGCGGTGATGATGATGTCGGCCTTGCCGATGACCTCGTCGAGCGTGGTCACCTCGTAGCCGTGCATCGCCGCCTGCAGGGCGTTGATGGGGTCGATCTCGGTGACGATGACGCGGGCGCCCTGGCCGCGCAGCGACTCCGCGCAGCCCTTGCCGACGTCGCCGTAGCCGCAGACGACGGCGACCTTGCCGCCGATCATCACGTCGGTGGCGCGGTTGATGCCGTCGATCAGCGAGTGCCGGCAGCCGTAGAGGTTGTCGAACTTGCTCTTGGTGACGGAGTCGTTGACGTTGATGGCGGGGAACAGCAGCCGCTCCTCGCGGGCGAGCTCGTAGAGCCGCATGACGCCGGTCGTCGTCTCCTCGGTGACGCCCTTGATGCCCTGGCCGATCCGGGTCCAGTAGCCGGGGTCCTCGGCGAGGGTGCCGCGCAGGACGTCGAGGATGACGCCGTACTCCTCGGAGTCGGCGTCGGTGGTGTCGGGGACGACGCCGTCGGTCTCGAAGCGGGTGCCCAGGTGGACGAGCAGGGTGGCGTCGCCGCCGTCGTCCAGGAGCATGTTCGGGCCGACGACCTCGCCGGCCTCGTCGCGGAACTCGAACAGGCGCTGGGTGCACCACCAGTACTCGGGCAGCGACTCGCCCTTCCAGGCGAACACGGGGACCCCGGCGGGCTGCTCGGGCGTGCCGTCGCCGACGACGATCGCGGCGGCGGCGTGGTCCTGGGTGGAGAAGATGTTGCAGCTGACCCAGCGCACGTCGGCGCCGAGCGCGGTCAGCGTCTCGATGAGGACGGCGGTCTGCACGGTCATGTGCAGCGAGCCGGCGATGCGAGCGCCGGCCAGCGGCTGCGCGTCGCCGTACTCGGTGCGCAGCGCCATCAGACCGGGCATCTCGTGCTCCGCGAGCTGGATCTCCTTGCGGCCGAAGGCGGCCAGGGAGAGGTCGGCGACCTTGTGGTCGGCCTCGCCGGTGGGCGTGGTCAGGGTGGTGCCGGTGCTGGCGGTCATGTCGCTCCAGGGTGCGGCCCGGCCACGAACGGCTCGGGCTGGTTGCGGTAAGGGAGAGCGAGCATGCCGAGGCTTCGGCGGGGCTCGTGCCGCCGCCCACGATACCCGGGAACTGATGATGATCAGGTGACCTGATCATCAGTGGTCCTGGCTCACGATCGACGGTGAGCCAGGACCCCCGCAGGTGAGCCAGGAGCCGGCTCAGGCGGCCTCGGCGTCTGCTCCAGGCTCGCGACGACGGACGACGGTGTAGCGACGGGGACCCGTGTAGGGCGTCGCGAGCAGCCGTGCGATGCCCGCGGCGACACCCGGCCAGCTGCCACCCAGGTCCGCCTTCGCAATACGCACGAAGCGGACGTCCAGCCCGCGCACCCGGTCCTCGCGGCGCTTCTCCTCCCACAGCACCTCGCCGGGCGTGCGACAGTCCCGCGGATCGAGGTACTTCACGCGTCCGTCGAACTCCAGCGCCAGTGCGGCGTCCTCGTACCAGGCATCGACCCGGGCGACGAATCCGTGTGCGTTGTGCAGCTCCACCTGCAGCTCCGGGGTCGGCAGACCAGCTGCGAGCAGGGCCAGCCGACCTTCCGTCTCGAGCGGTGACTCGGCGCGCCCGTCACTCAGCCCCAGGGCGCGGGCCGCGGCGGAGGCCCCGGTCCGGTGCCTGGCGGAGTGCACCGCGTCCTGGAGTTCCGCCCGACGGACGAGCCCGTCGTTCAGCGCCGCGTCCATGGCGACGACGGCTTGCAGCTGAGACCACTCCCGGGCGCAGTCGACGAGGGTCCGGGCGACGGTCGTCGTCCTGTAGGTGAGCCATGGGACGACGTCGTCCGGCGGGAGCGCAGCTCGGGCCACGCGGTAACCACGACCCCGTCGCCACTGGTCGACCGAGGTCACCCGTACGTCCCGGGTCTCGACTCGCGGAACGAGGAGACGGTGCAGTCGCGCCGCGGAGCTGTGACTGAGGACCGGGCCCGGTTGAAGGCTGAGGAGCACGGCGACGCAATCCATGAGGTGCCGCTCCCGGTCGTCGGCGGCCTCCAGACGATCCCGGGACACGTAGACGCCCTTGCGCAGCCGAAGCCACCGGCCACTGCGGAGGGCCGACTTGATGTCATCGAGGGCGTAACCGGCCGTCAGGGATTCCTGGCTGGTGAACACACCGAACCGGAGTGCGGCGACGGACTGGAGGATCGGATGCACGCGAAGCAGTCTCGGCCCCGGTACCCACCCCGGGGACCGACCACCGGCATCTGTGGACAGCGTCGTCCTGGCTCAGCGTGTGGGGTCCTGGCTCACCATCGACGGTGAGCTAGGACCCCCGATGATCAGGTGACCTGATCATCATCGCGCTCAGGCCAGGTTCGTGGTGGCGCGGTAGAGGACGGCCGGGCCGCGGGCGTTCACCGGGGCACCGGCCGGCACGAACGCCGAAGCGCCCTGCTCGAGGATGACCTCCGTGTCGGCCGAGCTCAGCACCGCCGTGCCCTCGGTGCACAGCAGCACCTGGGGGCCGCGGGTGGTGAGCGTGCCGGACTGCTCGTCGAGCTGGCAGCGGGTGAGGTCGAAGTCCTCGATCGGCACCGGGTAGCGCAGCCCGCCCGGGCCGAGCACCGGGTGCAGGACCGGCACCTGTCCGTCGGTGAAGTCCAGCACCTCGATGAGGGCCGCCAGGTCGACGTGCTTGCCGGTGAGGCCCCCGCGCAGGACGTTGTCCGAGCTGGCCATCACCTCGACACCGGCACCGGAGAGGTAGGCGTGCAGGTTGCCGGCGGGAAGGAAGACGGCCTCACCCGGAGCCAGCTTCAGGTGGTTGCACATCAGCGAGATCACCACGCCCGGGTCGCCGGGATAGGTCTCGGCCAGCGACGCGGCCCACCGGTAGGTGTTGATGAACTCCGGGTCGTGGGCGGCCACGAAGCGACTCGCGGCCTCGGCGACGGCGCTCACGAGGACACCACGCGTCTCCGGCGACAGCGCGATCAGCTGGGGAATGGCCGCGCGCAGCCCACCGCGAGCGAGCGCCGCGATCGTGGGCTTGAGCTCGGGCACCTGCAGTTTGGCGAGGCAGTGCAGCGAGGCCTCGACGGGGCGGAAGCCGCAGAGGGCCTCGACGGGGGTCAGCGCGAGCAGCAGCTCCGGCTTGTGGAACGGGTCCTTGAACGTCCGTGTCGGATCGTCCCGCGGCACGCCGGCGGCCTCCTCGGCGGCGAAGCCTGCCTGGGCCTGCTCGTTCGTGGGATGCGCCTGCAGTGACAGCGGCTGGTCGGCGGCGAGCACCTTGAGGAGAAAGGGCAGCCGGGTGCCGAACCGCTCGCGGACCTCGGTGCCGAGCAGGCCGTCGGGTTGCTCCTCGATCGCCTTGTCCAGGGGAGTGCCGTTGGCGAGGATGCTGGGGGCGTCGGGGTGCGCACCCATCCACAACTCTGCGTACGGCTTGTCCGCGGGGCTCGGCTCACCGAGGAGCTCGGGGATCACGGTGCGCGATCCCCACGGGTAATGACGCACGGTGTTCTGCAGCTGCCACATCGCGAGGAAGACTAGTCCTTCACACGCCCCGCACCCTGGGTTTCGAGACGCCCGGCGCCCCGTGCACCCCACCCGCCCCTCGACAGCGGACGCGTCACACCGCGGCGCGCACGTCCGGTGCGCCGAGGCGGGCGGCGTCGGCGGTGTGGTCGTCGGGCATCCGCTGGGACTCGCGCTCGGCGGCCACCCGCGCGGCGTAGTGCTCGACCTCCCGGCCGGCGCGCTCGTCGTCCCAGCCGAGCACCGCGGCCATGAGCGCGGCCACCTCCGGGGCGGACTCGACACCGCGGTGGTCGGTCTCGATCGAGACGCGCGTCCGCCGGGTCAGGACGTCGTCCAGGTGCAGGGCCCCCTCGGCGGTCACCGCGTGCACGACCTCGGCGGCCAGGTAGCCGGGCGCACCGGTGAGCGGCCGGGCCAGCGCGGGATCGGCCCGCGCGAGGTCCAGGACGTCGCCGATCCGGTCGCCGTGCCGGCGCAGCAGCCGGGTCTCGTCCTCGTGGCCGGCGGCAAGTACACGACCTACCGCGTGATGGCGGAGGACGCCGTCGACGCCGCGGTGGAGGGACTTCCCGGCGTGCCGCCGTCCCGCACGGCGCTGCTGCCCTTGGTCGGCGCGCACCGCTGGGAGGACGTCCGGGAGCGGGCCGCCGAGCTCGCCGCCGCCGCCGGACTGCCCGAGGAGACCGTCGCCCGGCTGCTGCGCCGGCACGGCGACCGGATCGGCGACGTCCTGGACCTCGCGCGGGCCGATCCCGCGCTGGCCCGGCCGCTCACCGGTGCGCCCGGCTACCTGGCCGCCGAGGTCGTGCACGCGGTGACCGCCGAGGGGGCCCTGCACCTGGACGACGTCCTGACCCGGCGGACGCGCGTCTCGATCGAGACCGACCACCGCGGTGTCGAGTCCGCCCCGGAGGTGGCCGCGCTCATGGCCGCGGTGCTCGGCTGGGACGACGAGCGCGCCGGCCGGGAGGTCGAGCACTACGCCGCGCGGGTGGCCGCCGAGCGCGAGTCCCAGCGGATGCCCGACGACCACACCGCCGACGCCGCCCGCCTCGGCGCACCGGACGTGCGCGCCGCGGTGTGACGCGTCCGCTGTCGAGGGGCGGGTGGGGTGCACGGGGCGCCGGGCGTCTCGAAACCCAGGGTGCGGGGCGTGTGAAGGACTAGTCTTCCTCGCGATGTGGCAGCTGCAGAACACCGTGCGTCATTACCCGTGGGGATCGCGCACCGTGATCCCCGAGCTCCTCGGTGAGCCGAGCCCCGCGGACAAGCCGTACGCAGAGTTGTGGATGGGTGCGCACCCCGACGCCCCCAGCATCCTCGCCAACGGCACTCCCCTGGACAAGGCGATCGAGGAGCAACCCGACGGCCTGCTCGGCACCGAGGTCCGCGAGCGGTTCGGCACCCGGCTGCCCTTTCTCCTCAAGGTGCTCGCCGCCGACCAGCCGCTGTCACTGCAGGCGCATCCCACGAACGAGCAGGCCCAGGCAGGCTTCGCCGCCGAGGAGGCCGCCGGCGTGCCGCGGGACGATCCGACACGGACGTTCAAGGACCCGTTCCACAAGCCGGAGCTGCTGCTCGCGCTGACCCCCGTCGAGGCCCTCTGCGGCTTCCGCCCCGTCGAGGCCTCGCTGCACTGCCTCGCCAAACTGCAGGTGCCCGAGCTCAAGCCCACGATCGCGGCGCTCGCTCGCGGTGGGCTGCGCGCGGCCATTCCCCAGCTGATCGCGCTGTCGCCGGAGACGCGTGGTGTCCTCGTGAGCGCCGTCGCCGAGGCCGCGAGTCGCTTCGTGGCCGCCCACGACCCGGAGTTCATCAACACCTACCGGTGGGCCGCGTCGCTGGCCGAGACCTATCCCGGCGACCCGGGCGTGGTGATCTCGCTGATGTGCAACCACCTGAAGCTGGCTCCGGGTGAGGCCGTCTTCCTTCCCGCCGGCAACCTGCACGCCTACCTCTCCGGTGCCGGTGTCGAGGTGATGGCCAGCTCGGACAACGTCCTGCGCGGGGGCCTCACCGGCAAGCACGTCGACCTGGCGGCCCTCATCGAGGTGCTGGACTTCACCGACGGACAGGTGCCGGTCCTGCACCCGGTGCTCGGCCCGGGCGGGCTGCGCTACCCGGTGCCGATCGAGGACTTCGACCTCACCCGCTGCCAGCTCGACGAGCAGTCCGGCACGCTCACCACCCGCGGCCCCCAGGTGCTGCTGTGCACCGAGGGCACGGCGGTGCTGAGCTCGGCCGACACGGAGGTCATCCTCGAGCAGGGCGCTTCGGCGTTCGTGCCGGCCGGTGCCCCGGTGAACGCCCGCGGCCCGGCCGTCCTCTACCGCGCCACCACGAACCTGGCCTGAGCGCGATGATGATCAGGTCACCTGATCATCGGGGGTCCTAGCTCACCGTCGATGGTGAGCCAGGACCCCACACGCTGAGCCAGGACGACGCTGTCCACAGATGCCGGTGGTCGGTCCCCGGGGTGGGTACCGGGGCCGAGACTGCTTCGCGTGCATCCGATCCTCCAGTCCGTCGCCGCACTCCGGTTCGGTGTGTTCACCAGCCAGGAATCCCTGACGGCCGGTTACGCCCTCGATGACATCAAGTCGGCCCTCCGCAGTGGCCGGTGGCTTCGGCTGCGCAAGGGCGTCTACGTGTCCCGGGATCGTCTGGAGGCCGCCGACGACCGGGAGCGGCACCTCATGGATTGCGTCGCCGTGCTCCTCAGCCTTCAACCGGGCCCGGTCCTCAGTCACAGCTCCGCGGCGCGACTGCACCGTCTCCTCGTTCCGCGAGTCGAGACCCGGGACGTACGGGTGACCTCGGTCGACCAGTGGCGACGGGGTCGTGGTTACCGCGTGGCCCGAGCTGCGCTCCCGCCGGACGACGTCGTCCCATGGCTCACCTACAGGACGACGACCGTCGCCCGGACCCTCGTCGACTGCGCCCGGGAGTGGTCTCAGCTGCAAGCCGTCGTCGCCATGGACGCGGCGCTGAACGACGGGCTCGTCCGTCGGGCGGAACTCCAGGACGCGGTGCACTCCGCCAGGCACCGGACCGGGGCCTCCGCCGCGGCCCGCGCCCTGGGGCTGAGTGACGGGCGCGCCGAGTCACCGCTCGAGACGGAAGGTCGGCTGGCCCTGCTCGCAGCTGGTCTGCCGACCCCGGAGCTGCAGGTGGAGCTGCACAACGCACACGGATTCGTCGCCCGGGTCGATGCCTGGTACGAGGACGCCGCACTGGCGCTGGAGTTCGACGGACGCGTGAAGTACCTCGATCCGCGGGACTGTCGCACGCCCGGCGAGGTGCTGTGGGAGGAGAAGCGCCGCGAGGACCGGGTGCGCGGGCTGGACGTCCGCTTCGTGCGTATTGCGAAGGCGGACCTGGGTGGCAGCTGGCCGGGTGTCGCCGCGGGCATCGCACGGCTGCTCGCGACGCCCTACACGGGTCCCCGTCGCTACACCGTCGTCCGTCGTCGCGAGCCTGGAGCAGACGCCGAGGCCGCCTGAGCCGGCTCCTGGCTCACCTGCGGGGGTCCTGGCTCACCGTCGATCGTGAGCCAGGACCACTGATGATCAGGTCACCTGATCATCATCAGTTCCCGGGTATCGTGGGCGGCGGCACGAGCCCCGCCGAAGCCTCGGCATGCTCGCTCTCCCTTACCGCAACCAGCCCGAGCCGTTCGTGGCCGGGCCGCACCCTGGAGCGACATGACCGCCAGCACCGGCACCACCCTGACCACGCCCACCGGCGAGGCCGACCACAAGGTCGCCGACCTCTCCCTGGCCGCCTTCGGCCGCAAGGAGATCCAGCTCGCGGAGCACGAGATGCCCGGTCTGATGGCGCTGCGCACCGAGTACGGCGACGCGCAGCCGCTGGCCGGCGCTCGCATCGCCGGCTCGCTGCACATGACCGTGCAGACCGCCGTCCTCATCGAGACGCTGACCGCGCTCGGCGCCGACGTGCGCTGGGTCAGCTGCAACATCTTCTCCACCCAGGACCACGCCGCCGCCGCGATCGTCGTCGGCGACGGCACGCCCGAGCAGCCCGCCGGGGTCCCCGTGTTCGCCTGGAAGGGCGAGTCGCTGCCCGAGTACTGGTGGTGCACCCAGCGCCTGTTCGAGTTCCGCGACGAGGCCGGCGAGGTCGTCGGCCCGAACATGCTCCTGGACGACGGCGGCGACGCCACCCTGCTCGTCCACCTGGGCACCCGCTTCGAGACCGACGGCGTCGTCCCCGACACCACCGACGCCGACTCCGAGGAGTACGGCGTCATCCTCGACGTCCTGCGCGGCACCCTCGCCGAGGACCCCGGCTACTGGACCCGGATCGGCCAGGGCATCAAGGGCGTCACCGAGGAGACGACGACCGGCGTCATGCGGCTCTACGAGCTCGCCCGCGAGGAGCGGCTGCTGTTCCCCGCCATCAACGTCAACGACTCCGTCACCAAGAGCAAGTTCGACAACCTCTACGGCTGCCGGCACTCGCTGATCGACGGCATCAACCGCGCCACCGACGTGATGATCGGCGGCAAGGTCGCCGTCGTCTGCGGCTACGGCGACGTCGGCAAGGGCTGCGCGGAGTCGCTGCGCGGCCAGGGCGCCCGCGTCATCGTCACCGAGATCGACCCCATCAACGCCCTGCAGGCGGCGATGCACGGCTACGAGGTGACCACGCTCGACGAGGTCATCGGCAAGGCCGACATCATCATCACCGCGACCGGCAACAAGGACATCATCTCCGCCGAGCAGCTCGGCCGGACCAAGCACCAGGCGATCGTCGGCAACATCGGGCACTTCGACAACGAGATCGACGTGGCCGGCCTGGCGCGGACCCCCGGTGTCGTGCGGACGACGATCAAGCCGCAGGTCGACGAGTGGCGGTTCGCCGACGGCCACACGATCATCCTGCTGTCCGAGGGCCGGCTGCTGAACCTGGGCAACGCCACCGGGCACCCGAGCTTCGTGATGAGCGCGTCGTTCTCCAACCAGGTGCTCGCGCAGATCGAGCTGTGGACCAACCGCGCCGCCTACGAGGGCCAGGTCCCCGGCGTCACGGTGCTGCCGAAGAAGCTCGACGAGCACGTCGCCCGGCTGCACCTCGACGCCCTCGGCGTGAAGCTCACCGAGCTGACCAAGGTGCAGGCCGACTACATCGGCGTGCCGGTCGAGGGGCCCTACAAGAGCGACCACTACCGCTACTGAGCGGACTTTCGCGCTGAAAGTCCCCTCGCCGCCCACCCGCTCCGGGATCTCACCCGGGCGGGTGGGCGCCCTTTGCCCCTCACCAGCGCAGAATGGGCCCCGTGCCACCTACCGCTCCGCAGAACGGTCCCAGTCGCGGCCGTGTCCTGGTCGTCGACGACGATGCCGCCCTCGCCGAGATGCTCGGCATCGTGCTGCGGCGCGAAGGGTACGAACCAGCCTTCGTCTCCGACGGCAACCGGGCGGTCGGCGTCTTCCAGCAGACGCGTCCCGACCTCGTCCTCCTGGACCTGATGCTGCCCGGCCGCAACGGCCTGCAGATCTGCCAGGACATCCGCACGCAGTCGACCGTGCCGATCGTCATGCTGACCGCCAAGGGCGACACGATCGACATCGTCCAGGGCCTCGAGGCCGGCGCCGACGACTACGTGACCAAGCCGTTCAAGCCGGTGGAGCTCGTCGCGCGGGTGCGCGCCCAGCTGCGCCGCGGCGAGACCGGGCAGGCCGAGAACCTCGCGATCGGGGACGTGCAGATCGACGTCCCGGCCCATCAGGTCACCCGGGACGGCGTCCCGATCGCGCTCACCCCGCTGGAGTTCGACCTGCTGGTCGCGCTGGCCCGCAAGCCGCGCCAGGTGTTCACCCGCGAGCTCCTGCTCGAGCAGGTGTGGGGCTACCGGCACGCGGCCGACACCCGGCTGGTGAACGTCCACGTGCAGCGGCTGCGGGCGAAGATCGAGCGCGACCCGGAGAAGCCCGAGGTCGTGCTGACTGTGCGTGGCGTGGGGTACAAGGCCGGCCCGCCATGACAATGGGGCTGTGACCGTCACCCGTTCCCCGGAGACGGGTACCGGGACGACGCCGTCCCCGGCCCCCGGTGAGCCAGGCCGTGCGTCCGCCGAGCTGACCGGGGTCCGCCGCGGCCTGCGGCGGAGGCTGGTGCGTGCCCGACGGCGGGCGCGGGTCCACATCGGGCGGGCGGCCGCCCGCGCCCTGCAGACCTGGCGGTCGTCCCTGCAGGTGCGCATCGGCGCCATCACCATGGTCGTCGCCGGCACCGTGGTGATCATCGTCAGCCTCGTGCTGTTCAGCCAGATCCGTGACCAGCTGCTGCGCGTCAAGCGCGAGGCGGCCATCGACCAGGCCCAGAACGGGGTGGTCTACGCGCAGACCCAGGTGGCGGGCATCGCCACCGGTGACGCCTCGACCGTGCGCTCGACGCTGGACAGCACGGTCCGCCAGCTCCTCGCCCGCGGCGGCGCGGCCGGCGACTTCGACGTCGTCATGGTGCACAGGTCCGGCGACATCGAACGCAACGCGACCAGCCATCGCGCGGTCCTGGACGCCCTGCCTCCGGACCTGCGCGCGGACGTCGAGGCCGGCGGGCGGTCCTGGAAGTACGACCTGATCCCCGACGACAACGGAGAGCTCCGGCCGACCCTCCTGGTCGGGGCGGCCGTCCCCAGCGACGCCGGAGGCAGCCAGCGCATCGAGCTCTACTACGCATTCCCTCTGGTGCAGGAGGACGAGAGCCTGTCCCTGATCCGCAGCACCGTCGTGATCAGCGGGATCGCGCTCACCCTGTTCGTCGTCGGCATCGGTGTCCTGGTCACCCGGCTGGTGGTCGATCCCGTGCGGCGGGCCGCGGGCACCGCCCAGCGGCTGGCCGAGGGTCAGCTCGAGGAACGCATGGCCGTCCGCGGCGAGGACGACCTCGCCCGCCTGGCGACCAGCTTCAACGCGATGGCCGACAGCCTCCAGCGGCAGATCACCCAGCTGGAGGGGCTGTCCCAGCTGCAGCAGCGCTTCACCTCCGACGTGTCCCACGAGCTGCGCACCCCGCTGACCACCGTCCAGATGGCGGCCGACGTGCTGCACGAGGCACGGGGCGACTTCCCGCCGCACGTCGCCCGGTCCGCCGAGCTGCTGCGCGCCGAGCTGGACCGGTTCGAGGGCCTGCTCACGGATCTGCTCGAGATCAGCCGGTACGACGCCGGGGCCGCCGTCCTGGACTCCGAGCCCACCGAACTGGGCGCCCTCGTCGCCAGGGTCGTGGCCGGCATGTACGGCCTCGCCGAGCGGCACGAGACCGAACTCGTCGTCAACGCATCCGACGAGGACGTCATCGCCGAGGTGGACGCGCGGCGGGTCGAGCGGATCCTGCGGAACCTGGTCGGCAACGCAATCGAGCACGGCGCCGGCCGTCCCGTGGAGATCACGCTGGCGGCCAACCGGACAGCGGCCGCGGTGACCGTCCGCGACCTGGGTGTCGGCCTCTCCTCTGCCGAGGCGCAGCACGTCTTCGACCGGTTCTGGCGGGCCGACCCCTCGCGCGTGCGCACCGTCGGCGGCAGCGGCCTCGGCCTCTCCATCAGCCTCGAGGACGCGCGGCTGCACGGCGGCTGGTTGCAGGTCTGGGGACAGCCGGGGGCCGGCGCCCAATTCCGCCTCACGCTGCCGCTCACCGCGGGGGGCGATCTCACCAGCTCTCCGCTGCCGCTGCGCCCCGCTGTCGTCCGCCGTCCCGGGACACCGGTGTGAGCCGGCGCCCCGGCGCCTGGTGGGCCGCGCTGACCGCCCTCCTGCTCGCCGTCTCGGGCTGCTCCACGGTGCCCAGCAGCTCTGCCACCGTGCAGATCACCCAGATCCCGACCCGGGCCGCCGACGTCGTGGGC
>NZ_SPQM01000120.1 GCF_004570345.1 Blastococcus sp. CT_GayMR20 | reverse complement strand
GCGTGCTGCTGTTCCGGCTGCTCCCGGCGATCGTCCTGGGCCCGCTCGCCGGCGCCATCGCCGACCGGTTCGACCGGCGCAAGACGATGGTCATCACCGACGTCATCCGCTTCTCGCTCTTCGCCTCGATCCCGATCGTCGACAACCTCGTCTGGCTGTTCGTGGCGCAGTTCCTCATCGAGGCGTTCAGCCTGTTCTGGATCCCGGCCAAGGACGCCGCCGTCCCGAACATGCTGCGCAAGGACCAGCTGGAGCCGGCCAACCAGCTGTCCCTCGTCACCACCTACGGGCTGACCCCGGTCCTCGCCGCGATCGTGTTCGCGGTGCTCACCAGCCTGGGCGGAGCGCTCTCTGACCTGGTGCCCGGCATCGACGAGGTCGACCTGGCGCTGTTCCTCAACGCGCTGACCTTCCTCGTCGCGGCGGTCGTCATCTGGAACCTGCCGTCGATCAGCGGACGGCGGGCGGCCGGGCCGGTGGCCACGCAGGAGACCTTCCTCGGCTCGCTCAAGCACGGCTTCTCCTTCGCCGGGCACACGCCGATGGTCCGGGGCCTCATCGTCGGCATCACCGGCGCCATGGCCGCGGCCGGCGTGATCATCGCGACCGGGCAGGCCTTCGCGAACGCGCTCGGCGGCGGGGAGGCGGCCTACGGGCTCCTCTTCGGCGCGGTCTTCGTCGGTCTCGGGCTCGGCATCGCGCTGGGTCCGAGCATCGCCCACGACCTCGCCCGGGAGCGGATCTTCGGCATCGCCCTCGTCGGCGCCGGCGTCATGGTCCTGCTCATGTCCTGGACCTTCACGCTCTGGATCGCCCTCCTGCTCGTGGTCCTCATGGGCTTCTTCGCCGGCATCGCCTACCTCGCCGGCTTCACGCTGCTGGGCACGGAGGTGGAGGACGAGTTCCGCGGCCGCACCTTCGCGATCGTCCAGTCGCTGGTGCGTGCGGCGCTGATCCTGTCGCTGGCCGTCGTGCCCTTCGGAGTGGGGCTGATCGGCAGGCACGAGGTCGACCTCGGCGTCGTCACGGTCCCGGTCACCGGCGAGCGGATCATGCTGTTCGTGGCCGGGCTGCTGGCCCTGGGCGTCGGTCTCCTGGCCTACCGGCAGATGGACGACGGCCGGCCCGTTCCGCTGCTCGCCGACGTCTACACGGCGCTGCGCCGGGACACCACCGCCCGCCGCCGTCTCGCCGGCGGCGGAGTCCTCATCGCGTTCGAGGGCGGGGAGGGTGCCGGCAAGTCCACGCAGGTGCGCCGCCTGCAGGAGTGGCTGACCAACGAGGGGCTGGTCGCCCGCGCCACCTTCGAGCCCGGCGCGACGCCCTCCGGTGCCGGCATCCGCTCGATCGTGCTGGACCGGGCGCACACCGGGATCGCCTCGCGCTCGGAGGCACTGCTGTACGCCGCCGACCGCGCGCAGCACGTCCACGACGTCCTGCGGCCCGCCCTGGACGCCGGCGAGGTGGTCATCACCGACCGGTTCGTCGACAGCTCGCTGGCCTACCAGGGGGCCGGCCGGACGATCCCGCTGGACGACGTCCGGATGCTGTCCCGCTGGGCGACGGAGGGCCTGCAGCCCGACCTCACCGTTCTCCTGGATCTCCCGCCCGAGGTGGGCCTGGCGCGTGCCCGGGGCCGGGCCGTGGCCGACCGGCTCGAGTCGGAGTCCCTGGAGTTCCACCAGCGGGTGCGGCAGACGTTCCGGGCGCTGGCGGAGTCCGATCCCGACCGCTACCTCGTGGTCGACGCCCGGCAGACACCCGACCAGATCGCCGCCGCGATCCGCGTGCGGGTGGCCGACCTGCTCTCGGGGCTGCCGCTGCAGCAGCTCCCCGCGACCGGTCCGCAGAGGCCGGCCACCAACGGCGCCACCGTGCCGAACGGCCACGTGCAGCCGCACGCCCCGCACCACCCGCACGAGCAGACCGGCCCGACTCCCCAGCTGCACCCATGACGGCTGTCGTCGGGCACGAGGGCGTCTGGTCGGAGGTGATCGGGCAGCCGGCGGTGGTCGCGGAACTGAAGGCGGCCGTCGCCGATCCCGCGGCGATGACCCACGCCTGGCTGTTCACCGGCCCGCCCGGATCCGGGCGCTCGGTGGCGGCCCGGGCCTTCGCCGCGGCGCTGCAGTGCCCGGCCGGCGGTGACGGGACCTGCCACGAGTGCCGCACCGTGCTCGCCGGCACGCATGCCGACGTGCACCGGGTCGTGCCCGACGGGCTGTCGATCGGCGCCGAGGAGGCGCGGGGCCTGATCAAGGTCGCCGGGCGGGCCCCGTCCGGCGGGCGATGGCAGGTGGTCCTGGTCGAGGACGCCGACCGCATGACCGAGTCCGCGGCCAACGCGATCCTCAAGATGATCGAGGAACCGCCCGCCCGCACGGTCTTCCTGCTGTGCGCCCCGAGCCTGCACCCGGACGACGTGCCGGTCACCATCCGCTCCCGCTGCCGGGTCGTCGGGCTGCGCACACCGCCGGTCGACGCCATCGCCGACGTGCTGGTGCGCCGCGACGACGTGGACCCGGCACTGGCCGCCTGGTCGGCGGCGGCGTCGGGCGGTCACGTGGGCCGGGCGCGGCGCCTGGCCCGCGACGAGGACGCGCGACTGGCCCGCAAGGCCGTGCTCGACGTCCCGCTGGCCCTGGTCTCCCTCGCGGCGTGCCTCGACGCCGCCGACGACCTGGTCGAGGCGGCGCAGGAGGAGACCGACGAGGCGACCGCGGGCCTCGACGCCCCGGAGACCGAGGCGATGAAGGCGGCCCTGGGTTACGGCGCGCGCGGCCCGGGCATGGCGGCCGCCGCGAAGGGGGCCGGCGCTCTCAAGGAGCTCGAGCGGCGACAGAAGTCGCGGGCCACCCGGCTCGGACGGGACTCCTTCGACCGCGCGCTGGTCGACCTCGCCGGCCTCTACCGCGACGCGCTGGTGGTGCACTCCGCCGGCGGAAACCCCCCGATGCTGATGCACCCCGACCGCCGGGCCGACGCCGAGGATCTGGCCCGCCGGATCGGTGCTGAGGGCGCGCTGCGCCGCATCGACGCCATCCTCGCCTGCCGGCTGGCGATCGAGCAGAACGTCAAGCCGCGGATCGCCCTCGAGGCACTCACCGTGGCCTTGCGATTGCCCGCCTGACGTTCCCGGGGGAACGGCCCGACCCTGCGTGGAACGACCGTGGCGGTGTCGTACGCTGTGCCGGCACGTCCGCCGCCTTAGCTCAGTCGGTAGAGCATCTCACTCGTAATGAGAAGGTCGTCGGTTCGATTCCGACAGGCGGCTCGCATTCGCCAGCTCACAGGGACGCGCTGTCCGGGCACCCATCACCGCTGATGAAGGTGACCTCGCCCGGCGCCGGCGAGTGGTACGGCCCGACCGTGTCCACGCCCTCGTCCACCGCACCCACCTGCACGCCGTCGACATAGACCTGGACGGCGCCGACGGGCACCTCAGCGGTCAGAGCCGTACCGGCCGACACCGACCCCTGGGCCACCACCGTGGAACCCTGCCGGAACTCCACGTCCAGGAATCCGTCGCCCGGGTCGTCGGTCGAGTGGCAGTAGGCCACGCGCTGCACGTGGGACTCCTCCGGCGATCCGCATCCGGCCAGAGCGAGCGGGCCGAGCAGGAGCACCGCGAGCGGGAGACCGTGGTTGCGCACGCCCTGTCCCTCCGTAGCGATCGACGTCCGGGCGCAGCGTAAGGGCCCTGCCCGATCCCGGCTGTGAGCGACGTCTCCGTTCAGTCCCGGCCCGGATCCGCCGACCTCTCTCCACGGATGACGGTGTGTACGGCTGCGACCGCGGCCGGGCCCCTCCACGTCCGCGGCCGGCGGCACATGCCGGCCCGGGAAGGCACGACCCATGACTCGCACGAAGCGCTCCTCGCGCCTGACCGCCACCGCGCTCGCCGGTGCCGTCCTCCTCACCGCCTGCGGTTCGCAGGGGACCGGGGACGCGAACGGCCCCGAGCCGGTCAGCATCGCGATCGGCGAGCCGGCGGCTCCCCTCGTCCCCGGCAACACCGTCGAGGAGTACGGCACCCAGATCCTCGAGTCGCTGTGGACCGGGCTGGTCGAGTACGGCACCGACGGCGAGGTGGCCTACACCGGCGTCGCGGAGTCGATCAGCTCGCCGGACAGCACCACCTGGACCATCGCGCTCGAGGACGGCTGGATCTTCCACGACGGGTCCCCGGTCACCGCCGGGTCCTTCGTCGACGCGTGGAACTACACCGCCTACAGCCCGAACGGGCAGGCCGGCTCCTACTTCTTCGCCACCGTCGAGGGCTACGAGGACCTGCAGGCGCCGGTGGACGACGAGGGCGAGCCGACGGGCGATCCGGTCGCCGCCGAGATGAGCGGGCTGCGCGTCGTCGACGACCTGACCTTCACCGTCACGCTGAGCCAGCCGTTCGCCCAGTTCCCGGTGACCCTGGGCTACAACCCGTTCTTCCCGCTCCCCGCGTCGTTCTTCGACGACCCGGAGGCGTTCGGCACCCGGCCGGTCGGCAACGGTCCCTTCCGGGCCGCCGGCGCGTTCGTCCCGGGTGAGGGCATCACCCTGGTGGCCGCCGACGGCTTCGCCGGCGAGCGGGCCCCGGCGGTCGACGCGGTCGAGTACCGCGTCTACGCCGACACGGAGACGGCGTACACCGACGCGCTGGCCGGCAACCTCGACGTCGTCCCGCGGGTCCCCGCCGACGCGAGCGAGACCGCGGCGCAGGACTTCGAGGGCCGGTACGCGGAGACTGCGGCCTCCGGCTTCACCTTCCTCGGCCTGCCGCTCTACCAGGAGCGGTACGCCGACCCGCGGGTCCGCCAGGCCCTCTCGATGGCCATCGACCGCGAGGCCATCACCGAGGCCGTCTTCGCCGGGACGCGGGAGCCCGCGGACTCCGTCGTCCCCCCGGCCGTGGACGGCCACCGGGACGGCGCCTGCGAGTACTGCGTCCTGGACGTGGACCGGGCGAACGACCTGCTGGACGAGGCCGGCTTCGACCGGACCCAGCCGATCGAGCTGTGGTTCAACGCCGGCAGCGGCAACGACGCCTGGGTCCAGGCGCTCGGCAACCAGCTGCGCACCAACCTCGGCGTGGAGTACGTCCTCCGCGGTGACCTGGCGCCGGCGGAGTACGGTCCGCTGCTGTTCACGCAGGGCATGACCGGCCCGTTCCGCATGGGCTGGTCCATGGACTACCCGAGCCCGCAGAACTTCCTGGAGCCGCTGTACTCGACGCAGGCCCAGCCCCCGGCGGGCTCGAACACGGCGTTCTACAGCAACCCGGTGTTCGACGCACTCGTCGCGCAGGGCAACCAGGCCACGAGCAGCGAGCAGGCCATCGCCCTCTACAACCAGGCGGAGGACGTCCTGCTCCAGGACCTGCCGGTCATCCCGCTGTTCTTCGACGTCACCCAGTCGGTCCACTCCACGGAGGTCGCCGACGTCGTCGTCGACGTCTTCGGCCGGGTGGACACCACGGCGGTGACCCGCGCGGGGTAGATCTGCCGAACGACCCCAGGAACGCCGACGGCGGCACGTCCCGGAAGGGACGTGCCGCCGTCGGCCTTGCGCTTAGTGGTGCGGGGTCTCGGTCTTGGCACGCTCGAGGGAGTTGACGATCTCCTCCTCGGCGGCCTTGCGGTCGACCCACTCGGCGCCCTCGACCGACTTGCCCGGCTCCAGGTCCTTGTAGGTCTCGAAGAAGTGCTGGATCTCCAGGCGGTCGAACTCCGACACGTCGTTGATGTCCACCAGGTGGGCCATCCGGGGGTCGGTGGCCGGCACGCAGAGGACCTTGTCGTCCCCGCCCGCCTCGTCGGTCATCCGGAACATGCCCAGCGCACGGCACGTGATGAGGCATCCGGGGAAGGTCGGCTCCTCGAGGAGCACGAGCGCGTCGAGCGGGTCGCCGTCCATGCCGAGGGTGTTCTCGATGTACCCGTAGTCCGCCGGGTAGCGGGTTGAGGTGAACAGCATCCGGTCCAATCGGATGCGTCCGGTGGCATGGTCCAGCTCGTACTTGTTCCGCTGGCCCTTCGGGATTTCTACCGTCACGTCGAACTGCACGCGCTTAGTGTGTCCTACGGCGACCCGTTCCATTCGGCGGGTCGCCTTCTTGGGGGGTGGGCACCATCGCGTCGACCGGTTCGACGATCGTCACTGCGAAGACCGGACGGTTCCGCCGGCGTCTCGCCATGGGCATCATCGGGCTCGTCCTGCTGCTCGTCGGCGGGGTCATCGGCGCCGGCATCCTGCTGAACAGCGGTGGGGACGGCGGCGGCACCGAGGCGGTGGCCGTTCCCGAGGCCGAACTCCCCGACCTGGGGGACGCCGTCCCGGTGCTGGCATCGCTGTCCGCCGAAGCGCCCGCGCCCGACCCGACCACCCTCGGCAGCCAGGTGACCCCGCTGCTCACCGCACCCGGCCTCGGCAGCGGCGTCTCGGCCGAGATCGTGGACGTCGCCAGCGGGGACGTGCTCCTCGACCTCGACGCGGCCGACCCCGCCACCCCGGCGTCCACCGCCAAGCTGCTCACCGCCGCCGCGGCCCTCGTCACGCTCGACCCCGCGGACACGCTGGAGACCACGGTCGTGGCCGGCGCCAGCCCCGGCGAGGTCGTCCTCGTCGGCGGCGGTGACCTCACCCTGTCGCGCACCGCCCCGTCCGAGACCTATCCCGGTGCGCCCACCGTCGCCGACCTCGCCACCCAGGTCGTCGCGGCCATGCCCGCGGGGACGCCGGTCACCCGCGTGGTGGTCGACAGCTCGCTCTTCAGCGGCCCGCTGACCGCGAGCGGCTGGGGCCCGGCCGACGCACCCTCCAGCTATGCGGCGCCGGTGACCGCGACCGCCGTCGACGGGGCGCGCGTCAGTCCCGGGTCGGTGGCCCGCAGCGGTCAGCCGGGTCTGGATGCCGGGGCCGCGCTCGCCGACGCCCTCGGCGCACCCGGTGCCACCGTCGTCCTCGGGCAGGCCACGGCGGGTGCCGAGACGCTGGCCACCGTGCACTCGGCGCCCATCGCCCGGCTGGTCGAGCAGGCGCTCTCGATGTCGGACAACATGCTCGCCGAGGCCCTCGCCCGGCAGGTGGCGATCGCCAGGAACGTGCCGGCGTCGTTCGAGGGCGCCGCGCAGGCGGTGACCGAGGCCCTCGCCGAGGCCGGGATCGACGTCACCGGCGTCTCCCTGGCCGACGGCAGCGGCCTCTCCCGGGAGGACCGAGTGCCCGCCGGGGTCCTGACCGACGTCGTGGCGGGCGCTGCCGACGGCAGCCTGGCCGGCGCCTCCGCGCTGCTCTCCGGCCTGCCGGTCGCGGGTTACGACGGCACGCTGTTCGACCGTGGGGACGCCGAGACCGCTCCGGGCACGGTGCGCGCGAAGACCGGCACCCTGCTCGGCGTGCACGCCCTCGCGGGCACCGTCGTCACGCTCGACGGCCGGCTGCTCGCCTTCGCCGTCGTCGCCGACGCGTCCGCCGGTGAGGAGGCGGCCGAGTCCGCGCTCGACGACGTCGCCGCCGCGCTGGCAGGTTGCGGCTGCAGATGAAGACCCTTCTGCCCCCTGCCACTCGCGGGCTCGCGGCGGGCCCCTGCAGAAGGGCCGTACCGTGAGGCGATGAGCAGCGCCTCTTCGTTGGTCGACTGGAATCTCGCCGGACGGACGGCCCGGCGGTTGATGAGCGCCGGTCCCGAGACCACGCGCGACGAGGCCGCCGCCGTCGTCCGGGAACTGCACGAGAAGGCCGCCGTGGCCGTCGCCCACGTCGAAGGCCTCACCGGACTGCGGCCCGCGCCGGGTGGACCCGTGCCGGAGGTCGCCGTCGTCGACCGGCCGGGGTGGGTGGACGCCAACACCAGCGGCATGGCGGCGCTCCTGAACCCCCTGGTCGAGGCGCTCACCGAGAAGCAGGACACCCGGCCCGGCCCGCTCGCCACCGCGATCGGCTCCCGGGCGACCGGGGTCCAGGCCGGGGGCCTGCTCGCCTTCCTGTCCTCGCGGGTCCTGGGCCAGTACGAGATCTTCGGCACCGGCGGCCGGCTGCTGCTGGTCGCACCGAACATCGTCGCCACCGAGCGGAAGCTCGGCGTCGACCCGTCGGACTTCCGGCTGTGGGTCTGCCTGCACGAGGTCACCCACCAGCTGCAGTTCACGGCGGTGCCGTGGCTGAAGGCACACCTCGAGTCGGAGATCGCCCAGTTCGTCGACGCCACGGACCTCGACGCCGACGTCCTGCGCGAGCGCCTGCAGGACGTGCTGCGCAGCCTCGTCGACGCCGTCCGCGGCGGTGACCAGGAGTCCGAGGGTCTGATGGCGCTGGTCCGCGACCCGGCGCAGCGAGCCGTCCTCGACCGCGTCACCGCGGTCATGAGCCTGGTCGAGGGGCACGCCGAGTACGTGATGGACGGGGTGGGTGAGGACGTCGTCCCGTCGGTGCGCACCCTGCGCAAGAGGTTCGCGCAGCGCCGCAAGGGCCGCGGTCCGCTCGACCGCGTGCTGCGCCGCTTGCTCGGCCTCGAGCAGAAGATGAAGCAGTACGCCGAAGGGCGGGTCTTCGTCGGCGGGGTCATCGACCTCGTGGGCATGGAGGGGTTCAACCGCGTCTGGGACGGACCGCAGAACCTGCCGCGCATCGAGGAGCTCACCGCGCCGGCGCAGTGGGTGGAGCGCGTGCTCGGCCGCCCGGCCATCCCCGCCTGAGTTGCCCGGTCCGCCGCGCGCGGTCGCCGAGGTGCGGTCCGCCGTCCGTCCCGGGCTGCGGAGCTCGCCGCAGCCGGTGCTCGTCGCCTGCAGCGGGGGAGCGGACTCCGTCGCCCTGGCCGCTGCCCTGGCCTTCGAGGGCCGCTCGGCTGGTGTCCGCGTCGGCGGCGTCACCGTGGACCACGGGCTCCAGCCCGGTTCCGCGGAGCGGGCCGACCGGACGACGGAGCTGCTGAGGGGCCTCGGGCTCGACCCGGTCCTCGTCTGCCGCGCGGACGTCGGCGCCGGCGGTGGTCCGGAGGCCGCAGCGCGGACGGCCCGTTACGCCGTGCTGTCCGGGGCGGCGCACGCGCACGGGGCCAGGGTCGCGCTGGGCCACACCCTCGACGACCAGGCCGAGACCGTGCTGCTGGGCCTCGGCCGGGGTTCGGGCCCGCGGTCGGTGGCCGGGATGGTCGAGGAGCGGACGGCCGACGGGGTGACGTGGTGGCGCCCGCTGCTCGCCGTCCGCCGGGACGCCGCGCGGGAAGCGTGCGCCGACCAGGGCCTGCCCGTCTGGGACGACCCGTGGAACGCCGACCCTGCGTTCACCCGCGCACGGCTGCGGGCCGAGGTCCTGCCGCTGCTCGAGGAGGTCCTCGGCGGCGGCGTCGCCCCCGCCCTCGCGCGCACGGCCGCCCAGCTGCGCGAGGACCTCGACGCCCTCGACGACCTCGCCGCCGCCCGGCCGCGGGACGTCGACCTGCGGGTGGACGGCGTCGCGGAACTCCCGGCAGCGCTGCGCCGCCGGGTGCTGCGCCTCTGGCTGATCGACCGGGCCGTGACGGACCTGCAGGCGGTGCACCTGGCCGCCGTCGACGCGCTCCTGACCCGCTGGCGCGGGCAGGGCCGGGTGGACCTGCCGGGCGGCGCAGGCGTCGTCCGGACGTCTGGCAGGCTGGTCGTGCTTGCCCCGGGCGATCGGGGGAGCCAGCACCACGATGCGCCGCCAGACCCCGAGGAGCCCCCAGCGTGAGCGAGCCTGCGACCAGTTCCGGAGCGTTGGGACCCGATCACGGTTACGGCCCGGACATCTCCCACGTCCTGCTGAGCGAGGAGCAGATCCAGGGGAAGATCGGCGAGCTGGCGGCGCAGATCGCCACCGACTACGCCGGCAAGGAGGTGCTCCTCGTCGGGGTCCTCAAGGGCGCCGTCCTGTTCATGAGCGACTTCGCGCGGGCGCTCCAGCTGCCGACGCAGATGGAGTTCATGGCCGTCTCGTCCTACGGGTCGGCGACCAGCTCCTCCGGCGTCGTGCGGATCCTCAAGGACCTCGACCGCGACATCACCGGCAAGCACGTCCTCGTGCTCGAGGACATCATCGACTCCGGCCTGACGCTGTCCTGGCTGCTGAAGAACCTGGGCGGCCGGTCGCCGGCCTCGCTCGAGGTGTGCGCCCTGCTGCGCAAGCCCGACGCGGTCAAGGTCGAGGTGCCGGTGAAGTACGTCGGCTTCGACATCCCCAACGAGTTCGTCATCGGCTACGGGCTCGACTACGCCGAGCGGTACCGCGACCTGCCCTACATCGCGACGCTCAAGCCCGAGGTCTACGCCTGACGCGCCTTCTCAGCAGCGGGAACCCCATCGGGTAACGCAGCGCTCGTGTCCAGGGAGTCCACAGGCTCCCCGGTGTACCGTCGATCGCGACGACGCTGCTCCCGGCGCCGGGGTCCACGCCCGGATCGCAGGCGGCGTCCCCGGACGCTCAGGAGGGTCGACGGGCAGGCCGGCCCCCCGGCGCCCGGCATCGGTGTATGGAACGTAAGAAGATCTTCCGCTCCGTGTGGTTCTGGGTCGTCCTCGTCGTCCTCGTAGCCCTCACGTTCTCCTCCTTCTTCCGCGGCAGCGGCGGCTTCACGGAGGTCTCGACCTCCGTCGCCCTGGAGCAGTTCCGCGAGGGCAACGTCGCGTCGGCGACGATCAACGACAAGGAGCAGACGCTCGACCTCGACCTCCGGAACGAGGTCGACGGCAGCGACCAGATCACCGCGTCCTACCCGCTCGGCGCCTCCGAGGACGTCTTCGACCTCGTGACCGGCGCCGGCGACGCCTCCGCGGTCGACTTCGACACCAACGTCACCCAGGACAGCCTGCTGGTCAGCCTCCTGGTGAGCTTCCTGCCGTTCCTGATCCTCCTCCTGCTGCTCTTCTGGCTGTTCAACTCCATGCAGGGCGGTGGCCGCGGGGTCATGGCCTTCGGGAAGTCCAAGGCCAAGCAGGTCACCAAGGACACCCCGAAGACGACGTTCGCCGACGTCGCGGGCGCCGACGAGGCCGTCGAGGAGCTGCACGAGATCAAGGACTTCCTGCAGAACCCGGTGAAGTTCCAGGCCGTGGGCGCGAAGATCCCCAAGGGCGTGCTGCTGTTCGGCCCGCCCGGCACCGGCAAGACGCTGCTGGCCCGTGCCGTGGCCGGCGAGGCCGGCGTCCCGTTCTTCTCGATCTCGGGTTCGGACTTCGTCGAGATGTTCGTCGGCGTCGGCGCCAGCCGCGTCCGCGACCTGTTCGAGCAGGCCAAGACCAACGCGCCGGCGATCATCTTCGTCGACGAGATCGACGCCGTCGGCCGGCACCGCGGCGCCGGCATGGGTGGCGGGCACGACGAGCGCGAGCAGACGCTGAACCAGATGCTCGTCGAGATGGACGGCTTCGACGTCAAGGGCGGCGTGATCATGATCGCCGCGACGAACCGGCCGGACATCCTCGACCCCGCACTGCTGCGCCCGGGCCGCTTCGACCGGCAGATCGCCGTCGACCGCCCCGACCTCCTCGGCCGCAAGGCGATCCTCTCGGTGCACGCCAAGGGCAAGCCGCTCGCGCCGGACGTCGACCTGGAGACGGTCGCCCGCCGCACCCCCGGCTTCACCGGCGCCGACCTGGCGAACGTGCTCAACGAGGCCGCCCTGCTGACCGCCCGCAACAACGGGTCGCTCATCAACGACGCCACCCTCGAGGAGGCGATCGACCGCGTCATCGCCGGTCCCGAGCGCAAGACGCGGGCGATGAGCGAGAAGGAGAAGAAGGTCACCGCCTACCACGAGGGCGGGCACGCTCTCGTGGCGCACGCGCTGCCGAACCTCGACCCGGTGCACAAGGTGACGATCCTGCCGCGCGGCCGCTCGCTCGGGCACACGCTCGTGCTGCCGACCGAGGACAAGTACACGCAGACCCGCTCGGAGATGATCGACACCCTCGCCTACGCCCTCGGCGGGCGGGCGGCCGAGGAACTCGTCTTCCACGAGCCGACCACCGGCGCCGGCAACGACATCGAGAAGGCCACGACGATGGCCCGGGCGATGGTCACCCAGTACGGGATGAGCGCGAAGCTCGGCGCCGTCAAGTACGGCAGCGACGCCGCCGAGCCGTTCCTCGGCCGCGACATGGGCTCCCGGCCGGACTACTCCGAGGCCGTGGCCGCCGACATCGACGCCGAGATCCGGGCGCTGATCGAGGCGGCGCACGACGAGGCGTGGGAGATCCTGGTCGAGTACCGGCACGTCCTCGACCAGCTCGTGCTCGAGCTGATGGAGAAGGAGACCCTCTCCAAGGAGGACATGGCGCGCATCTGCGCCCCGGTCACCAAGCGGCCGTCGCTCGCGCCCTACAACGGGTTCGGCAAGCGGACGCCGTCCGACCAGCCCCCCGTGCAGACCCCGGCCGAGAAGGCCGCCTCGAACGGGTCGGTCAACGGGCACACGACCGGGAGCAGCACCCCGGTGGGCGATGTCGGGGCGCCCGCGCAGCGATGAACGACGCTGACGGGGCCGGTCGGGTCGACCAGGACCGGGCGGCCGCGGCCGTCCGCGAGCTGCTCATCGCGGTGGGGGAGGACCCCGACCGCCCCGGGCTGCAGAACACCCCGGCCCGGGTGGCCCGCGCGTACGCCGAGACCTTCGCCGGCCTCGGGCAGGACCCGTACGAGGTCCTCGCCACGAGGTTCGACGAGGACCACGACGAGCTGGTGCTGGTCAAGGACATCCCGATGTACTCGACCTGCGAGCACCACCTGGTGCCGTTCCACGGGGTCGCGCACATCGGCTACATCCCGGGTGAGGACGGCCGGGTGACCGGGTTGTCGAAGCTCGCCCGCCTGGTCGAGGTCTACGCGCGGCGCCCGCAGGTGCAGGAGCGGATGACCGGTCAGATCGCCGACGCGCTCAACGACGTCCTCAAGCCGCGCGGCGTCCTCGTCGTCATCGAGGCCGAGCACCTCTGCATGGCCATGCGGGGCATCCGTAAGCCGGGCGCGACCACCGTGACCTCGGCGGTGCGCGGCATCTTCCGGGACAACGCGCCGACCCGCAGCGAGGCGATGAGCCTCATCCACCGGCGATGAGCACCCCGCTCCCGCGCCCCGGCCGGTGCGTGGTCATGGGCGTCCTCAACGTCACGCCGGACTCCTTCTCCGACGGGGGCTGCTTCGCCGATGCGGCGGCCGCCATCGAGCACGGCCTGGCGATGCACGCCGCGGGCGCGGACTACGTCGACGTGGGTGGGGAGTCCACCCGCCCCGGGGCCGACCGGGTCGACATCGACGAGGAGTGCCGGCGGGTCATCCCGGTGATCCGTGAGCTGTCCGCCGCGGGGGTGCGCACCAGCGTCGACACGACCCGCGCCGAGGTGGCCGAGGCCGCGATCGTCGCCGGGGCGACGCTGGTCAACGACGTCAGCGGCGGGCTGGCCGACAAGAACATGGCCGATCTCGTGGCCGAGGCCGGCGTCCCCTGGGTCCTCATGCACTGGCGGGGGCACAGCCGCGAGATGTACGCGGCCGCGCGCTACGGCGACGTGGTGACGGAGGTGTGCGCCGAGCTCACCGCCAGGGTCGAGGACGTCGTCGCCGCAGGTGTCGCCCCCGAGCAGCTCGTGCTCGATCCCGGACTGGGCTTCGCCAAGCGCGGCGAGCACAACTGGGCGCTGCTCGCCCACCTCGACCGGCTCGTCGCCCTCGGGCTGCCGGTGCTCGTCGGCGCCTCGCGCAAGACGTTCCTCGGCACGCTCCTCGCCGCGCCGGACGGCACGGCCCGCCCCGCCGAGCAGCGGGACGACGCGACGCTGGCCACCACCGTGGTGGCCGCACAGGCCGGCGTCTGGGGGGTCCGCGTGCACGACGCGGCGGCCTCGGTCGACGCCGTCCGCACCGTCGAAGCCGTGCGGGCCGTCCGTGGCTGACCAGCACCGGACGCCGGACCGCATCGCGCTCCGCGGGATCCGTGCCCACGGACACCACGGGGTCTACGCGTTCGAGCGCGAGCGCGGTCAGGTGTTCCGCTGCGACGCCGTCCTCGAGCTCGACACCGTCGCGGCGGCCGCCGGCGACGACCTCCGGAAGACGGTCAACTACGCGGAGCTCGCGAAGGGGCTCTACAGCGTGCTGGCCAGCGAGCCGGTGAACCTGCTGGAGACCCTCGCCCAGCGGCTGGCCGACGTCTGCCTCGCCTACCCCCTGGTCGACGCCGTGGAGATCACCGTGCACAAGCCGCAGGCCGAGCTCGGCGTCCCGTTCGACGACGTGAGCGTCAGCATCCGCCGGGAGCGGGCGTGAGCCGGGCGGTGCTGTCGCTGGGCGCCAACCTCGGCGACCGCGCCGGCGCGATCCGCACGGCCATCAGCGCGCTGAAGGACGACGGCCTGGTGGCCCGGTCCACGCTCTACGAGACCCCGCCGTGGGGACCGGTCGAGCAGCCGCCGTACCTGAACGCCGTCGTGGTGGTCCGCGGCCCGAGGGACGCCCGCGGGTGGCTCGACCGGGCGCACGAGCTCGAGCAGGCCGCCGGTCGCACCCGTGACGTGCGCTGGGGGCCCCGCACCCTGGACGTCGACGTGGTCACGGTCACCGGGGACGACGGCACGCCGGTGGTGTCCGACGACCCCGAGCTCACGCTGCCGCACCCGCGGGCGCACGAGCGGGCGTTCGTCCTGCTCCCGTGGGCGACGCTGGAGCCCGGCGCGGTCCTGCCGGGGAGGGGCCGGGTGGCCGACCTGCTCGCCGCGCTGCCCGCCGACGACCTGCTGGCGGTCAACCGCTGGGACCACCTGCATTGAAGCCGGTGAGACGGGGCGATCTCGTCGTCCTCGCCGTGGGCCTCGCCGTCGCCGCGTGGCTGATGGTGCGGGCCTGGTACGGCGACCTGCCGGCGCTCGACTGGTGGCTGCCGACGCCCCTGGCGGTGCTCGCCGTCGCCGAGGCCCTCGGCGCCCGCACCCTCCGGGCCCGCCTGGCCGCGCTGCGCAGTGCCCGGGCGGCCGCGAGCCGTCCCGGCCCTGC
>NZ_SPQM01000011.1 GCF_004570345.1 Blastococcus sp. CT_GayMR20 | reverse complement strand
CACGTCGAACGGGTCGAGCTCGTAGTCCGAGACCCAGGTGGCGTCCGGGTAGACGGGCTCCGGGGCCAGCTCGACGCGGTCGGTGTTGACGGCGGCGGACACCGTCGCGACCGCCACGGCCTCCTCGGCCAGCCGGACCGCCTCGGCCGCGGTCAGGACGACGCCGGCGGCGAAGCCCCAGGTGCCCTCGTGCACGACCCGGACGGCGAGCCCGAGGTCCTCCCCGTCACTGAAGGCCTCGGGGCGGGCGTCACGGAGGCTGATGTTCTGGGTGCGGATCCGCTCCACGCGGATGTCGGCGTGCTCGCAACCGAGGTCGACCGCCCGGGTGAGGGCGGCGTCCGTCAGCGCGGAGAGCGGCAGGGCGAGGAAGGACTCGTCGAGAGCGCGGGGTCCTGACACGGCCCCCTGTCTACCAGCAGTCACCGGGCGTGCACGAAGGGATTGTTCGCACGGCTACGGATTTCGGATCTCGTCCGGGGTACGGGCGCGTGATGGCGCAGCCCGTGGACGACGTGACCATGACCTTCGGCGGCACCGCCACGATGCTCCTGCGCATCGGCGGTTTCACGCTGCTGACCGACCCGAACTTCCTGCACCGCGGCCAGCGGGCGCGGCTGGGCTACGGACTGCGCGCCAAGCGGCTGACCGAGCCGGCGCTGCAGCCGACGCAGCTGCCGGCCCTCGACGGGATCCTGCTGTCGCACATGCACGGCGACCACTGGGACCGCGTCGCCACGAAGTCGCTGCCGAAGGACACCCCCGTGGTGACGACGTCCGAGGCCGCGAAGTGCCTGGCCGACCGCGGCTTCACCGGAACCGCCGACCTCGAGCCCTGGCAGACCCACGAGTTCTCGCGGGGCGGGGACGTCCTGCGGGTCACCGCGGTGCCGGGCGTCCACGGCCCCGGCCCGCTGGCGACGCTGCTGCCGGACGTGATGGGCAGCGTGGTCGAGCTCGTGCGGGGCGGATCGGTGACCTGGCGCGGCTACATCAGCGGGGACACCCTCTACCGGCCGTTCCTGGGCGAGGTGCTCCAGCGGTGCGGGCCGCTCGACGTCCTCATCCCCCACCTCGGCGGGACGAAGGCGCTCGGCCTGACGGTCACGATGGATGCGCAGCAGGGGGCCGACCTGGTCGAGCTGCTGAAGCCGCCGGTGACCGTGCCCATCCACTACGACGACTACGACCGCTTCAAGTCCCCGCTGGGCGACTTCCTCGCCGAGGTGGGTCGCCGCGAGCTGCCCGGGGAACTGCGCCCGGTCGGCCGCGGCGACACCATCTCCCTGCGCGCCCGACGCTGAGGGGTCAGCTGCGGGCGAGGAGGTCGTCCAGCTTCTCGTAGCCCTCGTTGACGCCGACCTCCATGCCGCTGGCCAGGAAGCCGTCGCGGCCCTCGAACGAGTCGACCAGCGACGTCGTGGTGAGCCGGGTGCGGCCGTTCCCGAGGACCTCGAAGGAGAGCTTCTCCAGGGCGACGCCGTCGGGCATGCCCTCCCAGGTGAAGGTCTGCACGATCAGCTCGTTCGGCCGGACCTCGTGGAAGCAGCCGCGGAAGGCGTACTCCTCACCGCCGGCGATATTCACGAAGCGCCAGGAGCCGCCGGTCCGGCAGTCCCACGACTCGATGCGGACCTGCAGGTCCTTCGGGCCCATCCACCGGGCGACGAGCTCCGGGTCGACGTGCGCGCGGTAGACCTTCTCCGGCGGGGCGTCGAACTCGCGGATGATGCGCACGAGCGGGACGTCGGGGTCGGCGACGATCTGGGTCTCGCGGTGAGTGGTGCTGGTCATGACGGGGTTCCTCCCTGGGGTGGTGGGGTGGTGTCAACGGGCATGGAGCGCAGGACGTCGTCGAGACGGCGGTAGCGCTCCTCGGCCTGGCGCCGGTATCGCTCGATCCACTTGGTCATCAGGTCGAAGACATTCGCCTCGAGGTGCACCGGGCGGCGCTGCGCCTCCCGGCTCCGGCTGACCAGGCCGGCGTCCTCCAGGACCTTCAGGTGCTTGGAGACGGCCTGGACGGTCACGTCGTAGGGCGCGGCGAGCTCGTTGACCGTGGCGTCGCCGACCGCGAGCCGCGCCACGATGTCCCGCCGGGTGGGGTCGGCCAGCGCCGAGAACACCCGGGAGAGCGGATCTGCCGCCACTGCATCCTCCTCGTACTCAACCTTGCGGTTGAGAAGGAGGCTAGCGCTGCGCGTGGTGGGTAGTCAACCGCACGGTTGAAGAAACTCAGCGGGCGGCGAGCCGGGCCGCGCGGCCGGCGACCTCGGCCCGCAGTGCGTCGACGTCGACCGTCGTCGAGGTGCCCTCTCGGACCACCTGCCGCCCGCCGATCCAGACGTCGCGCACGTACCGGCCCCCGCCGGACCAGACCAGGTGCGTCAGGAGGTCGGCCGGGTCCCCGACCGGCTCGAACACGAGGTCGCGGGTGTCGACGTGCACGAGGTCGGCCCGTCGCCCGGCCGCGAGCTGACCCAGGTCCGGGCGGCCGATGGCGTCCGCCGCGCCACCGGTGGCCAGCCAGAACGCCTCTGCGGCGGTCAGCGCCGTCGCCGACCGGCGCGCCAATCGCGCGAGAGAGGCGGCCAGCCGGGCGTCGGCGAGCAGGTCGAGGCCGTCGTTGGACGCCGGGCCGTCGGTGCCGAGGCCCACCCGGATGCCGAGGTCGAGCATGTCGCGCAGCCGGGCGACGCCGCTGGCGAGCTTCGCGTTGCTCGCGGGGCAGTGGCTGACGGCGACGTCGTACTCCTGCCAGAGCTCGAGGTCCGCATCGTCCATGTGCACGCAGTGCGCCGCGAGAACCCGGCCGCCGAGCACATCGTGCGCGGCCAGCAGGGCCGGGACCGACAGCCCGTGCATGGCCAGCAGGTCGGCGCCCTCGACCGCCGTCTCGGCGACGTGCAGGTGCAGCAGCAGCCCGTGCTCGCGCGCGGCCCCGGCGGCCTCGCGCAGCACGGGCAGCGGCACGGTGTAGGCCGCGTGCGGCCCGATGCCGTACTCGACGGTGCCGTCGTCGGGGGCGGCTCCCGCCAGCTCGACCGCGTGCCGGAGCTGCTCCTCGAACGGGGGCAGGCCCGGCAGTGGGATCAGCGGGGTGGCGATCACGGCGCGCGCACCGGTGGCGCCGACCGCGGCCGCGATCCGCTCGGGGTGGAAGTACATCTCGACGCTGGTGGTCACGCCGTTGGCCAGCATCTCCGCCGATGCGGCGGTCATGGCGACCGCCACGTCCTCGGGGGTCAGCCGCGCCTCGCGCGGCCACATCACCTCCTGCAGCCAGCGGTCCAGCGGCAGGCCCTCCCCCTGGCCGCGGAACAGCACCATCGGCGCGTGGGAGTGCGCGTTCACCAGCCCCGGCGTCAGCACGCCGGGCAGCGCGACGACCTCGGCGTCCCCGGCCGGCGGCGCCTCGGCGGCCGGGCCCACCCAGCCGATCTCGCCGTCCGCGACGTCGAGCACGGCGTCGGGGACGACGGTGCCGGCCCGATCCCCGATCACGACGGCACGGGCGGTGAAGCGGAGTCGCATGGGACCCGAACCTAGCGCCGCACCCCCTGTGGGGCGCGGCAACGCACAGGAGCCGCCGTTACCGTGGGGCGCATGTCGCTCCTCGCCGCCGCCGCAACCGACGAGGGCGGGATCACCGGCTTCCTGCTCGACCTCGTGGAGGACCTCGGCCCGGTCGGTGTGGGCCTGAGCATCCTCGCCGAGACGGTCATCCCGCCGATCCCCAGCGAGGCGGTGCTCGGGCTGGCCGGGGTGCTCATCAACGACGGCCGGATGGACGTGGTCCCGGTCGTCCTCTTCGCCACGCTGGGCTCGGTGCTCGGCGCGATCTTCTTCTACTACGTCGGCCGGGCGCTGGGGCCGCGGCGCTCGCACGCCTTCCTCGACCGCCTGCCGCTGGTCGAGACCGAGGACGTGGACAAGACGTTCGCCTGGTTCGAGCGGCACGGGCGGTCGGCGGTCTTCTTCGGCCGCATGGTGCCGATCGTGCGCAGCTTCATCTCGGTGCCGGCCGGCGTCGTCCGGATGCCGTTCGCCCAGTTCCTGGTGTTCACCACCGCGGGCAGCCTGATCTGGAACTCCGTGCTCATCGGCCTCGGGGTCGCCGCCGGCGACTTCATCCAGGACAACCTCAAGTACCTGGACTACGCGGTGGTCGCCGCCTTCGCGCTCGGCGTCGGCTACCTCGTCTACAAGCGCGCGAAGGACGTCCGCCGCCACCGCCGGGCACGCGCCGCCGGCACCGACCCTCGCGCCTGACGCGGATGCCGACCGCCAGGACCCGCCCCGAGGTCGTCGCCTTCGACGTCAACGAGACGCTGCTCGACCTGGCGCCCGTGCGGGCCGCCCTGGTGGAGGCCGGCCAGGAGCCGGGCCTGCTCGCGACGGTCTTCGCGCGCACCCTGCTGACCGGCATGGCCGGGTTGGTCAGCGGCACCTGGTTCCGCTTCCGTGAGGCCTTCGACGCCGCGCTGGCGCAGACCAGCGAACTGGACGCCGGGCAGCGAGCGGGGGTCGCCGCCGCCTTCCTCGAGCTCGCCCCGCACCCGGACGTGGAGCCGGCGCTCCGCCGGCTGACCGCGGCCGGGATCCGCGTGGTCACCCTCACGCACGGCACCCCCGGCGTCGCCGAGGCCGGCCTCGAGCGGGGCGGGATCACGCCGCTGGTCGAGCGCTCGCTGTCCAGCGAGGCCATCCGCAGCTGGAAGCCGGCCCGCGAGGTCTACCTGTGGGCGGCCGGCAGCTGCGCGGTCGCGCCGGAACGGATGGCCCTCGTCGCCGCGCACGGCTGGGACGTGCAGGGCGCCCAGGTGGCCGGTCTCACCGGCGCGTGGTTCCCGCGCACCGAGCGGAGCTACCCCGCCGTGTACGCCGCTCCGCACGTCGCCGCGGCCGCTCTCGCCGGGGTCGTCGACGCACTGCTCGCCCTCCCCACCGCATGACCGGGATCCGTGAGATCGGAACGCCCCTGGGGCCGGCCCGGGCACACGTCACGGACGTGGACGGCGCCGTGCGAGGGACGCTCGTCCTCGGGCACGGCGCGGGCGGCGGGATCGGTTCGGCCGACCTGGTCGCGGTGACGGCGACGGCTGCGGCCGCGGGGTGGCGGGTGATCCGGGTCGAACAGCCGTGGCGGGTCGCCGGCAAGCGGATCGCCGTCGCCCCGCCGAGGCTCGACGAGGGCTGGCGTGCGGTCCTGGTCGACCTGCGCGCCGCGGAC
The DNA here is from genome assembly GCF_004570345.1 of Blastococcus sp. CT_GayMR20. The sequence goes on along the minus strand of NZ_SPQM01000011.1, from coordinate 66,723 downwards.
CTGCTGACGGGGCCCCTCGTCCTCGGCGGCCGGAGCGCCGGGGCGCGGGTCGCCTGCCGGACGGCGGTCGAGCACGGCGCGGCCGGCGTGCTCGCGCTGGCCTTCCCCCTGCACCCGCCGGGCAGGCCGGAGAAGAGCCGCGCCGGCGAGCTGACCGCGGTCGGCGTACCGCTGGTCGTCGTCCAGGGGGAGACGGATGCGTTCGGCGACCCGGCGGCGGTGGCCGCCGTGCTGTCCGGGCAGACGACCGCCTCGGTCTACGCGGTCCCCGGCGACCACGCCCTCAAGAAGAACGTGGACGTCGTGGCGATGGCCGCGCTCTCCTGGCTGGCCGAGCTCCTCGCCGGCTGAGGAGGTGTCAGCCGCGGCGGCGACGCCGGCGGCGGACGAGCAGGGTCAGGACCAGCAGGACACCGGCGACGCCCGCCGCCGGGGCCGCGTAGCGCGCCATGGCGGCTCCCCCGGCCACCTCGAGCAGGTCGATCGGCTCCGGCTCCTCCTGCGGCTTCGTCACGACCCGCGGGCCGGACGACGGCACGCTGCGCACCGGACCGCCGGTGGGCGCCTTGCGGGGCGGGCCGGACGGACCGCTCGGCGGTCCGCTCGGAGCCTGCGGGACGATGTCCGCGGCCGGGGCGGTGTCCGTGACCGCGGGTGCGTTGTCCGTCGAGGAGGGCGCGTCGGTTTCCGCAGGGACCGCCTTCACCGGTGCGGTCTTGGCGGGAGCGGCCTTCACCGGTGCGGCCTTCGCCGGTGCGGCCTTGGCGGGAGCCGCCTTCGCCGGCACGGCCTTCTTCGCGGGCGCCGCCTTGGCCGGGATCTCCACCGTGGCCGACGCCTTGTCCGTCGCGGCCGCGGCCGCCTTCTTCGTCGCGGCGGCGGCCTTCTTCACGGTCGTGCCGGCGGCACCGTCACCGGCCGCCTGCTCGGCGGACGCGGCGATCTCCTCCACCGCGCCCGCCGCGGTGGCGGCGGCCTTCTTCGCCGGGCCAGGCCGAGCCCCTGCCGGCGACGCCGAGGCGCTCGCGCGCTGGGCGTCTCCCTGCGCGTCGCCCTCGCCCAGCTGGGCGGCCAGCTTGTCGGCGAACTGGCCCAGCAGCTTGTTCCCCACGTCGGTCATCACGCCGCGGCCGAACTGGGCGGGGCGGCCGGTGATGTTGAGATCGGTCAGCACGTCGACCCGGGTGATGGAGCCCTCGGCCGCCAGCTTCGCGGTCACCACGGCGGCGGCGGTGCCGTTGCCCCGCTGGTCCTTGCCCCGCGCGTCGATCACCGCCTTGTGCGCGGCCTCGTCCTTCTCGATGAACGAGGCCTTGCCCTGGTAGGTGAGGTTGATCGGGCCGAGCTTGACCTTCACCCGTCCGGTGAAGTCGTCGCCGTCGACCGAGTCGAGGGCCGCCCCCGGCATGCAGGGTGCGATCCGCTCGATGTCGAGGAGCACCCGCCACGCCTCGTCGACGGGCACGGGCACGGTGAACGAGTTCTCCAGTTGCACGGCAAGACCTCCTGGAGGGCGGCTCGGCCGGTCCACCCGGAGGCGGACCGGCCGAGACGGACAGTTACGGACCGGCGATAGAACGCTACAGGCCAGCCGCCCTCGTCACCGCCCGGCGCGTGAGCACGGTGACGAGGTGCTGGCGGTAGTCGGCCTGCGCGTTGAGGTCGCTGCTCGGACTCGTGCCCTCCGCCGCCCGTGCTGCCGCCACGGCAACGGCGTCCGGCGTGGCGTCCGCCCCGGCCAGCGCCGCCTCGACGCCGGTGGCCCGCAGCGGCGTCGGGCCCATGTTGGTCAGCCCGATCTTCGCCTCGGCGATGCGCCCGCCCTCGAGGCGGACCGCCGCGGCGACCGCCACGATCGACCACGCCTGCGCGACGCGATTGAACTTCTCGTAGTGCATGCCCCAGCCCTCGTGCTTGGGCACGCGGATCTCGACGAGGAGCTCCCCCTCCTCCAGCGCCGTGGTGAGGTAGTCGACGAAGAACTCCACCGCCGGCACGCTGCGCCGTCCGTTCGGCCCGGCGACGACGAACTCGGCGTCCAGGGCGAGCGCCACGGCCGGGAGATCGCCGGCCGGGTCGGCGTGCGCCAGCGCGCCGCCGAACGTGCCGCGATGGCGCACCTGCCGGTCGGCCACCGTCTCCGTCGCGTCGGCGATGAGCGACGCGTACTGCGCGATCAGGGGATCGGACAGGACGTCGGAGTGCGTCGTCATCGCGCCGATGACGATCGCGTCACCCTCGTCCCGCACACCCCGGAGTTCGGCGACCTTCGTCAGGTCGACGACGGTCTCCGGCGCGGCCAGGCGCAGCCGCATGACCGGGATCAGCGACTGCCCGCCGGCGAGGATCTTCACGTCCTCGCCGCCCGAGGCGACGGCCTGCAGCGCCTCGTCGACCGTGGTGGGGCGGGCGTACGCGAACGGTGCGGGGATCATGGCGTCTCTCCTCCGTCGAGCCGGCGAATCATCGGTCCCCTCCCAGCGAGGAAGCGTCGGTGGCCACACCGGCGGTCGTCTCGGTCGAGGCCCCGCCGTAGGCGTTGGTGCCCGCTGTCGCCCGGTCACCGCCGTCCCCACCGTGGTGGATGGCCCGCCAGACCCGCTCGGGCGTCAGCGGCATGAGGATGTCGGAGACGCCCAGGTGCCGGACGGCGTCGATGGCGGCGTTCACCACCGCCGGGGTGCTGGCGATGCATCCCGCCTCGCCCACACCCTTGGCGCCGATGGGGTTGCCCGGTGCCGCGTGCACAGTGTTGCCCGTGTCGAAGTGCGGCAGGTCCGCGGCCGAGGGCACCAGGTAGTCGACGAACGTGCCCGTGGTCAGGTTGCCGTCGTCGTCGTACACCGCCTCCTCGTAGAGGGCCTGCGCGATGCCCTGGGCAAGGCCGCCGTGCACCTGCCCCTCGACGATGAGCGGGTTGACGACCACGCCGACGTCGTCCACGGACGCGTACTTGCGGATCTTCACCATGCCGGTCTCGGTGTCGACCTCCATCGCGCAGAGGTGCGTGCCGTGCGGGAAGGAGAAGTTCACCGGGTCGAACGTCGCCTCCGCGTCGATCGACGGCTCCATGTCCTCCGGGAAGTTGTGCGCCGCGAACGTGGCGAGCGCGATCTCCTGGATCGACAGGCCGGTGCCGGGCGTGCCGCGCACCGAGAAGCTGCCGTTGGCGAAGTCGAGATCGTCCTCGTCGGCCTCGAGCAGGTGCGCGGCGACCCGGCGGGCCTTGGCGACCACCTTGTCCGCGGCCTTCATCACCGCGGCGCCGCCGACCACCAGCGACCGGGACCCGTAGGTGTCCAGGCCGCGCGGGGAGATGGAGGTGTCGCCGTGCAGCACCTCGACGTCCTCGAAGGGGACGCCGAGGGAGTCGGCGACGAGCTGGCTCCACGCCGTCTCGTGCCCCTGCCCGTGCGGCGTGCTGCCGGTGACCACCTCGACCTTGCCCGTGGGCAGCATGCGGATGGAGGCGTTCTCCCAGCCGCCGGCGCCGTAGGACAGCGAGCCCAGCACCCGCGAGGGGGCCAGCCCGCACATCTCGGTGAACGTGGAGATGCCGATGCCCAGCTGGACCGGGTCGTTCGACTCCCGTCGGCGGCGCTGCTCCTCGCGCAGCTCGTCGTAGCCGAGCAGCTGCAGCGCCTGCTGGGTGGCCTGCTCGTAGTCGCCGCTGTCGTACTCGAGCCCGGCCGCGGTCGTGTAGGGGAACTCCTCGGCCTTGATCCAGTTCTTGCGGCGCAGCTCGAGCGGGTCCATGCCGAGCTCCACGGCGAGCTCGTCCATGATCCGCTCGATGGCGAAGGTGGCCTCGGGGCGGCCGGCACCTCGGTAGGCGTCGGTCGGCACCTTGTTGGTGAAGATGCCCCGGCAGTCGAAGCGGTAGGCCGGGAACTTGTAAATCCCGACGTACATGAAGGCGCCGAGCACCGGGACGCCCGGGCTGACCAGCCGCAGATAGGCCCCCATGTCGGAGAGGATGCGACAGCGCAAGCCCTTGAGGTTGCCCTCGCGGTCGGATGCGATGTCGATGTACTGGATCTGGTCGCGGCCGTGGTGCGCACTCATCAGCGACTCGCTGCGGGTCTCGGTCCACTTGACCGGCTTCCCCAGGCGGCGGGCCACCAGCAGGCTGATGACCTCCTCGGGCGTGACCTGCAGCTTGCCGCCGAAGCCGCCCCCGACGTCCGGGGCGATCACGCGCAGCTTGTGCTCGGGGATGCCGGTGATCATCGCCAGCATCACGCGGAGGAGGTGCGGTACCTGGGTCGAGGACCACAGGGTGTAGTTGTCCCCCTGGGGCTGGACCACGGTCGACCGCGGCTCCATGAAGGCCGGGATCAGCCGCTGCTGGACGAACCGGCGGCTGACGACGACCTCGGCGTCGGCGAACGCCTGGTCGGTGTCGCCGCACGTCCCGGCCTCGCCGCCGTCGAAGACGAAGTTGAAGCTCTCGTTCGACTCCAGGTGGTCGTGGCACAGCGAGGGCGTCTGCGACGTCGCCTGCTCCATGTCCAGGACGACCGGCAGCGGGTCGTAGTCCACGTCCACGAGCTCGACGGCATCCTGCGCAGCGGTCTTGCTCCGCGCCACGATCACCGCGACGGCCTCGCCGACGTGGTTGACCTCGTCGACGGCGACCGACGGGTGCCCGGGGTTGACCATGTCCGGGGTGACCGGCCAGGCGCACGGGATCGAGCCCTGCTCCTCCTTGAAGTCCTGCCCGGTGAAGACCGCGACGACGTTCGGCGACTGCTGGGCTGCCGTGACGTCGACATTGGTGATCTTGGCGTGTGCGACGGGGCTGCGGACGACGGCGATGTGCAGCATCCCCGGCAGGACCATGTTGTCGGTCCACGTGGTCTTTCCGGTGATCAGGCGGGCGTCCTCCTTGCGCCGACGCGCCTTGCCGATCTCCTTCTCGGGTGCGGCGGTCGCGGGTTCCTCGACGAGCGTCACGACTGCGCTCCCAGCGTCTCGGCAGTGGCCGGGCGCCCGTTCATCTCCGCGGCGGCCTGCTGCACCGCGCGGACGATGTTCTGGTAGCCGGTACAGCGGCAGAGGTTGCCCTCGATGCCCTCGCGGACCTCGTCCTCGCTCGGGTCGGGGTTGTCGTTCACGAGGTCGATCGAGGCCATGATCATCCCGGGGGTGCAGAACCCGCACTGCAGGCCGTGCATCTCGTGGAACGCCTTCTGCATCGGGTGCAGGTCGCCCTGCGGTGAGGCGATCCCCTCGATCGTGGTCACCTCGCTGCCGTCGGCCTGGACGGCGAAGACGGTGCAGCTCTTCACGGCCTCGCCGTCGAGGTGCACGGTGCAGGCGCCGCAGTTGCTGGTGTCGCAGCCGACGACGGTGCCGACCTTGCCCAACTGCTCGCGCAGGTAGTGGACGAGAAGCGTCCGCGGTTCGACGTCGTCGCTGTAGGACGCGCCGTCGACCCGCACAGAAATCTGGGTCACGAGGTCTCCTCGCCGGCGCTCGTCGTCCCCGTGCCCCGGGGTGCTGCGCCCCTGCATGACCTCGCTGGCTCGGTCATCGAACCTCCGCTCTGAGGTGTGGCCCCGGTCACTTCCGGAGTACGGGCGGAGTCTGACCCCGCCGAGGCCACTTAGGCCACGCTTACCTCGGGTCTTTGGACCCTGCTCTCCGCGGATGCGGCAGAGACCGGCCAAACAGCGGCGAAATCGGGGAGGAGATGAGGACGACGGGGGCGCGCGTGCGGGGAATCGCAACGTTGCAGCGTCGTTGCAGCGCGCCCGGGCTACGCGGCGGACGCGGTGGCCGCCTGCTCCCGCGGGAGGTGCACCGGAGCGGCCGCCGGCCCGCGACGGCGCAGCACCGCCGAGACCGCGAGCGGGACCAGCCCGGCGGCGGCGAGCCCCGCACCCACGACGCTCGGCGCGCGGTAGCCCAGGCCGGCGGCGATCACCAGGCCGCCCAGCCACGCGCCCAGGGCGTTGGCCAGGTTGAGCGCGGAGTGGTTGAGAGCGGCACCGAGCATCTGCGCGTCCCCGGCGGTCTCCATGAGCCGCATCTGGAGCAGCACGGCCAGGGAGGAGGCGGCGACCGACACCAGGAGGACGCCGACGAACAGGCCCGGCGCCCACGGCGAGACCAGGGCGACGACGGCCAGCAGCACCCCGAGCACGACGAGGCTGGCGACGAGCGACCGGAAGAGCGCCAGGTCGGCGAGCCGCCCGCCGAGCGCCGTCCCGATGACGCCTCCGGCGCCGTAGACGAACAGCACCCACGGCACGGTCCCGCGCGAGAGCGCGGCGACGTCGGTCACGACCGGCGCGATGTAGCTGTACAGGGCGAACATGCCGCCGAAGCCGACGACGCCGACCAGCAGCGTCAGCAGCACCTGGGGCCGGCGGAGCGCGGCCAGCTCACCGCGGACCGTCGCCTCGCACCGGCCGGGCGTCGAGGGCACCACGGCGAGGACCGCGGCCACGGTCAGCGCGGCCAGGACCACGACGGTCCAGTACGCCGAGCGCCAGCCCAGTTGCTGCCCCAGCCAGGTGGCCGCCGGCACGCCCGTGAGCATCGCGGCGGCGAGGCCGAGGAGGACCGAACTGACCGCCCGGCCACGCAGGCGCGGGGCGACCAGCGAGGCGGCGACCAGCGAGGCGACCCCGAAGTAGGCGCCGTGCGGCAGGCCGCTCAGGAACCGGGCGACCAGCAGGGTGCGGTAGCCGGGGGCGACGGCGGTGAGCAGGTTGCCGACCAGGAACGCCGTCATGAGGCCGACGAGCAGGGCCCGGCGAGGGAGCCGCGCGCTCAGCGCGGCGATGACCGGGGCGCCGACGACGACCCCGAGCGCGTAGACGGAGATGACGTGCCCTGCCGACGGGATGTCGACGCCCACCCCGTCGGCGATGTCGGGCAGCACGCCCATCGTCACGAACTCCGTGGTGCCGATCGCGAAGCCGCCGAGCGCCAGGGCCACGACGGCGACCACGGTCCGTACGGTGCTGAGCGGGCGGTCCGTCGACAGCGGTGGGGCACTCACTCCACGAGCCAAGTGCGCAGCCCGCCCGGGCATTCCCGGGGAGTCAGCGGGTGCGTGTCGCGCGCCTCAGGCGCAACAGGTGCTCCGCGGCGACCGCCCGGCGCGGGGAGCTGGCCGGCAGCCAGTCGAGGCACGTCTGCCAGACAGCGACGTCGTCCCTGGCCTCGGGCAGCTGTGCGTAGCGGAGCAGCAGCTCGGGGCGGCGGCTGCGCAGCACCGCCTGCCGGAGGAGCGCCCCCACCCGCTCGCGGGCGACCGCGACGCCGGGCGCGCGCGAGCCGGGCAGCACTGCACCCGGATAACGCTCCAGCGCCGAGCCGACCGACCCGCGGGCCAGCAGCCTGCGGACCTGGTCGAGATCGGTGTCGATCGGGCCGAGCAGCCGATAGGGACGCGAGCCCACCTGGTCGGCGCCGACCAGCCGGCGCAGGCGGGAGAGCTCGGCCCGCACGGTGACGGCCGCGGCCTCCCCCCGGTGGCACTCGGCGGCCAGCTGGGCGGTGGTCCGGCCCTCCCCTGCCACGGCCGCCTCGGCGAGCAGGAGGAGGAGCTCCGAGTGGCGCAGCGACAGCTCGAGCGGACCGGTCGGCAACGTCAGGCGCGCCCGCTCGCGGCCCAGGACGTCGAGCCGCGGCGCCAGCCGCTGCAGCGGCGGGGGAGCGGGACGGCGGCCGTGCTGCAGCTGCTCGCGGCGCTGCCAGCGGAGCTCGGACTCCACCGCCGCGACCGTCGCCCGCACCAGCGTGAGCACGTGCGGGCTGGCGACGTGGTCGCCGCCGGTGACGTCGATGGCGCCGAGCAGGACGCCGGTCACCGGGTCGTGCACGGGTGCGGCCGAGCAGCTCCACGGCTGCACCGGACGGCGGAAGTGCTCGCTGCCGTAGAACTGGACGGCGTGGTCGATGGCCAGCGCCGTGCCTGGGGCGTTGGTGCCGGCGACGTCCTCCGACCAGCGGGCGCCGGCGACGAAGTTCATGCCCTCCGCCCGCGAGCGCAGGCCCGCGTCGCCCTCCACCCACAGCATCCGGCCACCGGCGTCGGTGACCGCGACGATCATCCGGTCGGCCTCGGCGTCCTGGACCAGCAGCCGGCGGATCACCGGCATGACCGGCGCCAGCGGATGGGCCTCCCGGTAGGCGATCAGCTCGTCGTCCAGGAGGTCGACCGGCGGCGACCCGCCGTCCGGGTCCACGCCGTTGCCCAGCGACCGCCGCCAGGACTCCCGGACCACCGACCGGACGGCGTCGTCGGCCGGGTCACCATCGGGGAGGGAGCCCGTGACGAGCCGCTCGTGGGCAGCGCGCAGCCGCCGGGTGAGAGCCGGGCTGGGCCGTCCCGAGGGGAGGGCCAGCCAGGGGTTCACAGCCGGGGGCACGGGATGCTCCGCCAACGGTGGCTCATGTCCGGCCCATCGTGGCTGCTGACGGGCCTTTCCACCAGAGATCCGGTTGCAGGCAACCGAACCCGGACGCTCAGGAAGCGGCGCCCGGGCCCCTCGGGTCCCCGGGGAGGGGCAGCCGCCACGGCCGGACGGCGGCGAGGACGGCCAGCGCGAGAACCAGCGCGGTCCCGATGACCGATCCGATCGCGAGGGCGTCGTTGCCGAGCAGGCCGACGACGGGGGAGACGACGGCGCCCACGCCGAACTGGATGGCGCCGAGGAGCGCGGCGGCCGTGCCGGCGCTGTCACCGTGCCGGGAGAGCGCCAGGGCCGGCGCGTTGGGCAGCGCGATCCCGCACGCGAAGAGCACCGCCCAGAGGCTGCCGGCCACGGCCCACAGCCCGCCGGTCCCCGTCGCCGAGACGCCGACGAGCGCCGCCCCGCCGGCCAGGCCGGCCAGCGTGCCGGCGACGAGCAGGTGCGCGGGGGACCAGCGGCGGAGCAGCACCGGGTTGAGCTGCGTGGCAGCGATGAGCCAGACCGCCCCGGCGCCGAACAGCAGACCGAACTGCTGCTCGTCGAGCCCGAACTCCTCCTGGTAGACGAAGGCCGAGCCCGACACGTAGCTGAACAGGCCGGCCATGGTCAGCCCGGCGACGAGCACCAGGCCGAGGTAGGTGCGGTCGCGGAAGAGCGCCCGGTAGCCGCCCAGCGTCCCGCGGACGCCGGCGCTCGTGCGCCGGGCGGGCGGCAGGGTCTCCCGGAGGAAGAACCACCCGACGGTGACCATCACCGCCCCGTAGGCGGCGAGGACGGCGAAGATCCCGCGCCAGGACGTGAACCGCAGGAGCTCCCCGCCGATGGTCGGGGCGAGCACCGGGGCCGCGCCGAGCACGAGGAACAGCCGCGAGAGCATCGTCGCGGCCGCGCGGCCGTCGAAGAGGTCGCGGACGATGGCGAGTGCGATCACCGCGCCGGCCGCCGTCCCCACGCCCTGGAGCACCCGCAGCGCGCCGAGGACGGCGATGTTCGGCGCGACCAGGACCAGCAGCGAGGCGACCACGTGCAGCGCGGTCCCGGCGAGCAGCGGTCCCCGTCGGCCGAGGGCGTCCGACAGCGGCCCGAGCACGAGCTGGCCGAGCGCGAGTCCGACCAGCGTGCCGGTGAGCGTGAGCTGCACGGTGGCCGAGGTCGTGGCGAGCTGGTCGGTGATCGTCGGCAGGGCCGGGAGGTACATGTCGATGGTGAGCGGCCCGAGCGCCACGAAGGCGCCGAGCAGCAGGGCGAGGCGGGCGGTTCCCGGACGGGCGGGTTCCCGGGTGGGCAGCTCGGCGGCCGGCAGATCTGCGGCGCCCGGCCGCTCCTGGGTGGTGGTCACGAGGTCCCTCGTTCGATCGTCGATGACGCGGGGCCTTCGTCGGCGCGTTCCGCAGTACGGACGGCGACAAGCGCATCCGGTCCCGGCTCATTCCGGACGCGCCGGGAGGGGTGACCGGGGACTCCTCGCCCGCGCGGCGACGGGACGGGCCACCCGGGCAGGGGTCATCGCCCGCCGAGCACCTCGTCGGTGGTCACGAGCTCGACCAGCGGCGCGTAGAGACTCATGACCCGCAGCGCGCGGTCGTGGTCGTCGTCCCCCGATCCGGCACAGGCGTCGGTGACGACGCGGACCTTCAGGCCGGCGTCGGCCGCCGGGAGCACCGTGGAGATGACGCAGCAGTCGGTGGCCACCCCGGTGACGGTGAGCGGGCCGTCGCCCACGATCCCGGCGAGCTCGGGGCCCCACTTGCCGAAGGTGGTGGTCGTGACGACGGGCTGCGCGCCCGGGTCCTCGACCAGCTGGTAGAGCCGCGCGTCCTGCGGCACGAGGGCGAAGGAGAACTGCTCGTAGTACTCCACCCAGGCGCCCGCCGGTTCGCCCGGCGCCACGAACCGCGTCCAGACGACGCGGTCGCCGAAGCCCTCGACCAGCCGGCGGACGCGCGGCCGGATCTCGGCGAACCGGGGCGCCGTCCACGGGGAGTCCTCGTCGCCGAAGACGTGCTGCAGATCGACGACGACGAGCCAGCCGTCGGTCACCGGGACAGCTCCGCCTGCTCCTGGGCCCGGACCGCCGGCCCGCGGAGCGCGAGGGTGCCGAGCAGGCCGATGAGGAAGGCCGCGAGGACGCCGAGGTTCGCGAAGGCCCACGAGCCGTCCCGCCCGCCCAGCCCGGAGGGCTCCAGGAGGTAGCCCTGCCAGTCGAGCCACTCCGCGAAGGTGTTGGTGACCAGACCCCACCCGACGACAGTCCCGACGAGCAGCAGGACCAGCGGCACCGGCTGCACGCTGCCGTAGCGGCCGCGGGGGTCGAACAGTTCCCGCTCCGCGTAGTCGCGCTTCCGCAGCGCCAGGTCGGCCAGCATGATGCCGCACCATGCCGCGATGGGGACGCCGAGCGTGATCAGGAAGCCCTGGAACGGTCCGATGAAGTCGTCGGCGAAGAAGACGACGGCGACCGTCCCGATGACCATCAGGACGCCGTCGATCATGGCGGCGACCGGGCGGGGGACGCGCACCCCGGCAGCCAGCAGCGAGAGGCCGGACGAGTAGATGTCCAGCAGCGCCCCGCCGATCAGGCCGAGGACGACGACCAGGATGAACGGCACGAGGAACCAGGTCGGCAGGATCGTGCCGAGCGCGCCGATCGGGTCGAGGCCGATGGCCGCGGACAGCTCGGGGTCCGAGCCGGCCAGCAGGAGCCCCGTGACGAGCAGGATCACCGGGGCGAGCGCGCCGCCGAACGTGGTCCAGCCGACGACCCCGGCGGTCGAGGCGTGCCGGGGGAGGTACCGCGAGTAGTCGGCGGCGGCGTTCACCCAGCCGAAGCCGTAGCCGGTCATGGCCAGCACCAGGGCACCGATGAAGGCGGCCGTGGAGCCCGACGGCGCCGACGAGACCGCCGACCAGTCGATCTCCGGCGCCACCAGCGCGACGTACACGACGGTGAGCACTCCGGTGACGACGGTGATGACGGTCTGCATGCGGATGATCAGGTCGAACCCGAGGACCCCGCCCACGACGACGAGCCCGGCGACCACGAGCAGGGCGACCACCTCGGTGGCGGTGCCACCGCCCCAGCCGAGCTGGGTGAACACGGTGGACGTCGCCAGCGTGGCCAGCGAGACCAGTGCCGTCTCCCAGCCGACCGTCAGGATCCAGGACAGCACCGACGGCACCTTGTTGCCGTTCACCCCGAAGGCCGCACGGCTGAGCACCAGGGTCGGCGCGGACCCGCGCTTGCCGGCGATGGCGACCAGCCCGCAGAGCAGGAAGGAGACGACGATGCCGACGACCCCGGCGATCACGGCCTGCCAGAACGAGATGCCGAAACCGAGCAGGAACGAGCCGTAGGCCAGCCCGAGCACGCTGACGTTGGCGCCGAACCAGGGCCAGAAGAGCTGCCGCGGGGTGCCCTTGCGCTCGCTCTCGTCGATGACGTTGATGCCGTTGGTCTCGACCGCCACTCGCGGCGTCGGTACCTCGAGGCCGGGACCGGTCAGGTCGTGCTCCGCTCGCTGAGACATCGTGTCCGTCCTCCGGTCCGGGGCGCCCTGTCGCGCTCGGCACAGTAACCGCGGCGGGCAGGGTCGCCCGCCGGGGCGGGCCGTGGACGGGGTGGCGACCCAGCCGTGACGATCCTGTGGTAAGGTGAGCCTTACCTATCTGCCTGGAGGAGCTCCCATGCCGACCCGTCCGGCCGTCCCGGCCACCCTGCCGGCCACCCTGATGGCCGGCCTGCTGGTCCTCGCCGGGTGCGGCGGCGCCTCCGGCGACGACGGCGGCCCCGACGCCGGGAGCAGCACCTCCTCCGGAGCCTTCCCCGTGACCGTGAGCACCGCATTCGGCGACGTCACGGTCGAGGAGGAGCCGACGCGCGTGGTGGCGCTTGGCTGGTCGGACGCGGAGACGTCGCTGGCGCTGGGCGTTCAGCCGGTCGGCGTCAGCGACTGGCTCGCCGTCGGCGGCGACGGTCTCGGCGACTGGGTCGAGGAGGGCTACGACGAGGCGCCGGAGATCATCGAGACGCTGGAGCCCAGCTACGAGGCGATCGCGGCGCTCGAGCCCGATCTCATCCTCGACACCCGCTCCCCCGCCACCCAGGAGCGCTACGACCTGCTGAGCGCCATCGCTCCCACGATCGGGCAGCCCGAGGGCGTCGACCCGTACCTGACCACCTGGCAGCAGCAGCTGGAGATGGTCGGCCGGGCGCTGGGCAGGTCGGACGAGGCGGCCGACCTGGCGACGCAGGTCGAGCAGGCGTTCACCGACGCCGCCGCGGAGCACCCGGAGTTCGCCGGCACGGAGGTGGCCGTGGGCGCCTACTCGTCCGAGGGTTTCGGCGCGTACGTGCGCGGCGACGCACGCGTCGAGTTCATGGAGGATCTGGGCTTCAGGAACAAGACGGCCATCGACGACCTCTCGACCGGCGGCTTCTTCGTGCCGGTCAGCGACGAGCAGCTCGACCTGCTCGACGCGGAGCTGACCGTCGTCTTCCCGATCTTCGTCGAGGCCTCGGAGTTCACCTCCGACCCGCTGTGGCAGAGCCTGCCGTGGGTGCAGGGCGGGCACGCCGTCGTCCTGGACGACGTCACCGTGCTCAACGCCTTCTCCAGCGCCTCGGCGCCCGGCCTGCTCTACGCCCTGGAGACCGTGGTCCCGATGTTCGCCGAGAGCCTCGACTGACTCGCGGGGCTCAGCGCGGCCGCAGGAAGCACCCGACCGCGTGTCGTCCGGAGGACGACCCCCCTACTCGACGAGCCGGCCCGCGGGGTCGACCCGCCAGGAGCGGCCCGCGGCGACGAGCCGGTGCACCAGCTCGTCCACCAGGGCCGCTCCCTCGAAGGCCGACGCGCCGGCCGGGTCGCCGAGCACACCCGTGGGGCTGACGCCGGCCACGCCCTCGGCGCGCAGGCGGGGCAGCAGGCGGCCGATCGGCGTGGTCACCCCGGCCACGGCGGACGCCAGGCGGACCCCCTCCGGTTCCACGTGCAACATCAGTGACGTCTCGGTGCGGCCGGCGTGCGCGTCGCCGCCGGCCACCCCGCAGGGGAACCAGGCGACGTCCCGGCCCTCCGAGCGCAGCAGCGGCACCGCCGCGCGCAGCGCGTCGTGGTTGCCGCCGTGCCCGTTCACCAGCAGCACGCGGCCGGCCCACCGTCCGGCCGAGCGCCCGTACTCCACGAGCAGGCCGGTGAGGGCCTCGGTGCCGATCGAGATCGTCCCGGGGAAGCCCTCGTGCTCCCCGCTCGCGCCGTAGGCCAGCGCCGGCGCGAGCAGGGCGCCGTCGAACGCCTCGATGGCGGACTCGGCGACCGCGCAGGCCACCGAGGTGTCGGTGCTCAGCGGCAGGTGATGACCGTGCTGCTCGACCGATCCGAGCGGCACCACGAGCAGCGGGACGGCCGGGATCTCCGGCCAGGCGGCCGCGCTCAGGTAGGGGCCCCGATTGGACATCGCCGCAGCGTAGGCCGCGGATCGGGATCCGGGACGGGATCCCGGTCCGGTGAGCGGACCCGCGGACGCGGGTGTCAGGGGACCGGTTGTGGGCAATGGAATCCACCATGAGCGACGAGCAGACCGCCAAGGTGGCCGAACTGATCAAGGGTGAGCGTTTCGGCTTCCTCACCACGACCGCGCCCGACGGCACGGTGACCAGCCGACCCATGACGCTGCAGGAGGTGGAGTTCGACGGCGACCTCTGGTTCTTCGCCGAGCGGGATTCCTCCGCCGTCCAGCACGTGACCGTCTCTCCGCAGGTCAACGTCGGCGTCGGCTCGGGCGGCACGTGGGTGTCTCTGACCGGGCGCGCGTTCGTCGTCGAGGACAGGGAGAGGAAGCGGGAGCTCTGGAACAGCGCCGTCGAGGCCTGGTTCCCCGAAGGTCCGGACGACGACCGCGTCGTCCTGCTCAAGGTGGACGGCGACTCGGCGGAGTACTGGGACAGCCCCGGCGGGCGACTGGCGACCGTCTTCAGCTTCGCGAAGGCGAAGGTGACCGGTCAGCGGATCGACGCGGGGGAGAACGAGAAGGTCGACCTCTGAGCAGGCCCCTGGTCAGACCGTGCGGGCGCCCCGCAGCCGCTCGGCGGCGGGCGGGCCGGCCGGGGCCGGCACCCGGGGGAGCGGCATGGGCAGGTGCGCGGTGCAGCGGTCGGCCGGCTCGGGCCGGGCGAAGAAGTAGCCCTGGGCCTGCGCGCAGTCCAGATCCACCAGGGTCTGCCGCTGCTCCTCGGTCTCGACGCCCTCGGCGACGACGCCGAGGCCCAGGGTGCGGGCGAGCTCGACGATCGACGTGATGAGCGTGGTCGCAGAGCGGTCCTGCGGCAGGTCGCTGACGAAGCTGCGGTCGATCTTGATGATGTCGGCGGGCAGGTGGCGGAGGTAGGACAGGCCCGAGAAGCCGGTGCCGAAGTCGTCGATGGCGATGCGGATCCCGAGCGCCCGCAGCTCCTCGAGCTGGGCGACCACGGAGTCGGCGTCGCGGACGAGCACGCCCTCGGTGACCTCCAGGGTCAGCTGCCCCGCGGGGAAGCCGGTCTCCTCGAGGGCGGCGACGACGTCGCGGACGACGTCGCCGTCCTGGAACTGGCGGGGCGAGACGTTCACGGCCATCCGCAGGGGCGCACCGGTCCGGGTGGACCACGCCGCGCCCTGCCGCAGGGCGGCCCGCAGCACCCAGCGACCGATGCCGGTGATGGCACCGGTCTCCTCGGCGAGCGGGATGAACTCGAAGGGCGGGATGAGCCCGCGCTCCGGGTGGTTCCAGCGGACGAGCGCCTCGAAGCCCGTGGTGCGCCCGTCGGTCAGCCGCACGATGGGCTGGTAGTGGACCTCGAGCTGGCCGGCGACCGCGGCGTCGGCGAGGTCCTGGGCCAGGCCGGCACGGCGGCGGGCCGCCTCGGCCATCCCGTCGGCGTAGACGACCAGGCGGTTCTTGCCCTGGGCCTTGGCGAGGTACATCGCGAGGTCGGCGTTGCGGAGCAGGGCACCGGCGGTGCCGTCGCCCCCGTCGGTGGAGGCGGCGACCCCGACGCTGCCGTGGACGGTGACGGAGCCGCCGTCCAGGGGGACCGGGAGGGCGAGCGACGTGAGCACCCGCTCGCCGACCGCCCGGGCGACGTCCGGACCACCGTGGACGACGACGGCGAACTCGTCTCCGCCGATGCGCGCGACCACGTCGCCGGGCCGCACGCACCCGCGCAGGCGGTCGGAGAGGACGAGGAGGAGCTCGTCGCCCGCGGCGTGACCGCGGCTGTCGTTGACGTCCTTGAAGTCGTCCAGGTCGATGAACAGCAGGCTCACCGCGCCACCGCGCTGCAGGACGCGGTGCGTGATCTCCTCGAGCAGGGTGCGGTTGGCCAGGCCGGTCAGCGGGTCGCTGAGCACCTGGTCCTCGTTGAGCCGCCAGGCTGCGAGGTGGGCGAGGCTGGCGGCGAGCACGAAGGCGCCGTGGATCCCGGCCCACACCCACGGGTTGTGCTGGGCCTCGTGACTGAAGACGACGTGCGGATAGACGGTCCCGACGGCGCCGTGGTGGAGGATCACCATCAGGAGTGCGATGCCGTAGGGCACCCAGTCCTGGTACAGCGAGACCACGCCGACCATCACGAAGAAGATGAAGTGCGACTCGGTGACGCCCTGCCACAGGTGGACGAGGGCGACCGAGGCCGCCATCAGGCTGACGGTGGTGGCCGCGGCCTGGCCCTTGCGGCCGAGCTGGGGGAGGACGGCCAGCGCCACCGGGCCGGCGACGGCGAGGATGACGGCGACGGCGGCGGGCTGTCCGTAGCCGCGCAGCCAGGCGAAGATCACGAGCAGCGCCGACGACGCCAGGCACAGCCGCACGATGGCGCGGTGCCGGCGCTGCCACACGGCGTCGGGCAGCAGGCGACCCTCGGGGAGCAGCCGGGCCGCCCTGGCCCGCAGTTCGAGGATCACGTCCGCTCCATCGGACGGATCCGGGCTTTCCTGTAGCGGATGCCCGCCGGATGCCCCCAAGGGGTGGGTTGCGCGGAACGTCAGCGCACGTGGAGCCCCACCAGCGGCGATCCGTCGCAGCTCCTGACCGGGACGGGAGGGATCCGGGCATGTCCTGAGCGATCCCGGCGTGAGTGTGCGCAGACCGTGGTGAGGCGGGGCGCATCACCACGATCTGCGCACGGTCGGTCGCTCAGTCGTCGGAGCCGCGCCCGCCGCCTCCGCGGCCGGAGTTGTCGTCGTCATCCCCGCCGGAGCCGCGCCCGGAGCTGTCGTCGTCCCCACCGCGGCGGTCACCGCCGTGGTCGTCACCGACGTCGTGACCGGGGCCGTCGTCTCGGCCGTGACCGCCGCGGACCCGGCCGTCGCTGTCGTCCGGGGCGTCGTACGTCGGGCTCGGCGTCGACGAGCTGTGCGTCGCAGTGCCGTGGCCGGGGCCGTCGTCGGCACCGTGGCCGCCGCCGACCCGGTCGCCGCCGTGGTCGTCCGGGCGGGAGGAGTGGGTGGGCACCGAGGTGGGGGTGGTCTCCGCCGTCCGCTCGGCGGTGGACGACGAGCTCGAGGCGGTGGACGAGGACGTGGTGCCCGACGGCACCGTCGTGACCACGGAGGAGTCCTCCGTCGGCGTCGAGCCGCTGGGAGCGGCGGCATAGGCGAGCCCGGCCACGGAGGCGCTCATGGCGAGGGCGGCTGCGATGATCACTGGCTTTCTCATGCCGGCAAATGTGCGACCGCCCGGGACAAGGCCACGCTAAGGCGACGTCAACCTCAGCCCCGGGACCGCGGGAGCACGGCGCGGACGATGCGGTCGGGACGGATGCCGATCCGGGGAGCGCTCCCCAGCCACCGGTGCAGCGTCCCCCCGGGGTCCTCGAGGGACACCTCGCTGCCGTCGGCCCGGTGGACGCACAGGTCCGACGTGAGTTCCGACTCCCCCGGCCCGAGGACGTCGTCCAGGCGGCACCACCGGCCGTCGGCGACCACCTCGGGGTCGGGGACGAGCGTGCCGGCCAGCCGGCGACCCGCCCGCCCGCGGCGCTCGACCAGCGGACCCGGTCGGAGCGGCGGGGTCCGACTGTCGGTGGCCAGCGCGGCGACGGCCGGGATCCGCCGGACGGCGGCCAGCACCCCCCGGCGGACGACGTCGCCACCGCGCCCTCCACCCGTCATGAGCCGACCCAGCAGCAGGGCGACGCGGATCAGCGCACGGGCGTGCGGCTCGCGCTCGGCCTGGTAGGTGTCCAGCAGCTCCTCGTCGGCGGCCCCGTCGAGGACGTCGGCCAGCTTCCAGACCAGCTGGTGGACGTCACGGAGCCCCAGCCCCATGCCCTGGCCGACGAACGGCGGGCTCAGATGGGCGGCGTCCCCGGCCAGCAGCACGCGCCCGGCTCGCCAGCGGTCGGCCACCTGTGCGCGGAAGGTGTACTCGACCGCGCGGACGAACTCGACGGACGCGGGGTCGACGGGGGCCAGCAGCGCCGCCAGCCGCGCGGGCGTGGTCAGGTCGGCGACGGTCTCCCCGGGCGCCATCCGGGTCTCCCACCGGTACCGGTCACCGGTGACGGGCATGAACGTCGCCGGGTGCCGCGAGTCGCAGACCTGGTGTGCGCCGGGCCAGACGGGCAGCGCGTCCGCCGACCGGACGTCGAGCACGAGCCACCGGTCCGCTGGGCCGAGGTCGCGCATGGCCGAACCGATCAGGCCGCGCACGGTGCTGTTCGCGCCGTCGCACCCGAGCACCGCGGGGGCCCGGACGGACCGGTCCGCACCGCCGTCCCGGGGGCGGACGGTCAGGGTGACGCCGTCGCCGTCCTGGGTCAGGCCGGTCACCTCCGCACCGCGCCGGACGGCGACACCGGCGTCCTGCGCCGCTGCGGCGAGGACCTCCTCCAGGTCCGGCTGGTGCACGAAAGAGCCCTGCGGGAAGCCGTGGATGCCCGCGTCGGGATGGCGGTCGAACTCGGCGAGCACGCGGTGCGCCCCGTCCAGCAGGCGCAGCCCGGCCATCGGCCGGGTGCGGGCCAGCACCGGGTCGGCCACGCCGGCGGCCTGGAGGACGCGGAACACCTCGTCGTCGAGGTGCACGGCGCGGGGGAGGGGATAGGGCGCGCGGTGCCGCTCCAGGACCTCGACGGCGACGCCCCGCCGGGCGAGCAGCAGCGCCGCCGTCAGCCCCACCGGCCCGGCGCCGACCACGATCACGGGAGCGCCGGACACGCGGCCAGTCTCGCCGAGCGGCCGGCCCTCCCGCCGGGTCAGGACCCCGCGAGCTCGTTGAGGTCGAGCGCGTCGTCGGGCGCGGTGATGTCCTCCTCCTCGCCGAAACGGCTGAAGGTGAGGGTGCCGGCGTTGTCGCCCTTGTTGGAGATCTCCAGCGGATAGGCGTCGTCGGCGTCGGCGACCGACAGCCTGCTGCCGTCCTCCTGCTCGACCACGACCACGTCCGTGCCGTCGACCTCGCCGGTGGTGACGTCGTCCTTCACGGAGCTCTCCGGGTTGCGGAGCTGGTCGATGAAGCCCTGGAGCGAGAAGTCCTCGAACTCCGAGGCACCGTCGGCGGGGACGACGACCCACTGGCCGTCGAACTGCGCGGCGAACTCCTCGGGCATGCCGAAGCCGCTCCAGAACTCCGGTGGGGCCTGCAGGTAGACCTGGCCGCCGACGCTGAGCAGCTCGACGTCGACGCCGCCCATCGTCAGCGTGCCGGTGGCGTCCTCGCCCTGCAGGAAGAGGTCGACCTCGCCCTGCTCGCCGTCCTGCTCGATGGTGCCCGAGACCTGGACGGAGCCGGCCTCCTCGAGGGCGTCGGCGGCCGCGGCCGCGACCTCCGGCCCGGTCTTGCCGTCGAGCGGGCTGCCGCCGCACGCGGTGAGGAGCAGTGCGGCGGCGGCCGCAGTGGCACTCGCACGGGCGAGCTGGGGGATGTGCATGGGAGGTCCTCCGGACGTACCGATCTCCGGAACTCCGACGTCCGGCCTGGGAGATCCTGCGGTCCCGTCGGTCGATGCCTGCGCTAGCCGGCCTTTCCGGGCGTGTCGAGAAGCGTCAGGACGGCGGGGCCGAGCCGCAGCACACCGCCGGTCTCGGGGGCGCAGCGGATCCCGCCCCGGCCGCGCAGGCCGCGGTGAGCCCCCGGTGCGAGGGCGACGTCCATCCAGGCACAGGGGTTCGCCGGGCGGCCACCCCGCAGGACGACGACACCCTCCCCACAATCGAGGGCGAAGGTCGTCCTCCGCAGGCTCTCGACGTCCGCGCCCCTGAGGACGACGTTGCGGCGGGTGAGCAGCGGGGCGAACGGCGCCACCCCCAGGTCGAGGGCGAGCGCGTCGAGCGACTCGGCGGCGATGAGCGTCACGGAGGCGTCCCGGTGGGCGAGCCTCCCGGCGTAGCGGTCGCCCAGGATGCCGACGCCCGCCCGGATCTCGATCCGCTCGCGTCGGTCCCCGGCCTGCTCCGGGACCGTCGTGCACGGGCGGCCGTCGTAGCGGTGCACCGGGGAGGCGAGCAGCCCGACGACCTCGACGTCGTAGCGGTGGGCCGGCCCGCTCAGCGGTCGCGCCCCGGCTCCGTGGCGTCGGCCAGCCCGTAGTCCCGGGCCTCCGCTGCGTCCAGGAGCCGGCCGGCGCGCATGTCCGCGGCCACCTCCTCGACCGCACGTCGGCACGCCTCGGCCAGGCGCTCGGTGAAGCTCCGAAGCCGGGCCGCGCGCTCCGCGGCCAACGCCTCCACCTCCCGGCCCGGGATGCCGTGCGGCGACCGCGGCTCGCAGAGGTGGAACACGGCGTGCGCCCCGGCCACCCGGTGGTCGGCCACGGCGAGCAGCGCGACGGCCGGTCCGGTGAGCCGGCCCAGGGCGGTCGCGTGCACCGGGGCGCCCATCAGGTCGAGCGCGTCGACGAGAGGCAGGACCGTGTCGAGCTCGGCGCTCACGCCCGAGAGGCGGAGGCCCACCGGGTCGTCGCCCGTCGCGTCCAGCAGGGCGAGGGCGGCGATCGCGCGGTTCACCGCGTCGTCGTCCAGGTCGCCGGCCAACGCGACCACCCGCCGCTCGAGCAGCCGCTCACCGAGCCAGTCGCGGTCGCCCACGACCATCGACGCGGACGCCGAGACCGCACCGGGGCCGGTCGGCCTCGGTTCGGGCAGCCACGGCGTGTGACGCGGGAACGGAGGATCGGGCGGCGACGGGGGAAGCGGCGGGTAGGTGCCGGACGGTCGGTTCATCAGGACTCCTCGGACGGTCGGATCTGCCAGTCCACCGTCCGCCCCAGTGCGGCCGCGTACCGCTCGAGCGTGGAGAGCCGGGCATCGAGCGCCCCGCTCTCCAGCCGGGCGACGGCCGACTGCGAGGTCCCCATCCGCGCGGCGATCTCCGTCTGGCTGAGGTCGCCCTCCTGCCGGACGCGCACCAGCTCGTCGATCAGCTCCCGGCGTCGGCCCGAGAGATCCCCCAGGCCCGGGAAGGACGACTTCCGCGGCGGCGGTGTCATAGCGGGAAAGATATATCTGATCCGCTATAGCGCCGGCTCGGCGCGTTCCGCTGTCCGGTGAATCGGGCCCTCGATGCCGGCCAGGCGCTCCCCCGAGCCCCCCCAGCGCCCGGCGATGATCTCGGCGGCGATGGACACGGCCGTCTCCTCCGGCGTCCGGGCACCCAGGTCGAGCCCGATCGGCGACGACAGCCGGGCGATCTCCGCGTCGCTCAGCCCCGCCTCCCGCAACCGGGACTCCCGCTCGTCGTGCGTCCGCCGCGACCCCATCGCGCCGACGTAGGCCACCGGGATCCGCAACGCGACCTCCAGCAGCGGGACGTCGAACTTCGGGTCGTGGGTCAGCACGCAGAGCACGGTCCGCTCGTCGATGCGCCCGGCGTCCACCTCGGCCTGGAGGTACCGGTGCGGCCACTCGACGACGACCTCGTGCGCGTCCGGGAACCGCTTCGGCGTCGCGAACACCGGCCGGGCGTCGCAGACCGTGACGCGGTAGCCGAGGAAGACGCCCACCCGGGCGACCGCCGCGGCGAAGTCGATCGCGCCGAAGACGACCATGCGGGCGGGCGGCGCGAAGGAGTTCACGAAGAGGGTCAGGTCGTCGCCGCGCCGCTCCCCGTCGTGGCCCACGTGCAGCAGTCCGGTGCGACCGGCGGCCAGCATCCCGCGGGCGTCGGCCGCGACCGCGTCGTCCAGGCGCTGCAGCCCGAGCGTGCCCGACTCCCGGTCCGGCCAGAGCACCAGCCGCCGGCCCAGCCGGTCGTCCGGGCCCTTGACCACGGTCACGACGGCGACCGGTTCGTGGTTCTCGACCGACTCGGCGACCTCCCCCAGCTCGGGGAACGACTCGCGCGAGACGGACTCGACGAACACGTCGAGGATCCCGCCGCAGGTCAGGCCGACGGCGAACGCGTCATCGTCGCTCACGCCGTACCGCTCGAGGGTGGGCTCCCCCGTCTCGACGACGTCCTTGGCCTCCTCGTAGACCGCGCCCTCCACGCAGCCGCCCGAGACGCTGCCCACCGCCGTGCCGTCGGGGCCGACCAGCATCGAGGCCCCGGCCGGCCGGGGGGCCGACCGCCAGGTGGCGACCACCGTCCCCATCCCGACGGTCTCCCCCGCCTGCCACCAGCCGATCAAGTCATCCAACACGTCACGCACCGGACAGCTCCTTCCCGCGGATGGCCCCGTCGAGGGGTCCTTCGACTTCACGCATGTTGGATCACTCTCGTCAGCTCCTCGAACGCGGCCATGCTGTGCCCCGACACGAAGTGGTCGACCGACGGCAGGGCCGCCTGCATCCCCCCGGTCAACGGCTCGTACCCGCGGCGCCCCTTGTGCGGGTTCACCCAGACGACGGAGTGCGCGAGCCGCCGGAGCCGGACCATCTGCTGGGCGAGCAGATCCGTCCCACCGCGCTCCCACCCGTCGCTGCAGAAGACGACGACCGCGCCGCGGGCGGTGCCACGCTGGCCCCACCGGTCGAGGAACGCCTTGAGCACCTCGCCCAGCCGTGTCCCGCCCGACCAGTCGGGGATCGCCGAGCCGCTGGCCGCCAGCGCCTTGTCCGGGTCGCGCTGCCGCATCTCCCGAGTGACGCGGGTCAGCCGGGTGCCGATCGTGAACACCTCGGTCGAGGCCGGCCAGGCGCGTACGGCGGCGTGCGCGAACCGCAGCAGCGCGTCCGCGTACGGCGACATCGACCCGGAGACGTCGACCAGCAGGACGACGCGGCGCGGACGCGGCTGCCGCCGGTGGTGCAGCAGCCGCCGCACCTCACCGCCGTCGCGCAGCGCCGACCGCACGGTGCGGGCCGGGTGCACGGCGCCGCGCAGGCTGGGCCGGCGGCGCCGCGAGGGGCGCATCGGGGTGGCCGGCGCCAGGAGCGCGAACAGCCGGCGCAGGTGGTCGCGTTCGGCGGCGGTCAGGTCGGCGACGTCGCGGTGCCGCAGCACCTCGTCGGGACTGGCCTGCACGGCGAGCTCGGGGGAGTCCGGTGCGTCGTCGACGTCCCCGGTGCCGAGCTCGAGCGGCGCGGAGGCGGCCAGCTGCTGCACCGGGGGCAGGGCCGACGGACGGCCGGCCCGGGGAACCTCGCCGGCGAAGTACGCGGCGAAGGCGGCGTCGTAGCGGTCGAGGTCGTCGGGCCCGCTGCACAGCGTGAGGCGCCCGGCCCAGTACACGGCGGTCGGGTCGAGCACGTCGAGCGAGCCGAGCGCGGCCATCATCGCCTCCACCCGGTCCGGGGACGCGCCGACGCCGGCGTGGCGGAGCGTGCGGGCGAAACCGAGAACGGTGTCGACGACGTCCCGCTCCGGCCGGGTCAGGGAGGCCTCAAGCACCGAAGATCGCCCCGCGGGCCAGTGCCTGCACCCGATCGGTGTCCTCCCGGTACTTCAGCACCGCACCGAGCGTCCGGGCGGCCAGCTCGGGGTCCAGCGCGCGGGCGCCCAGGGTGTGCAGCGCCGTCGCCCAGTCCATCGCCTCGGCGATCCCGGGCGGCTTGAGCAGGTCCAGCGTGCGGAGCTTCCCGGTGGCGCGGGCGACCTCGCGAGCCAGCTGCTCGGTGACGTCCGGAAGGCGGCGGCGCAGGATCGCGACCTCGCGGTCGAAGTCGGGGTGCTGGAGCCAGTGGTACAGGCAACGGCGCTTGAGCGCGTCGTGCACCTCGCGCGTGCGGTTGGAGGTGAGGACGACGAGCGGCGGTGTGGTCGCCCGCACGGTGCCGAGCTCGGGGATGGAGATCGTGAAGTCCGACAGCACCTCGAGCAGGAACGCCTCGAACTCGTCGTCCGCCCGGTCGATCTCGTCGACGAGCAGCACGCTGGGCGCGTCCTCCAGTGCCTGGAGGAGCGGGCGGGCGAGCAGGAAGCGGCGGTCGTAGAGCGACGCCTCGAGACGCTCGGGGTCGTCGGCGGCATGGGCGGCCTCGGCGGCCCGGAGGTGCAGCAGCTGGCGGCCGAAGTCCCAGTCGTAGAGCGCCTGGCTGGCCTCGAGACCCTCGTAGCACTGCAGCCGGTAGATCGGCCGGCCGGTGACCTGCGCCAGCGCGTGGGCCAGGGCCGTCTTCCCCACGCCGGCCTCGCCCTCGAGGAACAGCGGGCGGTGCATCACCAGGGCCAGGTAGGCGGCGGTCGCGAGGCCCTCGTCGGGCAGGTAGCCGGTGCCCTCGAGCGCCGCGGCGAGCTCCCCGGGTCCGGTGAACGTCGGGGACTCGTCGGCGATCGTTCGGACGGTGGGCTCGCTCACAGGTGCGAGCATCTCACCTGCGCAGAGAACGGCGGCCGGTCGAGTCTGGTCCTCGACCGGCCGCCGCCGTCCTCATGTCCCGGCGCGTGCGCCGGGGGCCGTTCAGATGCGCCGGTCGCGGTCGGTCTCGATCGTGCGGTCGGTCTCCAGTGCGCCGTCGACCTCGATCTCCTCCTTGCGGAGGCCCTCGGTCACCGTGGCCTGCTCGGTGACGGTCTCCTTGTCCAGGCGGACGCGCTCGACCGGGACGGCCTCCTTGGCCACGACCGGGGTCTCGGCGTGCAGGACGACCTCGTGCTCCTCCTCGGAGATGGCCGGCCCGTCCATGGCGTTGCCGATGTTGGCGTCGGTGATGGGCTCGCGCTCGACGCGGACCTCTTCACGGGAGACGGGCACGGTCTCGGTGACGTTCTCGGTCACGACGTACTTGCGCAGGCGGGCGCGGCCGACCTCTTCCGAGCGGGTGCCGACGCTGAGCCGCTCCTCGGAGCGGGTCATCGCGTTGTCGGTGGTCGGGCCGGAGGTGTCGTGACCGACGGCGCCGCGGGCGTCGAAGTCGCTCGTCGTGCCGGTCGCCATACCCGTGGTGGTCGTCGTCTCCGTGGTCATGGCGGTGTCCGTGCCGGCGCCCATGCCGTAGTAGCGGTAGAGCTCCTGCTCCTCCTGCGGCGACAGGTGCCCGTCGGTGTCGATCTTCGGGGCGTCCTTCACGCGGGCCTTGCTCACCGGTACGCGCACGCCGTCGTTGGTCAGGTCTGCATTCCGGATCGGCACGAAGGACTCCTTCGTGCCGAACAGGCCGGTGCGCACCGTGACCCACTCGGGCTGGCCGGTCTCGTCGTCCAGGTAGACCTCTGCCGCGGAGCCGATCTTCTCACCGGACTCGTCGTACACGTCCTGGCCGATCACGCGGCTGATGGTGTCGGTGCCGATCATCGTCTTGGTGCTCCTATCCATGCACGGGGCTGGTGCGGTCCCTCGAATGGGTGACCTAGATCAGGACCCCGAAACGATTCCGCCCACCCCGACACACCCGACCTCGAACGCCGGGAGGCCTGACTACGCGTGACCGTCGGGCACACCTACGTACCGGATCTCGGCGTTTTCGCAGTTCAGCGCCCCAGTAGATCGCGCACAACCCGGTTCCGTGCCGGGCGACATGGCTGCACTGTGGCAATGACTCTGCGTCATCCTCCGGGACGCCGGGCGTGTCGGATCGCACGTCCCGGCGCGTCCTACCCACCCTGGCGGGCACCCGTGCTCAGCATGGAGGGCGTGCCTCCCCGCTCGCCCTACGACAACCTGGTCCACCCGCGCACCGTCAAGAAGCCGGTGCCGCAGGTGGAGGCCGAGAAGGACCTCGTCGTCGAGGACCCGAGCTCGGGCTTCGTCGGCGCCGTCATCCGCTGCGAGAAGGACGTCGTCCACCTCGAGGACCGCTTCGGCAAGGTGCGCGGCTACCCGCTCGGGCCCGGCTTCTGGGTCGACGGCCGCCCCGTCGTCCTGGTGCGGCCGAAGCACACGGCGCCGTCCGGGCCGTTGCGGAGCGCGTCCGGGTCGCTGTACGTCGACAACGCCCGCGCCCGGGTCGCCCGCGCCGGGCGCATCTACGTCGAGGGCAAGCACGACGCCGAGCTGGTCGAGAAGGTCTGGGGCCACGACCTGCGCATCGAGGGCGTCGTCGTCGAGCCGCTGCACGGCGTCGACGACCTGCCCGCCATCGTCAAGGACTTCCGCCCCACCCGCGGACGACGGCTCGGCGTGCTGGTCGACCACCTGGTGAAGGGCTCGAAGGAGTCCCGCATCGCCGAGCAGATCACCGGCGAGCACGCCCTGGTCGTGGGCCACCCCTTCATCGACATCTGGCAGGCCGTCAAGCCGCAGGTCGTCGGGATCAAGGCGTGGCCGACCGTCCCCAAGGGCGAGGACTGGAAGAGCGGCGTCTGCACGCGGCTCGGGTGGGAGGACGACACCGGCTACGTCTGGGCGCAGCGGATCCTCGCCCGGGTGAAGAGCTTCACCGACCTCGAGCCCCAGCTCCTGGGCCGCGTCGAGGAGCTGATCGACTTCGTCACCACGGACTGAAAGAGGACCCTCCTGCCCTCAGGCGATGCGCCGCGACATCGGGAGCTCCGACCGCACCGCGAGGCCGGTGACAGCCACCGCGAGCAGCGGCACGAGGACCGCCACCCCGCCGAGCAGCAGCCACGGGACGTCGATCACCGCCTGGCCGCCCGGGGTGCCGAAGCCGTCGCCCGCGGTCAGGGGATAGGCCACTGCGATCCCCGGCGCCAGTCCGACCAGGACGCCGAGCAGCGCCCCGCCGCCACCGACGACGGCGGCCGAGCCCATCGCCGTCAGCCGGCGGGTGCGCGGCGCGGCGCCGACGGCGGCCAGGGTGGCGAAGTCGGGGCGGGCGTCGGTCAGCGCCAACCCGGTGGCGGTCAGCGTCGCGACGAGGACGAGCAGCGCGGCCAGCCCGGAGAGGACGTACCGGGCGACCGCCAGGTCGTCCTGCCAGCCGCGCTCGACCGACACTCCGGCAACCCCGGAGAGGACGCCGATCGCCTCCTGCATCTGCTGCTCCTGCTCCGGCGTCACGGGATCGTCCGGTCCACCGGTCACCAGCGTCGTCGTCTGCACCTCGAGCGGCAGCCGGTCGGCCAGGACGGGTGGCACGAGGATCACCGCCGGCAACTGGACCAGCTCGCCCGTCGGCAGCGGTACGTAGCTGGCCGGCAGGGACGCCGTCGCGGTGACGGAGCCCTCGTACTGGCCGCCGCCGGTGTCCTCGTACTCGACGGTGGCCAGCGCGACCGTGCCGTCGTCGGCCACCGCGCCGGTCCCGAGGACCACGACGCGCCCGGCCCCGAGTTCCCGGGCGACGTCGTTCCGGAGGCTCGCGTCGATCAGATCGTGCGCCGTCGCTGCGTCGAGCGAGACGACCTCCCCGTAGCCGCCGGTGACGGTGACGGGCTGGGTCAGCCACCAGCGACACTCCTCGACCGACCCGGAGCAGCCCGGCCGCAGCACCGCCAGCTCGCGCATCGCGCCGTTCACCCACGGCACCGCCCGGATCCGGTGGACCGCCCGCTCCGGCGCCTGCTCGCGGAGCACCGCCTCGACGTCGGCCCATGCCCGCTCGCCGATGTCACCGGTGATCAGCGCGGTGCCGAGCGGTGCCAGGGGGACGTAGTCGCGCCGGGCCTGGGCGCTGTCACTCGCGCTGCCGATCGACAGCGCGGTGACCCCCGCGACCGTCGCCATGACGGCGGCCATCGCCGGCGCGGTGCGGCTGCGGTTCCGGGTGGCGTCCCGGACGGCCAGCCGGCCGGGGACCGGGAGCCGGCTCCCGAGCGGCGCCAGCAGGCCCACCAGCCACGGCGAGGCGGTCACCAGACCCACGATCAACAGCACCGCCCCGGCCGCGACCCCGATCTCGGCGCCACGGGCCCCGAGGACGACGAGGAGCAGGCCGGCGGCGGCGAGCACGAACCCGAGGAGGGGGGACCGCCACGACGTCCGGACCTGACCCCGGCGCCCGGCCAGGGTCTCGACGATGTCGGTCCGCGCAGCCTGCCGGGCCGGGAACCAGGCCGCCCCCAGCCCGGCCACGAACCCGACGAGGACGATGACGGCGACGTCCAGCAGCGGGACCTCGAAGGGCCCCAGCGAGCGGCCGGTCCAGGGTTCGACGACCGGCCCGCCGAGGCGGGCCAGGACCACGCCCAGGCCGGCGCCCAGGACGGCGGCTCCCCCACCGAGGACGACACCGCTGGCCAGGACGACGCGGCGCAGGTCGGCCGCGGACCCACCGGCGGCGCCGATCAGTGCGAGATCACGGCGCTGCCTGCGCACCCCGACGGCGAACGCCGGGCCCGCGAGAAGGACGACCTCCAGGACCACCGATGCGACGACCAGCGCCAGCACGGCCTGCCCGGCCGGGTCGCTCTCGAACATGTCGGCCGGCTCGTCCGGCGGCAGCCACTCGGCCGGGGACGGCGGATCGGCGACGACCTCGCGGGACACCACGAGGAGCCCGCGGGCGTTCAGCTCCTGCACTCCCGCCCAGTCCAGGCCGCCGGGGACCCTCACGAGGAACCGGGTGAGCGGGCCGGTGAGCAGGTCGGCGCCGGTCTCGGGGAGCACCAGGAACGGCTCGTCCCGGCCGGGCCGGGACACGACGCCGACCACGCGGGCGGACACCTCGTCGGTGGTGAGCTCCAACGTGTCGCCGATGACGTACCCCCGGTCGGCGACGGGGCGGCTGATCGCCACCTCGCCGTCCTCCCGCGGCAGACGGCCGCTGCCGAGGGTGAACGTGCCGTCGAGCAGGGGATCCCCCGAGTCGCGGGCGAAGGCGGTCAGGGCGGCACGGCCGACGTCGGTCCGGTAGGTCACCCGGCCCTCGACGGTCTCCACGACGCGCGAGCCCTCCGGCAACAGCCCGGCCACCTCGTCGGCTGTCCACGGCGGATCCGCAGCGGCCGCGCCCTGGTGCCAGGTGGCCCCGGTCTCCGGATCGGCGTAGACCTGCTCGCGGGCCTCGCCCACGATCTGCGCGTCGGCCGAGCCCAGCGCGATCGCCGCCTCCTCGACCGGACTGAGGTCCGCCGTCCGGAAGAACGTGTCCGCGCCGACCACGGCCATCACCGGGAGGCCCACCATGGCGAGCACGAGCAGTGTCCGCCCCCGGTGCCGGAGTGCGTCGCGCCGGGCGATGCGCAGCGCGAGGCGCCAGCGCACGACCCATCCACTCACGGCACCTCCTCGCTGACGCTCGTCGGCCCCGTTCCGGACGCTGTGTCTTCGGGTGAGCTCGCAAGCTCGCTCACGCAGCACCCCCGGCCAGCAGCGACTCCGCACCCGCGACGGGCCCGCTCTGGTCGACCACGACGCCGTCCCGCAGGAAGACCACCCGGTCGGCCCAGGCCGCGTGCCGCGCCTCGTGCGTGACCAGGACGCCGGCGGCGCCGGCCTCGCACCGGGCGCGGAGCACCCGGAGCACCTCCTCGCCGGTGGTCGAGTCCAGCGCGCCGGTCGGCTCGTCGGCGAGCAGCAGCCGGCGTGGGCCGACCAGGGCCCGCGCGATCGCCACCCGCTGCTGCTGGCCCCCGGACATCTCGTCGGGGAAGCGGCCGGCGAGCGCGCCGACGCCGACCTCGTCGAGTGCCTCCCGTGCCGCGCGCCGGGCCATGCCGCCGCGGACGCCGTCCAGTTCCAGGGGGAGGGAGACGTTCTCCACGGCCGACAGCGACGGCAGCAGGTTGAGGTCCTGGAAGACGTAGCCGACGCTTCGCCGGCGGACGGCGGCCACCTGCGATGCCGACAGCGTCGCGAGGTCGCGGCCCTCGACGAACACCGAACCGGCGGTGGGGGTGTCCAGCCCGCCCGCGACGTGCAGGAGGGTCGACTTGCCCGAGCCGGACGGCCCCATGACGGCGACCAGCTCACCTGCACGGACGGCGAGGTCGACGCCGCGCAGGGCGTGCACGACCGCGTCCCCCTGCAGGTGCTCCCGGGTGACGCGCGACAGGAGCAGCACCGGCGCGCTCATCGCCGGACCTGGTGCGCGGCCGCCACCGGCGCCGGGGGCACGGGCGCCGGGGCCGACCGGCCGGCGGCGGCCCGGGCGACCCGCGCCTCGCAGTGGTCCAGCCAGCGGATCTCCGCCTCCGCCCGGAACACCAGGGAGTCGAGCACCAGCGACCAGGCCAGGTCCCCGCCGCCGTCGCCGGCCCGGACCTTCAGCCGGGTCAGCTCCTGCAGCGAGGTCATCGTCGCCCCGCGCTGGGTCTGGACGACCGAGATGACGTCCACCCCCGGGGTCGTGACGGCGAGGGCGAGCTTGATGGCCAGTTCGTCCCGCGGGGCCGCCTTCGGGCTGACCGGCGAGGTGAACCAGGCCTTCACCTCCGCGCGCCCCTCATCGGTGATCCGGTAGGCGATCCGGCCGTCGGCGTCCGGTGCGCCGTCCTGCACGACGAAGCCGTCGCGCTCCAGCCGGTCGAGGGTCGTGTAGACCTGCCCCACGTTCAGCGGCCAGGTCGCGCCGGTGGCCGCGTCGAACTCCGCGCGCAGCTGGTAGCCGTGGCTGGGACCGCGCTCCAGGAGCGCCAGCAATCCGTGTCGGATGGACATGGATACGGAGTATGCATACCGAGTATGCCCAACGGAAGGGGGCGCGCCGCGGATGAGCGCGGGACGGGTCCGGGCCGGACCCACCCCGCAGGACTCAGCCGGGGATGTAGGTGAACTCGTCGGGGTCCGGACCGGTGCGCTGATCGCGGTTCAGTGCCGAGATCGCGGCCATCGCCGACTCGTCGAGCTCGAAGTCGAAGATGCCGAAGTTCTCCTCGACGCGGCTGCGGGTCACGGACTTCGGGAACACGACGTCCCCGCGCTGGATGTGCCAGCGCAGCGTGACCTGGGCCGGAGTCTTCCCGACCTGCCCTGCCACCTCGCGGATGACGGCGTCGCCGTCGACCTGGCCCCTGGCGATCGGCGCCCACGCCTCGGTGACGACCTCGTGCTCGGCGTCTCCAACTTCCAGCCGCACCACCTGCGCACGCTGTTCGCCGAGACGGAGGTGCGCCCGGCGGTCAACCAGATCGAGGTGCACCCGTACCTGACGCAGGACGAGCTGCGCGCGTTCGACGCCGAGCACGAGGTCGTCACCGAGGCGTGGGCGCCGATCGCCAGGGGCCAGGTCGACGGCGACGCCGTCATCCGCGAGGTGGCAGGGCAGGTCGGGAAGACTCCGGCCCAGGTCACGCTGCGCTGGCACATCCAGCGCGGGGACGTCGTGTTCCCGAAGTCCGTGACCCGCAGCCGCGTCGAGGAGAACTTCGGCATCTTCGACTTCGAGCTCGACGAGTCGGCGATGGCCGCGATCTCGGCACTGAACCGCGATCAGCGCACCGGTCCGGACCCCGACGAGTTCACCTACATCCCCGGCTGAGTCCTGCGGGGTGGGTCCGGCCCGGACCCGTCCCGCGCTCATCCGCGGCGCGCCCCCTTCCGTTGGGCATACTCGGTATGCATACTCCGTATCCATGTCCATCCGACACGGATTGCTGGCGCTCCTGGAGCGCGGTCCCAGCCACGGCTACCAGCTGCGCGCGGAGTTCGACGCGGCCACCGGCGCGACCTGGCCGCTGAACGTGGGGCAGGTCTACACGACCCTCGACCGGCTGGAGCGCGACGGCTTCGTCGTGCAGGACGGCGCACCGGACGCCGACGGCCGGATCGCCTACCGGATCACCGA
This sequence comes from Blastococcus sp. CT_GayMR20, assembly GCF_004570345.1. The sequence continues at coordinate 35,309 of NZ_SPQM01000011.1, read as the reverse complement.
TGAGGGGCGCGCGGAGGTGAAGGCCTGGTTCACCTCGCCGGTCAGCCCGAAGGCGGCCCCGCGGGACGAACTGGCCATCAAGCTCGCCCTCGCCGTCACGACCCCGGGGGTGGACGTCATCTCGGTCGTCCAGACCCAGCGCGGGGCGACGATGACCTCGCTGCAGGAGCTGACCCGGCTGAAGGTCCGGGCCGGCGACGGCGGCGGGGACCTGGCCTGGTCGCTGGTGCTCGACTCCCTGGTGTTCCGGGCGGAGGCGGAGATCCGCTGGCTGGACCACTGCGAGGCGCGGGTCGCCCGGGCCGCCGCCGGCCGGTCGGCCCCGGCGCCCGTGCCCCCGGCGCCGGTGGCGGCCGCGCACCAGGTCCGGCGATGAGCGCGCCGGTGCTGCTCCTGTCGCGCGTCACCCGGGAGCACCTGCAGGGGGACGCGGTCGTGCACGCCCTGCGCGGCGTCGACCTCGCCGTCCGTGCAGGTGAGCTGGTCGCCGTCATGGGGCCGTCCGGCTCGGGCAAGTCGACCCTCCTGCACGTCGCGGGCGGGCTGGACACCCCCACCGCCGGTTCGGTGTTCGTCGAGGGCCGCGACCTCGCGACGCTGTCGGCATCGCAGGTGGCCGCCGTCCGCCGGCGAAGCGTCGGCTACGTCTTCCAGGACCTCAACCTGCTGCCGTCGCTGTCGGCCGTGGAGAACGTCTCCCTCCCCCTGGAACTGGACGGCGTCCGCGGCGGCATGGCCCGGCGCGCGGCACGGGAGGCACTCGACGAGGTCGGCGTCGGCGCGCTCGCCGGCCGCTTCCCCGACGAGATGTCCGGGGGCCAGCAGCAGCGGGTGGCGATCGCGCGGGCCCTGGTCGGCCCACGCCGGCTGCTGCTCGCCGACGAGCCGACCGGCGCGCTGGACTCGACCACCGGCGAGGAGGTGCTCCGGGTGCTCCGCGCCCGGTGCGAGGCCGGCGCCGCCGGCGTCCTGGTCACGCACGAGGCGCGGCACGCGGCCTGGGCCGACCGGGTGGTCTTCCTGCGGGACGGCGTCGTGGTCGACCAGAGCGGGCCCGTCGCGGGTGCGGAGTCGCTGCTGGCCGGGGGTGCTGCGTGAGCGAGCTTGCGAGCTCACCCGAAGACACAGCGTCCGGAACGGGGCCGACGAGCGTCAGCGAGGAGGTGCCGTGAGTGGATGGGTCGTGCGCTGGCGCCTCGCGCTGCGCATCGCCCGGCGCGACGCACTCCGGCACCGGGGGCGGACACTGCTCGTGCTCGCCATGGTGGGCCTCCCGGTGATGGCCGTGGTCGGCGCGGACACGTTCTTCCGGACGGCGGACCTCAGTCCGGTCGAGGAGGCGGCGATCGCGCTGGGCTCGGCCGACGCGCAGATCGTGGGCGAGGCCCGCGAGCAGGTCTACGCCGATCCGGAGACCGGGGCCACCTGGCACCAGGGCGCGGCCGCTGCGGATCCGCCGTGGACAGCCGACGAGGTGGCCGGGCTGTTGCCGGAGGGCTCGCGCGTCGTGGAGACCGTCGAGGGCCGGGTGACCTACCGGACCGACGTCGGCCGTGCCGCCCTGACCGCCTTCGCCCGCGACTCGGGGGATCCCCTGCTCGACGGCACGTTCACCCTCGGCAGCGGCCGTCTGCCGCGGGAGGACGGCGAGGTGGCGATCAGCCGCCCCGTCGCCGACCGGGGGTACGTCATCGGCGACACGTTGGAGCTCACCACCGACGAGGTGTCCGCCCGCGTGGTCGGCGTCGTGTCCCGGCCCGGCCGGGACGAGCCGTTCCTGGTGCTCCCCGAGACCGGCGCCGACCTGCTCACCGGCCCGCTCACCCGGTTCCTCGTGAGGGTCCCCGGCGGCCTGGACTGGGCGGGAGTGCAGGAGCTGAACGCCCGCGGGCTCCTCGTGGTGTCCCGCGAGGTCGTCGCCGATCCGCCGTCCCCGGCCGAGTGGCTGCCGCCGGACGAGCCGGCCGACATGTTCGAGAGCGACCCGGCCGGGCAGGCCGTGCTGGCGCTGGTCGTCGCATCGGTGGTCCTGGAGGTCGTCCTTCTCGCGGGCCCGGCGTTCGCCGTCGGGGTGCGCAGGCAGCGCCGTGATCTCGCACTGATCGGCGCCGCCGGTGGGTCCGCGGCCGACCTGCGCCGCGTCGTCCTGGCCAGCGGTGTCGTCCTCGGTGGGGGAGCCGCCGTCCTGGGCGCCGGCCTGGGCGTGGTCCTGGCCCGCCTCGGCGGGCCGGTCGTCGAACCCTGGACCGGCCGCTCGCTGGGGCCCTTCGAGGTCCCGCTGCTGGACGTCGCCGTCATCGTCCTCGTCGGGTTCGTGGCCGGGCTGGGGGCGGCCTGGTTCCCGGCCCGGCAGGCTGCGCGGACCGACATCGTCGAGACCCTGGCCGGGCGCCGGGGTCAGGTCCGGACGTCGTGGCGGTCCCCCCTCCTCGGGTTCGTGCTCGCCGCCGCCGGCCTGCTCCTCGTCGTCCTCGGGGCCCGTGGCGCCGAGATCGGGGTCGCGGCCGGGGCGGTGCTGTTGATCGTGGGTCTGGTGACCGCCTCGCCGTGGCTGGTGGGCCTGCTGGCGCCGCTCGGGAGCCGGCTCCCGGTCCCCGGCCGGCTGGCCGTCCGGGACGCCACCCGGAACCGCAGCCGCACCGCGCCGGCGATGGCCGCCGTCATGGCGACGGTCGCGGGGGTCACCGCGCTGTCGATCGGCAGCGCGAGTGACAGCGCCCAGGCCCGGCGCGACTACGTCCCCCTGGCACCGCTCGGCACCGCGCTGATCACCGGTGACATCGGCGAGCGGGCATGGGCCGACGTCGAGGCGGTGCTCCGCGAGCAGGCGCCGGAGCGGGCGGTCCACCGGATCCGGGCGGTGCCGTGGGTGAACGGCGCGATGCGCGAGCTGGCGGTGCTGCGGCCGGGCTGCTCCGGGTCGGTCGAGGAGTGTCGCTGGTGGCTGACCCAGCCCGTCACCGTCACCGGCGGCTACGGGGAGGTCGTCTCGCTCGACGCAGCGACGGCGCACGATCTGATCGACGCGAGCCTCCGGAACGACGTCGCCCGGGAACTCGGGGCCGGGCGCGTCGTGGTCCTCGGGACCGGCGCGGTGGCCGACGACGGCACGGTCGCGCTGGCCACCGTCGAGTACGAGGACACCGGCGGCGGCCAGTACGAGGGCTCCGTCACCGCGACGGCGTCCCTGCCGGCCAGCTACGTACCGCTGCCGACGGGCGAGCTGGTCCAGTTGCCGGCGGTGATCCTCGTGCCACCCGTCCTGGCCGACCGGCTGCCGCTCGAGGTGCAGACGACGACGCTGGTGACCGGTGGACCGGACGATCCCGTGACGCCGGAGCAGGAGCAGCAGATGCAGGAGGCGATCGGCGTCCTCTCCGGGGTTGCCGGAGTGTCGGTCGAGCGCGGCTGGCAGGACGACCTGGCGGTCGCCCGGTACGTCCTCTCCGGGCTGGCCGCGCTGCTCGTCCTCGTCGCGACGCTGACCGCCACCGGGTTGGCGCTGACCGACGCCCGCCCCGACTTCGCCACCCTGGCCGCCGTCGGCGCCGCGCCGCGCACCCGCCGGCTGACGGCGATGGGCTCGGCCGCCGTCGTCGGTGGCGGCGGGGCGCTGCTCGGCGTCCTGGTCGGACTGGCGCCGGGGATCGCAGTGGCCTATCCCCTGACCGCGGGCGACGGCTTCGGCACCCCGGGCGGCCAGGCGGTGATCGACGTCCCGTGGCTGCTGCTCGGCGGGGTGGCGGTCCTCGTGCCGCTGCTCGCGGTGGCTGTCACCGGCCTCGCGGTGCGGTCGGAGCTCCCGATGTCGCGGCGCATCGCCTGAGGGCAGGAGGGTCCTCTTTCAGTCCGTGGTGACGAAGTCGATCAGCTCCTCGACGCGGCCCAGGAGCTGGGGCTCGAGGTCGGTGAAGCTCTTCACCCGGGCGAGGATCCGCTGCGCCCAGACGTAGCCGGTGTCGTCCTCCCACCCGAGCCGCGTGCAGACGCCGCTCTTCCAGTCCTCGCCCTTGGGGACGGTCGGCCACGCCTTGATCCCGACGACCTGCGGCTTGACGGCCTGCCAGATGTCGATGAAGGGGTGGCCCACGACCAGGGCGTGCTCGCCGGTGATCTGCTCGGCGATGCGGGACTCCTTCGAGCCCTTCACCAGGTGGTCGACCAGCACGCCGAGCCGTCGTCCGCGGGTGGGGCGGAAGTCCTTGACGATGGCGGGCAGGTCGTCGACGCCGTGCAGCGGCTCGACGACGACGCCCTCGATGCGCAGGTCGTGGCCCCAGACCTTCTCGACCAGCTCGGCGTCGTGCTTGCCCTCGACGTAGATGCGCCCGGCGCGGGCGACCCGGGCGCGGGCGTTGTCGACGTACAGCGACCCGGACGCGCTCCGCAACGGCCCGGACGGCGCCGTGTGCTTCGGCCGCACCAGGACGACGGGGCGGCCGTCGACCCAGAAGCCGGGCCCGAGCGGGTAGCCGCGCACCTTGCCGAAGCGGTCCTCGAGGTGGACGACGTCCTTCTCGCAGCGGATGACGGCGCCGACGAAGCCCGAGCTCGGGTCCTCGACGACGAGGTCCTTCTCGGCCTCCACCTGCGGCACCGGCTTCTTGACGGTGCGCGGGTGGACCAGGTTGTCGTAGGGCGAGCGGGGAGGCACGCCCTCCATGCTGAGCACGGGTGCCCGCCAGGGTGGGTAGGACGCGCCGGGACGTGCGATCCGACACGCCCGGCGTCCCGGAGGATGACGCAGAGTCATTGCCACAGTGCAGCCATGTCGCCCGGCACGGAACCGGGTTGTGCGCGATCTACTGGGGCGCTGAACTGCGAAAACGCCGAGATCCGGTACGTAGGTGTGCCCGACGGTCACGCGTAGTCAGGCCTCCCGGCGTTCGAGGTCGGGTGTGTCGGGGTGGGCGGAATCGTTTCGGGGTCCTGATCTAGGTCACCCATTCGAGGGACCGCACCAGCCCCGTGCATGGATAGGAGCACCAAGACGATGATCGGCACCGACACCATCAGCCGCGTGATCGGCCAGGACGTGTACGACGAGTCCGGTGAGAAGATCGGCTCCGCGGCAGAGGTCTACCTGGACGACGAGACCGGCCAGCCCGAGTGGGTCACGGTGCGCACCGGCCTGTTCGGCACGAAGGAGTCCTTCGTGCCGATCCGGAATGCAGACCTGACCAACGACGGCGTGCGCGTACCGGTGAGCAAGGCCCGCGTGAAGGACGCCCCGAAGATCGACACCGACGGGCACCTGTCGCCGCAGGAGGAGCAGGAGCTCTACCGCTACTACGGCATGGGCGCCGGCACGGACACCGCCATGACCACGGAGACGACGACCACCACGGGTATGGCGACCGGCACGACGAGCGACTTCGACGCCCGCGGCGCCGTCGGTCACGACACCTCCGGCCCGACCACCGACAACGCGATGACCCGCTCCGAGGAGCGGCTCAGCGTCGGCACCCGCTCGGAAGAGGTCGGCCGCGCCCGCCTGCGCAAGTACGTCGTGACCGAGAACGTCACCGAGACCGTGCCCGTCTCCCGTGAAGAGGTCCGCGTCGAGCGCGAGCCCATCACCGACGCCAACATCGGCAACGCCATGGACGGGCCGGCCATCTCCGAGGAGGAGCACGAGGTCGTCCTGCACGCCGAGACCCCGGTCGTGGCCAAGGAGGCCGTCCCGGTCGAGCGCGTCCGCCTGGACAAGGAGACCGTCACCGAGCAGGCCACGGTGACCGAGGGCCTCCGCAAGGAGGAGATCGAGGTCGACGGCGCACTGGAGACCGACCGCACGATCGAGACCGACCGCGACCGGCGCATCTGAACGGCCCCCGGCGCACGCGCCGGGACATGAGGACGGCGGCGGCCGGTCGAGGACCAGACTCGACCGGCCGCCGTTCTCTGCGCAGGTGAGATGCTCGCACCTGTGAGCGAGCCCACCGTCCGAACGATCGCCGACGAGTCCCCGACGTTCACCGGACCCGGGGAGCTCGCCGCGGCGCTCGAGGGCACCGGCTACCTGCCCGACGAGGGCCTCGCGACCGCCGCCTACCTGGCCCTGGTGATGCACCGCCCGCTGTTCCTCGAGGGCGAGGCCGGCGTGGGGAAGACGGCCCTGGCCCACGCGCTGGCGCAGGTCACCGGCCGGCCGATCTACCGGCTGCAGTGCTACGAGGGTCTCGAGGCCAGCCAGGCGCTCTACGACTGGGACTTCGGCCGCCAGCTGCTGCACCTCCGGGCCGCCGAGGCCGCCCATGCCGCCGACGACCCCGAGCGTCTCGAGGCGTCGCTCTACGACCGCCGCTTCCTGCTCGCCCGCCCGCTCCTCCAGGCACTGGAGGACGCGCCCAGCGTGCTGCTCGTCGACGAGATCGACCGGGCGGACGACGAGTTCGAGGCGTTCCTGCTCGAGGTGCTGTCGGACTTCACGATCTCCATCCCCGAGCTCGGCACCGTGCGGGCGACCACACCGCCGCTCGTCGTCCTCACCTCCAACCGCACGCGCGAGGTGCACGACGCGCTCAAGCGCCGTTGCCTGTACCACTGGCTCCAGCACCCCGACTTCGACCGCGAGGTCGCGATCCTGCGCCGCCGCCTTCCGGACGTCACCGAGCAGCTGGCTCGCGAGGTCGCCCGCGCCACCGGGAAGCTCCGCACGCTGGACCTGCTCAAGCCGCCCGGGATCGCCGAGGCGATGGACTGGGCGACGGCGCTGCACACCCTGGGCGCCCGCGCGCTGGACCCCGAGCTGGCCGCCCGGACGCTCGGTGCGGTGCTGAAGTACCGGGAGGACACCGATCGGGTGCAGGCACTGGCCCGCGGGGCGATCTTCGGTGCTTGAGGCCTCCCTGACCCGGCCGGAGCGGGACGTCGTCGACACCGTTCTCGGTTTCGCCCGCACGCTCCGCCACGCCGGCGTCGGCGCGTCCCCGGACCGGGTGGAGGCGATGATGGCCGCGCTCGGCTCGCTCGACGTGCTCGACCCGACCGCCGTGTACTGGGCCGGGCGCCTCACGCTGTGCAGCGGGCCCGACGACCTCGACCGCTACGACGCCGCCTTCGCCGCGTACTTCGCCGGCGAGGTTCCCCGGGCCGGCCGTCCGTCGGCCCTGCCCCCGGTGCAGCAGCTGGCCGCCTCCGCGCCGCTCGAGCTCGGCACCGGGGACGTCGACGACGCACCGGACTCCCCCGAGCTCGCCGTGCAGGCCAGTCCCGACGAGGTGCTGCGGCACCGCGACGTCGCCGACCTGACCGCCGCCGAACGCGACCACCTGCGCCGGCTGTTCGCGCTCCTGGCGCCGGCCACCCCGATGCGCCCCTCGCGGCGCCGCCGGCCCAGCCTGCGCGGCGCCGTGCACCCGGCCCGCACCGTGCGGTCGGCGCTGCGCGACGGCGGTGAGGTGCGGCGGCTGCTGCACCACCGGCGGCAGCCGCGTCCGCGCCGCGTCGTCCTGCTGGTCGACGTCTCCGGGTCGATGTCGCCGTACGCGGACGCGCTGCTGCGGTTCGCGCACGCCGCCGTACGCGCCTGGCCGGCCTCGACCGAGGTGTTCACGATCGGCACCCGGCTGACCCGCGTCACTCGGGAGATGCGGCAGCGCGACCCGGACAAGGCGCTGGCGGCCAGCGGCTCGGCGATCCCCGACTGGTCGGGCGGGACACGGCTGGGCGAGGTGCTCAAGGCGTTCCTCGACCGGTGGGGCCAGCGTGGCACCGCCCGCGGCGCGGTCGTCGTCTTCTGCAGCGACGGGTGGGAGCGCGGTGGGACGGATCTGCTCGCCCAGCAGATGGTCCGGCTCCGGCGGCTCGCGCACTCCGTCGTCTGGGTGAACCCGCACAAGGGGCGCCGCGGGTACGAGCCGTTGACCGGGGGGATGCAGGCGGCCCTGCCGTCGGTCGACCACTTCGTGTCGGGGCACAGCATGGCCGCGTTCGAGGAGCTGACGAGAGTGATCCAACATGCGTGAAGTCGAAGGACCCCTCGACGGGGCCATCCGCGGGAAGGAGCTGTCCGGTGCGTGACGTGTTGGATGACTTGATCGGCTGGTGGCAGGCGGGGGAGACCGTCGGGATGGGGACGGTGGTCGCCACCTGGCGGTCGGCCCCCCGGCCGGCCGGGGCCTCGATGCTGGTCGGCCCCGACGGCACGGCGGTGGGCAGCGTCTCGGGCGGCTGCGTGGAGGGCGCGGTCTACGAGGAGGCCAAGGACGTCGTCGAGACGGGGGAGCCCACCCTCGAGCGGTACGGCGTGAGCGACGATGACGCGTTCGCCGTCGGCCTGACCTGCGGCGGGATCCTCGACGTGTTCGTCGAGTCCGTCTCGCGCGAGTCGTTCCCCGAGCTGGGGGAGGTCGCCGAGTCGGTCGAGAACCACGAACCGGTCGCCGTCGTGACCGTGGTCAAGGGCCCGGACGACCGGCTGGGCCGGCGGCTGGTGCTCTGGCCGGACCGGGAGTCGGGCACGCTCGGGCTGCAGCGCCTGGACGACGCGGTCGCGGCCGACGCCCGCGGGATGCTGGCCGCCGGTCGCACCGGACTGCTGCACGTGGGCCACGACGGGGAGCGGCGCGGCGACGACCTGACCCTCTTCGTGAACTCCTTCGCGCCGCCCGCCCGCATGGTCGTCTTCGGCGCGATCGACTTCGCCGCGGCGGTCGCCCGGGTGGGCGTCTTCCTCGGCTACCGCGTCACGGTCTGCGACGCCCGGCCGGTGTTCGCGACGCCGAAGCGGTTCCCGGACGCGCACGAGGTCGTCGTCGAGTGGCCGCACCGGTACCTCCAGGCCGAGGTGGACGCCGGGCGCATCGACGAGCGGACCGTGCTCTGCGTGCTGACCCACGACCCGAAGTTCGACGTCCCGCTGCTGGAGGTCGCGTTGCGGATCCCGGTGGCCTACGTCGGCGCGATGGGGTCGCGGCGGACGCACGACGAGCGGGAGTCCCGGTTGCGGGAGGCGGGGCTGAGCGACGCGGAGATCGCCCGGCTGTCGTCGCCGATCGGGCTCGACCTGGGTGCCCGGACGCCGGAGGAGACGGCCGTGTCCATCGCCGCCGAGATCATCGCCGGGCGCTGGGGGGGCTCGGGGGAGCGCCTGGCCGGCATCGAGGGCCCGATTCACCGGACAGCGGAACGCGCCGAGCCGGCGCTATAGCGGATCAGATATATCTTTCCCGCTATGACACCGCCGCCGCGGAAGTCGTCCTTCCCGGGCCTGGGGGATCTCTCGGGCCGACGCCGGGAGCTGATCGACGAGCTGGTGCGCGTCCGGCAGGAGGGCGACCTCAGCCAGACGGAGATCGCCGCGCGGATGGGGACCTCGCAGTCGGCCGTCGCCCGGCTGGAGAGCGGGGCGCTCGATGCCCGGCTCTCCACGCTCGAGCGGTACGCGGCCGCACTGGGGCGGACGGTGGACTGGCAGATCCGACCGTCCGAGGAGTCCTGATGAACCGACCGTCCGGCACCTACCCGCCGCTTCCCCCGTCGCCGCCCGATCCTCCGTTCCCGCGTCACACGCCGTGGCTGCCCGAACCGAGGCCGACCGGCCCCGGTGCGGTCTCGGCGTCCGCGTCGATGGTCGTGGGCGACCGCGACTGGCTCGGTGAGCGGCTGCTCGAGCGGCGGGTGGTCGCGTTGGCCGGCGACCTGGACGACGACGCGGTGAACCGCGCGATCGCCGCCCTCGCCCTGCTGGACGCGACGGGCGACGACCCGGTGGGCCTCCGCCTCTCGGGCGTGAGCGCCGAGCTCGACACGGTCCTGCCTCTCGTCGACGCGCTCGACCTGATGGGCGCCCCGGTGCACGCGACCGCCCTGGGCCGGCTCACCGGACCGGCCGTCGCGCTGCTCGCCGTGGCCGACCACCGGGTGGCCGGGGCGCACGCCGTGTTCCACCTCTGCGAGCCGCGGTCGCCGCACGGCATCCCGGGCCGGGAGGTGGAGGCGTTGGCCGCGGAGCGCGCGGCCCGGCTTCGGAGCTTCACCGAGCGCCTGGCCGAGGCGTGCCGACGTGCGGTCGAGGAGGTGGCCGCGGACATGCGCGCCGGCCGGCTCCTGGACGCAGCGGAGGCCCGGGACTACGGGCTGGCCGACGCCACGGAGCCGGGGCGCGACCGCTGAGCGGGCCGGCCCACCGCTACGACGTCGAGGTCGTCGGGCTGCTCGCCTCCCCGGTGCACCGCTACGACGGCCGCCCGTGCACGACGGTCCCGGAGCAGGCCGGGGACCGACGCGAGCGGATCGAGATCCGGGCGGGCGTCGGCATCCTGGGCGACCGCTACGCCGGGAGGCTCGCCCACCGGGACGCCTCCGTGACGCTCATCGCCGCCGAGTCGCTCGACGCGCTCGCCCTCGACCTGGGGGTGGCGCCGTTCGCCCCGCTGCTCACCCGCCGCAACGTCGTCCTCAGGGGCGCGGACGTCGAGAGCCTGCGGAGGACGACCTTCGCCCTCGATTGTGGGGAGGGTGTCGTCGTCCTGCGGGGTGGCCGCCCGGCGAACCCCTGTGCCTGGATGGACGTCGCCCTCGCACCGGGGGCTCACCGCGGCCTGCGCGGCCGGGGCGGGATCCGCTGCGCCCCCGAGACCGGCGGTGTGCTGCGGCTCGGCCCCGCCGTCCTGACGCTTCTCGACACGCCCGGAAAGGCCGGCTAGCGCAGGCATCGACCGACGGGACCGCAGGATCTCCCAGGCCGGACGTCGGAGTTCCGGAGATCGGTACGTCCGGAGGACCTCCCATGCACATCCCCCAGCTCGCCCGTGCGAGTGCCACTGCGGCCGCCGCCGCACTGCTCCTCACCGCGTGCGGCGGCAGCCCGCTCGACGGCAAGACCGGGCCGGAGGTCGCGGCCGCGGCCGCCGACGCCCTCGAGGAGGCCGGCTCCGTCCAGGTCTCGGGCACCATCGAGCAGGACGGCGAGCAGGGCGAGGTCGACCTCTTCCTGCAGGGCGAGGACGCCACCGGCACGCTGACGATGGGCGGCGTCGACGTCGAGCTGCTCAGCGTCGGCGGCCAGGTCTACCTGCAGGCCCCACCGGAGTTCTGGAGCGGCTTCGGCATGCCCGAGGAGTTCGCCGCGCAGTTCGACGGCCAGTGGGTCGTCGTCCCCGCCGACGGTGCCTCGGAGTTCGAGGACTTCTCGCTCCAGGGCTTCATCGACCAGCTCCGCAACCCGGAGAGCTCCGTGAAGGACGACGTCACCACCGGCGAGGTCGACGGCACGGACGTGGTCGTGGTCGAGCAGGAGGACGGCAGCAGGCTGTCGGTCGCCGACGCCGACGACGCCTATCCGCTGGAGATCTCCAACAAGGGCGACAACGCCGGCACCCTCACCTTCAGCCGTTTCGGCGAGGAGGAGGACATCACCGCGCCCGACGACGCGCTCGACCTCAACGAGCTCGCGGGGTCCTGACCCGGCGGGAGGGCCGGCCGCTCGGCGAGACTGGCCGCGTGTCCGGCGCTCCCGTGATCGTGGTCGGCGCCGGGCCGGTGGGGCTGACGGCGGCGCTGCTGCTCGCCCGGCGGGGCGTCGCCGTCGAGGTCCTGGAGCGGCACCGCGCGCCCTATCCCCTCCCCCGCGCCGTGCACCTCGACGACGAGGTGTTCCGCGTCCTCCAGGCCGCCGGCGTGGCCGACCCGGTGCTGGCCCGCACCCGGCCGATGGCCGGGCTGCGCCTGCTGGACGGGGCGCACCGCGTGCTCGCCGAGTTCGACCGCCATCCCGACGCGGGCATCCACGGCTTCCCGCAGGGCTCTTTCGTGCACCAGCCGGACCTGGAGGAGGTCCTCGCCGCAGCGGCGCAGGACGCCGGTGTCGCCGTCCGGCGCGGTGCGGAGGTGACCGGCCTGACCCAGGACGGCGACGGCGTCACCCTGACCGTCCGCCCCCGGGACGGCGGTGCGGACCGGTCCGTCCGGGCCCCCGCGGTGCTCGGGTGCGACGGCGCGAACAGCACCGTGCGCGGCCTGATCGGTTCGGCCATGCGCGACCTCGGCCCAGCGGACCGGTGGCTCGTGCTCGACGTCCGGTCGGCGGACGCGCTGCCCGTCTGGCCCGGCGCACACCAGGTCTGCGACTCGCGGCACCCGGCGACGTTCATGCCCGTCACCGGTGACCGGTACCGGTGGGAGACCCGGATGGCGCCCGGGGAGACCGTCGCCGACCTGACCACGCCCGCGCGGCTGGCGGCGCTGCTGGCCCCCGTCGACCCCGCGTCCGTCGAGTTCGTCCGCGCGGTCGAGTACACCTTCCGCGCACAGGTGGCCGACCGCTGGCGAGCCGGGCGCGTGCTGCTGGCCGGGGACGCCGCCCATCTGAGCCCGCCGTTCGTCGGCCAGGGCATGGGGCTGGGGCTCCGTGACGTCCACCAGCTGGTCTGGAAGCTGGCCGACGTCCTCGACGGGGCCGCCGACGAGGAGCTGCTGGACACCTACCAGGCCGAGCGCGAGCCGCACGCCCGTGCGCTGATCCGCGTCGCCCTGCTGCTGGGTCGGCTCATGACGGGTGGAGGGCGCGGTGGCGACGTCGTCCGCCGGGGGGTGCTGGCCGCCGTCCGGCGGATCCCGGCCGTCGCCGCGCTGGCCACCGACAGTCGGACCCCGCCGCTCCGACCGGGTCCGCTGGTCGAGCGCCGCGGGCGGGCGGGTCGCCGGCTGGCCGGCACGCTCGTCCCCGACCCCGAGGTGGTCGCCGACGGCCGGTGGTGCCGCCTGGACGACGTCCTCGGGCCGGGGGAGTCGGAACTCACGTCGGACCTGTGCGTCCACCGGGCCGACGGCAGCGAGGTGTCCCTCGAGGACCCCGGGGGGACGCTGCACCGGTGGCTGGGGAGCGCTCCCCGGATCGGCATCCGTCCCGACCGCATCGTCCGCGCCGTGCTCCCGCGGTCCCGGGGCTGAGGTTGACGTCGCCTTAGCGTGGCCTTGTCCCGGGCGGTCGCACATTTGCCGGCATGAGAAAGCCAGTGATCATCGCAGCCGCCCTCGCCATGAGCGCCTCCGTGGCCGGGCTCGCCTATGCCGCCGCTCCCAGCGGCTCGACGCCGACGGAGGACTCCTCCGTGGTCACGACGGTGCCGTCGGGCACCACGTCCTCGTCCACCGCCTCGAGCTCGTCGTCCACCGCCGAGCGGACGGCGGAGACCACCCCCACCTCGGTGCCCACCCACTCCTCCCGCCCGGACGACCACGGCGGCGACCGGGTCGGCGGCGGCCACGGTGCCGACGACGGCCCCGGCCACGGCACTGCGACGCACAGCTCGTCGACGCCGAGCCCGACGTACGACGCCCCGGACGACAGCGACGGCCGGGTCCGCGGCGGTCACGGCCGAGACGACGGCCCCGGTCACGACGTCGGTGACGACCACGGCGGTGACCGCCGCGGTGGGGACGACGACAGCTCCGGGCGCGGCTCCGGCGGGGATGACGACGACAACTCCGGCCGCGGAGGCGGCGGGCGCGGCTCCGACGACTGAGCGACCGACCGTGCGCAGATCGTGGTGATGCGCCCCGCCTCACCACGGTCTGCGCACACTCACGCCGGGATCGCTCAGGACATGCCCGGATCCCTCCCGTCCCGGTCAGGAGCTGCGACGGATCGCCGCTGGTGGGGCTCCACGTGCGCTGACGTTCCGCGCAACCCACCCCTTGGGGGCATCCGGCGGGCATCCGCTACAGGAAAGCCCGGATCCGTCCGATGGAGCGGACGTGATCCTCGAACTGCGGGCCAGGGCGGCCCGGCTGCTCCCCGAGGGTCGCCTGCTGCCCGACGCCGTGTGGCAGCGCCGGCACCGCGCCATCGTGCGGCTGTGCCTGGCGTCGTCGGCGCTGCTCGTGATCTTCGCCTGGCTGCGCGGCTACGGACAGCCCGCCGCCGTCGCCGTCATCCTCGCCGTCGCCGGCCCGGTGGCGCTGGCCGTCCTCCCCCAGCTCGGCCGCAAGGGCCAGGCCGCGGCCACCACCGTCAGCCTGATGGCGGCCTCGGTCGCCCTCGTCCACCTGTGGCAGGGCGTCACCGAGTCGCACTTCATCTTCTTCGTGATGGTCGGCGTGGTCTCGCTGTACCAGGACTGGGTGCCCTACGGCATCGCACTCCTGATGGTGATCCTCCACCACGGCGCCGTCGGGACCGTCTATCCGCACGTCGTCTTCAGTCACGAGGCCCAGCACAACCCGTGGGTGTGGGCCGGGATCCACGGCGCCTTCGTGCTCGCCGCCAGCCTCGCCCACCTCGCAGCCTGGCGGCTCAACGAGGACCAGGTGCTCAGCGACCCGCTGACCGGCCTGGCCAACCGCACCCTGCTCGAGGAGATCACGCACCGCGTCCTGCAGCGCGGTGGCGCGGTGAGCCTGCTGTTCATCGACCTGGACGACTTCAAGGACGTCAACGACAGCCGCGGTCACGCCGCGGGCGACGAGCTCCTCCTCGTCCTCTCCGACCGCCTGCGCGGGTGCGTGCGGCCCGGCGACGTGGTCGCGCGCATCGGCGGAGACGAGTTCGCCGTCGTCGTCCACGGTGGTCCGGACGTCGCCCGGGCGGTCGGCGAGCGGGTGCTCACGTCGCTCGCCCTCCCGGTCCCCCTGGACGGCGGCTCCGTCACCGTCCACGGCAGCGTCGGGGTCGCCGCCTCCACCGACGGGGGCGACGGCACCGCCGGTGCCCTGCTCCGCAACGCCGACCTCGCGATGTACCTCGCCAAGGCCCAGGGCAAGAACCGCCTGGTCGTCTACGCCGACGGGATGGCCGAGGCGGCCCGCCGCCGTGCCGGCCTGGCCCAGGACCTCGCCGACGCCGCGGTCGCCGGCCAGCTCGAGGTCCACTACCAGCCCATCGTGCGGCTGACCGACGGGCGCACCACGGGCTTCGAGGCGCTCGTCCGCTGGAACCACCCGGAGCGCGGGCTCATCCCGCCCTTCGAGTTCATCCCGCTCGCCGAGGAGACCGGTGCCATCACCGGCATCGGTCGCTGGGTGCTGCGGGCCGCCCTGCGGCAGGGCGCGGCGTGGTCCACCCGGACCGGTGCGCCCCTGCGGATGGCCGTGAACGTCTCGCCCCGCCAGTTCCAGGACGGCGACGTCGTCCGCGACGTCGTCGCCGCCCTCGAGGAGACCGGCTTCCCCGCGGGGCAGCTGACCCTGGAGGTCACCGAGGGCGTGCTCGTCCGCGACGCCGACTCCGTGGTCGCCCAGCTCGAGGAGCTGCGGGCGCTCGGGATCCGCATCGCCATCGACGACTTCGGCACCGGCTTCTCGGGCCTGTCCTACCTCCGCCACCTGCCCGCCGACATCATCAAGATCGACCGCAGCTTCGTCAGCGACCTGCCGCAGGACCGCTCTGCGACCACGCTCATCACGTCGATCGTCGAGCTCGCCCGCACCCTGGGCCTCGGCGTCGTCGCCGAGGGCGTCGAGACCGAGGAGCAGCGGCAGACCCTGGTGGATCTGGACTGCGCGCAGGCCCAGGGCTACTTCTTCGCCCGGCCCGAGCCGGCCGACCGCTGCACCGCGCACCTGCCCATGCCGCTCCCCCGGGTGCCGGCCCCGGCCGGCCCGCCCGCCGCCGAGCGGCTGCGGGGCGCCCGCACGGTCTGACCAGGGGCCTGCTCAGAGGTCGACCTTCTCGTTCTCCCCCGCGTCGATCCGCTGACCGGTCACCTTCGCCTTCGCGAAGCTGAAGACGGTCGCCAGTCGCCCGCCGGGGCTGTCCCAGTACTCCGCCGAGTCGCCGTCCACCTTGAGCAGGACGACGCGGTCGTCGTCCGGACCTTCGGGGAACCAGGCCTCGACGGCGCTGTTCCAGAGCTCCCGCTTCCTCTCCCTGTCCTCGACGACGAACGCGCGCCCGGTCAGAGACACCCACGTGCCGCCCGAGCCGACGCCGACGTTGACCTGCGGAGAGACGGTCACGTGCTGGACGGCGGAGGAATCCCGCTCGGCGAAGAACCAGAGGTCGCCGTCGAACTCCACCTCCTGCAGCGTCATGGGTCGGCTGGTCACCGTGCCGTCGGGCGCGGTCGTGGTGAGGAAGCCGAAACGCTCACCCTTGATCAGTTCGGCCACCTTGGCGGTCTGCTCGTCGCTCATGGTGGATTCCATTGCCCACAACCGGTCCCCTGACACCCGCGTCCGCGGGTCCGCTCACCGGACCGGGATCCCGTCCCGGATCCCGATCCGCGGCCTACGCTGCGGCGATGTCCAATCGGGGCCCCTACCTGAGCGCGGCCGCCTGGCCGGAGATCCCGGCCGTCCCGCTGCTCGTGGTGCCGCTCGGATCGGTCGAGCAGCACGGTCATCACCTGCCGCTGAGCACCGACACCTCGGTGGCCTGCGCGGTCGCCGAGTCCGCCATCGAGGCGTTCGACGGCGCCCTGCTCGCGCCGGCGCTGGCCTACGGCGCGAGCGGGGAGCACGAGGGCTTCCCCGGGACGATCTCGATCGGCACCGAGGCCCTCACCGGCCTGCTCGTGGAGTACGGGCGCTCGGCCGGACGGTGGGCCGGCCGCGTGCTGCTGGTGAACGGGCACGGCGGCAACCACGACGCGCTGCGCGCGGCGGTGCCGCTGCTGCGCTCGGAGGGCCGGGACGTCGCCTGGTTCCCCTGCGGGGTGGCCGGCGGCGACGCGCACGCCGGCCGCACCGAGACGTCACTGATGTTGCACGTGGAACCGGAGGGGGTCCGCCTGGCGTCCGCCGTGGCCGGGGTGACCACGCCGATCGGCCGCCTGCTGCCCCGCCTGCGCGCCGAGGGCGTGGCCGGCGTCAGCCCCACGGGTGTGCTCGGCGACCCGGCCGGCGCGTCGGCCTTCGAGGGAGCGGCCCTGGTGGACGAGCTGGTGCACCGGCTCGTCGCCGCGGGCCGCTCCTGGCGGGTCGACCCCGCGGGCCGGCTCGTCGAGTAGGGGGGTCGTCCTCCGGACGACACGCGGTCGGGTGCTTCCTGCGGCCGCGCTGAGCCCCGCGAGTCAGTCGAGGCTCTCGGCGAACATCGGGACCACGGTCTCCAGGGCGTAGAGCAGGCCGGGCGCCGAGGCGCTGGAGAAGGCGTTGAGCACGGTGACGTCGTCCAGGACGACGGCGTGCCCGCCCTGCACCCACGGCAGGCTCTGCCACAGCGGGTCGGAGGTGAACTCCGAGGCCTCGACGAAGATCGGGAAGACGACGGTCAGCTCCGCGTCGAGCAGGTCGAGCTGCTCGTCGCTGACCGGCACGAAGAAGCCGCCGGTCGAGAGGTCGTCGATGGCCGTCTTGTTCCTGAAGCCCAGATCCTCCATGAACTCGACGCGTGCGTCGCCGCGCACGTACGCGCCGAAACCCTCGGACGAGTAGGCGCCCACGGCCACCTCCGTGCCGGCGAACTCCGGGTGCTCCGCGGCGGCGTCGGTGAACGCCTGCTCGACCTGCGTCGCCAGGTCGGCCGCCTCGTCCGACCTGCCCAGCGCCCGGCCGACCATCTCCAGCTGCTGCTGCCAGGTGGTCAGGTACGGGTCGACGCCCTCGGGCTGCCCGATCGTGGGAGCGATGGCGCTCAGCAGGTCGTAGCGCTCCTGGGTGGCGGGGGAGCGGGTGTCGAGGATGAGATCGGGCTCGAGCGCCGCGATCGCCTCGTAGCTGGGCTCCAGCGTCTCGATGATCTCCGGCGCCTCGTCGTAGCCCTCCTCGACCCAGTCGCCGAGACCGTCGCCGCCGACGGCGAGCCAGTCGCTGACGCCGACCGGCTGAACGCCCAGCGCCAGCGACGTCTCCGCGTCCGACCAGCCAAGCGCCACCACGCGCGTCGGCTCCTCCTCGACCGTGACGTCGCCGAATGCGGTGCTCACGGTCACGGGGAAGGCTCCGGAGGAGGTGCTGCTCCCGGCGTCGGGGCCGCCGTCGTCGCCGGAGGCGCCGCCGCACCCGGCGAGGACCAGCAGGCCGGCCATCAGGGTGGCCGGCAGGGTGGCCGGGACGGCCGGACGGGTCGGCATGGGAGCTCCTCCAGGCAGATAGGTAAGGCTCACCTTACCACAGGATCGTCACGGCTGGGTCGCCACCCCGTCCACGGCCCGCCCCGGCGGGCGACCCTGCCCGCCGCGGTTACTGTGCCGAGCGCGACAGGGCGCCCCGGACCGGAGGACGGACACGATGTCTCAGCGAGCGGAGCACGACCTGACCGGTCCCGGCCTCGAGGTACCGACGCCGCGAGTGGCGGTCGAGACCAACGGCATCAACGTCATCGACGAGAGCGAGCGCAAGGGCACCCCGCGGCAGCTCTTCTGGCCCTGGTTCGGCGCCAACGTCAGCGTGCTCGGGCTGGCCTACGGCTCGTTCCTGCTCGGTTTCGGCATCTCGTTCTGGCAGGCCGTGATCGCCGGGGTCGTCGGCATCGTCGTCTCCTTCCTGCTCTGCGGGCTGGTCGCCATCGCCGGCAAGCGCGGGTCCGCGCCGACCCTGGTGCTCAGCCGTGCGGCCTTCGGGGTGAACGGCAACAAGGTGCCGTCGGTGCTGTCCTGGATCCTGACGGTCGGCTGGGAGACGGCACTGGTCTCGCTGGCCACGCTGGCGACGTCCACCGTGTTCACCCAGCTCGGCTGGGGCGGTGGCACCGCCACCGAGGTGGTCGCCCTGCTCGTGGTCGCCGGGCTCGTCGTCGTGGGCGGGGTCCTCGGGTTCGACCTGATCATCCGCATGCAGACCGTCATCACCGTCGTCACCGGAGTGCTCACCGTCGTGTACGTCGCGCTGGTGGCGCCGGAGATCGACTGGTCGGCGGTCTCGTCGGCGCCGTCGGGCTCCACGGCCGCCTTCATCGGTGCCCTGGTGCTGGCCATGACCGGCTACGGCTTCGGCTGGGTGAACGCCGCCGCCGACTACTCGCGGTACCTCCCCCGGCACGCCTCGACCGCCGGGGTCGTCGGCTGGACCACGTTCGGCGGCGCGCTCGCCCCGGTGATCCTGCTCGTCACGGGGCTCCTGCTGGCCGGCTCGGACCCCGAGCTGTCCGCGGCCATCGGCCTCGACCCGATCGGCGCGCTCGGCACGATCCTGCCGACCTGGTTCCTCGTGCCGTTCATCCTGGTCGTCGTCCTCGGCCTGATCGGCGGGGCGCTGCTGGACATCTACTCGTCCGGCCTCTCGCTGCTGGCTGCCGGGGTGCGCGTCCCCCGCCCGGTCGCCGCCATGATCGACGGCGTCCTGATGGTCATCGGGACGGTCGCCGTCGTCTTCTTCGCCGACGACTTCATCGGACCGTTCCAGGGCTTCCTGATCACGCTCGGCGTCCCCATCGCGGCATGGTGCGGCATCATGCTGGCCGACCTGGCGCTGCGGAAGCGCGACTACGCGGAGCGGGAACTGTTCGACCCCCGCGGCCGCTACGGCAGCGTGCAGCCGGTGCCGCTGGTCCTGCTGCTCGTCGGGACTGTCGTCGGGTGGGGTCTGGTCACCAACACCTTCGCGGAGTGGCTCGACTGGCAGGGCTACCTCCTGGAGCCCTCCGGGCTGGGCGGGCGGGACGGCTCGTGGGCCTTCGCGAACCTCGGCGTCCTCGCGGCCTTCCTCATCGGCCTGCTCGGCACCCTCGCGCTCCGCGGGCCGGCGGTCCGGGCCCAGGAGCAGGCGGAGCTGTCCCGGTGACCGACGGCTGGCTCGTCGTCGTCGATCTGCAGCACGTCTTCGGCGACGAGGACTCCCCGTGGACGGCGCCCCGGTTCGCCGAGATCCGGCCGCGCGTCCGCCGGCTGGTCGAGGGCTTCGGCGACCGCGTCGTCTGGACGCGGTTCGTGGCGCCGGGCGAACCGGCGGGCGCCTGGGTGGAGTACTACGAGCAGTTCTCCTTCGCCCTCGTGCCGCAGGACGCGCGGCTCTACCAGCTGGTCGAGGACCCGGGCGCGCAGCCCGTCGTCACGACCACCACCTTCGGCAAGTGGGGCCCCGAGCTCGCCGGGATCGTGGGCGACGGCCCGCTCACCGTCACCGGGGTGGCCACCGACTGCTGCGTCATCTCCACGGTGCTCCCGGCGGCCGACGCCGGCCTGAAGGTCCGCGTCGTCACCGACGCCTGTGCCGGATCGGGGGACGACGACCACGACCGCGCGCTGCGGGTCATGAGTCTCTACGCGCCGCTGGTCGAGCTCGTGACCACCGACGAGGTGCTCGGCGGGCGATGACCCCTGCCCGGGTGGCCCGTCCCGTCGCCGCGCGGGCGAGGAGTCCCCGGTCACCCCTCCCGGCGCGTCCGGAATGAGCCGGGACCGGATGCGCTTGTCGCCGTCCGTACTGCGGAACGCGCCGACGAAGGCCCCGCGTCATCGACGATCGAACGAGGGACCTCGTGACCACCACCCAGGAGCGGCCGGGCGCCGCAGATCTGCCGGCCGCCGAGCTGCCCACCCGGGAACCCGCCCGTCCGGGAACCGCCCGCCTCGCCCTGCTGCTCGGCGCCTTCGTGGCGCTCGGGCCGCTCACCATCGACATGTACCTCCCGGCCCTGCCGACGATCACCGACCAGCTCGCCACGACCTCGGCCACCGTGCAGCTCACGCTCACCGGCACGCTGGTCGGACTCGCGCTCGGCCAGCTCGTGCTCGGGCCGCTGTCGGACGCCCTCGGCCGACGGGGACCGCTGCTCGCCGGGACCGCGCTGCACGTGGTCGCCTCGCTGCTGGTCCTGGTCGCGCCGAACATCGCCGTCCTCGGCGCGCTGCGGGTGCTCCAGGGCGTGGGGACGGCGGCCGGCGCGGTGATCGCACTCGCCATCGTCCGCGACCTCTTCGACGGCCGCGCGGCCGCGACGATGCTCTCGCGGCTGTTCCTCGTGCTCGGCGCGGCCCCGGTGCTCGCCCCGACCATCGGCGGGGAGCTCCTGCGGTTCACGTCCTGGCGCGGGATCTTCGCCGTCCTCGCCGCCTACGGGGCGGTGATGGTCACCGTCGGGTGGTTCTTCCTCCGGGAGACCCTGCCGCCCGCCCGGCGCACGAGCGCCGGCGTCCGCGGGACGCTGGGCGGCTACCGGGCGCTCTTCCGCGACCGCACCTACCTCGGCCTGGTGCTCGTCGCCGGGCTGACCATGGCCGGCCTGTTCAGCTACGTGTCGGGCTCGGCCTTCGTCTACCAGGAGGAGTTCGGGCTCGACGAGCAGCAGTTCGGTCTGCTGTTCGGCGCCGGGGCGGTCTGGCTCATCGCTGCCACGCAGCTCAACCCGGTGCTGCTCCGCCGCTGGTCCCCCGCGCACCTGCTCGTCGCCGGCACGCTGGCCGGCCTGGCCGGCGGGGCGGCGCTCGTCGGCGTCTCGGCGACGGGGACCGGCGGGCTGTGGGCCGTGGCCGGCAGCCTCTGGGCGGTGCTCTTCGCGTGCGGGATCGCGCTGCCCAACGCGCCGGCCCTGGCGCTCTCCCGGCACGGTGACAGCGCCGGCACGGCCGCCGCGCTCCTCGGCGCCATCCAGTTCGGCGTGGGCGCCGTCGTCTCCCCCGTCGTCGGCCTGCTCGGCAACGACGCCCTCGCGATCGGATCGGTCATCGGGACCGCGCTGGTTCTCGCGCTGGCCGTCCTCGCCGCCGTCCGGCCGTGGCGGCTGCCCCTCCCCGGGGACCCGAGGGGCCCGGGCGCCGCTTCCTGAGCGTCCGGGTTCGGTTGCCTGCAACCGGATCTCTGGTGGAAAGGCCCGTCAGCAGCCACGATGGGCCGGACATGAGCCACCGTTGGCGGAGCATCCCGTGCCCCCGGCTGTGAACCCCTGGCTGGCCCTCCCCTCGGGACGGCCCAGCCCGGCTCTCACCCGGCGGCTGCGCGCTGCCCACGAGCGGCTCGTCACGGGCTCCCTCCCCGATGGTGACCCGGCCGACGACGCCGTCCGGTCGGTGGTCCGGGAGTCCTGGCGGCGGTCGCTGGGCAACGGCGTGGACCCGGACGGCGGGTCGCCGCCGGTCGACCTCCTGGACGACGAGCTGATCGCCTACCGGGAGGCCCATCCGCTGGCGCCGGTCATGCCGGTGATCCGCCGGCTGCTGGTCCAGGACGCCGAGGCCGACCGGATGATCGTCGCGGTCACCGACGCCGGTGGCCGGATGCTGTGGGTGGAGGGCGACGCGGGCCTGCGCTCGCGGGCGGAGGGCATGAACTTCGTCGCCGGCGCCCGCTGGTCGGAGGACGTCGCCGGCACCAACGCCCCAGGCACGGCGCTGGCCATCGACCACGCCGTCCAGTTCTACGGCAGCGAGCACTTCCGCCGTCCGGTGCAGCCGTGGAGCTGCTCGGCCGCACCCGTGCACGACCCGGTGACCGGCGTCCTGCTCGGCGCCATCGACGTCACCGGCGGCGACCACGTCGCCAGCCCGCACGTGCTCACGCTGGTGCGGGCGACGGTCGCGGCGGTGGAGTCCGAGCTCCGCTGGCAGCGCCGCGAGCAGCTGCAGCACGGCCGCCGTCCCGCTCCCCCGCCGCTGCAGCGGCTGGCGCCGCGGCTCGACGTCCTGGGCCGCGAGCGGGCGCGCCTGACGTTGCCGACCGGTCCGCTCGAGCTGTCGCTGCGCCACTCGGAGCTCCTCCTCCTGCTCGCCGAGGCGGCCGTGGCAGGGGAGGGCCGGACCACCGCCCAGCTGGCCGCCGAGTGCCACCGGGGGGAGGCCGCGGCCGTCACCGTGCGGGCCGAGCTCTCCCGCCTGCGCCGGCTGGTCGGCGCCGACCAGGTGGGCTCGCGTCCCTATCGGCTGCTCGGCCCGATCGACACCGATCTCGACCAGGTCCGCAGGCTGCTGGCCCGCGGGTCGGTCGGCTCGGCGCTGGAGCGTTATCCGGGTGCAGTGCTGCCCGGCTCGCGCGCGCCCGGCGTCGCGGTCGCCCGCGAGCGGGTGGGGGCGCTCCTCCGGCAGGCGGTGCTGCGCAGCCGCCGCCCCGAGCTGCTGCTCCGCTACGCACAGCTGCCCGAGGCCAGGGACGACGTCGCTGTCTGGCAGACGTGCCTCGACTGGCTGCCGGCCAGCTCCCCGCGCCGGGCGGTCGCCGCGGAGCACCTGTTGCGCCTGAGGCGCGCGACACGCACCCGCTGACTCCCCGGGAATGCCCGGGCGGGCTGCGCACTTGGCTCGTGGAGTGAGTGCCCCACCGCTGTCGACGGACCGCCCGCTCAGCACCGTACGGACCGTGGTCGCCGTCGTGGCCCTGGCGCTCGGCGGCTTCGCGATCGGCACCACGGAGTTCGTGACGATGGGCGTGCTGCCCGACATCGCCGACGGGGTGGGCGTCGACATCCCGTCGGCAGGGCACGTCATCTCCGTCTACGCGCTCGGGGTCGTCGTCGGCGCCCCGGTCATCGCCGCGCTGAGCGCGCGGCTCCCTCGCCGGGCCCTGCTCGTCGGCCTCATGACGGCGTTCCTGGTCGGCAACCTGCTCACCGCCGTCGCCCCCGGCTACCGCACCCTGCTGGTCGCCCGGTTCCTGAGCGGCCTGCCGCACGGCGCCTACTTCGGGGTCGCCTCGCTGGTCGCCGCCTCGCTGGTCGCCCCGCGCCTGCGTGGCCGGGCGGTCAGTTCGGTCCTCCTCGGCCTCGCCGCCGCGATGCTCACGGGCGTGCCGGCGGCCACCTGGCTGGGGCAGCAACTGGGCTGGCGCTCGGCGTACTGGACCGTCGTGGTCCTGGCCGCGCTGACCGTGGCCGCGGTCCTCGCCGTGGTGCCCTCGACGCCCGGCCGGTGCGAGGCGACGGTCCGCGGTGAGCTGGCCGCGCTCCGCCGGCCCCAGGTGCTGCTGACGCTGCTGGTCGGCGTCGTCGGCTTCGGCGGCATGTTCGCCCTGTACAGCTACATCGCGCCGGTCGTGACCGACGTCGCCGCGCTCTCGCGCGGGACCGTGCCGTGGGTGCTGTTCGTCTACGGCGCCGGAGGCGTCATCGGGACGGCGCTCGGCGGGCGGCTCGCCGACCTGGCGCTCTTCCGGTCGCTCGTCGCCAGCCTCGTCGTGCTCGGGGTGCTGCTGGCCGTCGTCGCCCTGGTCTCGCCGTGGGCGCCGGGCCTGTTCGTCGGCGTCCTCCTGGTGTCGGTCGCCGCCTCCTCCCTGGCCGTGCTGCTCCAGATGCGGCTCATGGAGACCGCCGGGGACGCGCAGATGCTCGGTGCCGCTCTCAACCACTCCGCGCTCAACCTGGCCAACGCCCTGGGCGCGTGGCTGGGCGGCCTGGTGATCGCCGCCGGCCTGGGCTACCGCGCGCCGAGCGTCGTGGGTGCGGGGCTCGCCGCCGCCGGGCTGGTCCCGCTCGCGGTCTCGGCGGTGCTGCGCCGTCGCGGGCCGGCGGCCGCTCCGGTGCACCTCCCGCGGGAGCAGGCGGCCACCGCGTCCGCCGCGTAGCCCGGGCGCGCTGCAACGACGCTGCAACGTTGCGATTCCCCGCACGCGCGCCCCCGTCGTCCTCATCTCCTCCCCGATTTCGCCGCTGTTTGGCCGGTCTCTGCCGCATCCGCGGAGAGCAGGGTCCAAAGACCCGAGGTAAGCGTGGCCTAAGTGGCCTCGGCGGGGTCAGACTCCGCCCGTACTCCGGAAGTGACCGGGGCCACACCTCAGAGCGGAGGTTCGATGACCGAGCCAGCGAGGTCATGCAGGGGCGCAGCACCCCGGGGCACGGGGACGACGAGCGCCGGCGAGGAGACCTCGTGACCCAGATTTCTGTGCGGGTCGACGGCGCGTCCTACAGCGACGACGTCGAACCGCGGACGCTTCTCGTCCACTACCTGCGCGAGCAGTTGGGCAAGGTCGGCACCGTCGTCGGCTGCGACACCAGCAACTGCGGCGCCTGCACCGTGCACCTCGACGGCGAGGCCGTGAAGAGCTGCACCGTCTTCGCCGTCCAGGCCGACGGCAGCGAGGTGACCACGATCGAGGGGATCGCCTCACCGCAGGGCGACCTGCACCCGATGCAGAAGGCGTTCCACGAGATGCACGGCCTGCAGTGCGGGTTCTGCACCCCCGGGATGATCATGGCCTCGATCGACCTCGTGAACGACAACCCCGACCCGAGCGAGGACGAGGTCCGCGAGGGCATCGAGGGCAACCTCTGCCGCTGTACCGGCTACCAGAACATCGTCCGCGCGGTGCAGCAGGCCGCCGCGGAGATGAACGGGCGCCCGGCCACTGCCGAGACGCTGGGAGCGCAGTCGTGACGCTCGTCGAGGAACCCGCGACCGCCGCACCCGAGAAGGAGATCGGCAAGGCGCGTCGGCGCAAGGAGGACGCCCGCCTGATCACCGGAAAGACCACGTGGACCGACAACATGGTCCTGCCGGGGATGCTGCACATCGCCGTCGTCCGCAGCCCCGTCGCACACGCCAAGATCACCAATGTCGACGTCACGGCAGCCCAGCAGTCGCCGAACGTCGTCGCGGTCTTCACCGGGCAGGACTTCAAGGAGGAGCAGGGCTCGATCCCGTGCGCCTGGCCGGTCACCCCGGACATGGTCAACCCCGGGCACCCGTCGGTCGCCGTCGACGAGGTCAACCACGTCGGCGAGGCCGTCGCGGTGATCGTGGCGCGGAGCAAGACCGCTGCGCAGGATGCCGTCGAGCTCGTGGACGTGGACTACGACCCGCTGCCGGTCGTCCTGGACATGGAGCAGGCGACGTCGCAGACGCCCTCGCTGTGCCACGACCACCTGGAGTCGAACGAGAGCTTCAACTTCGTCTTCGACGGCGGCGAGGCCGGGACGTGCGGCGACACCGACCAGGCGTTCGCCGACGCCGAGGTCGTCGTCAGCCGCCGGTTCGTCCAGCAGCGGCTGATCCCGGCCTTCATGGAGCCGCGGTCGACCGTGGTCCAGCCCCAGGGGGACAACTACACCCTGTGGTCCTCGACCCAGGTACCGCACCTCCTCCGCGTGATGCTGGCGATGATCACCGGCATCCCCGAGCACAAGCTGCGCGTGATCGCCCCGGACGTCGGGGGCGGCTTCGGCGGCAAGCTGCAGGTCACGCCCGAGGAGGTCATCAGCCTGCTGGTGGCCCGCCGCCTGGGGAAGCCGGTCAAGTGGACCGAGACCCGCAGCGAGTCGCTGATGAGTGCGCACCACGGCCGCGACCAGATCCAGTACATCGACATCGCATCCGACCGCGAGGGCAACCTCAAGGGCTTGCGCTGTCGCATCCTCTCCGACATGGGGGCCTATCTGCGGCTGGTCAGCCCGGGCGTCCCGGTGCTCGGCGCCTTCATGTACGTCGGGATTTACAAGTTCCCGGCCTACCGCTTCGACTGCCGGGGCATCTTCACCAACAAGGTGCCGACCGACGCCTACCGAGGTGCCGGCCGCCCCGAGGCCACCTTCGCCATCGAGCGGATCATGGACGAGCTCGCCGTGGAGCTCGGCATGGACCCGCTCGAGCTGCGCCGCAAGAACTGGATCAAGGCCGAGGAGTTCCCCTACACGACCGCGGCCGGGCTCGAGTACGACAGCGGCGACTACGAGCAGGCCACCCAGCAGGCGCTGCAGCTGCTCGGCTACGACGAGCTGCGCGAGGAGCAGCGCCGCCGACGGGAGTCGAACGACCCGGTCCAGCTGGGCATCGGCATCTCCACGTTCACCGAGATGTGCGGGCTGGCCCCCTCGCGGGTGCTGGGCTCGCTGTCCTACGGCGCCGGCGGCTGGGAGAACGCCTCCATCCGCATGCTGCCCACGGGCAAGGTCGAGGTGGTCACCGGCAGCACGCCGCACGGGCAGGGGCACGAGACGGCGTGGAGCCAGCTCGTCGCCGACTCCCTCGGCGTCCCCTTCGAGGACGTCGAGGTGCTGCACGGCGACACCTCCATCTCCCCGCGCGGCCTGGACACCTACGGGTCCCGGTCGCTGGTGGTCGGCGGCGCCGCGGTGATGAAGGCCGCGGACAAGGTGGTCGCCAAGGCCCGCCGGGTCGCCGCGCACCTGCTCGAGGCCGACGAGGACGATCTCGACTTCGCCAACGGCAGCTTCTCGGTGCGCGGCACGCCCGGCACCGGCCTGTCGATCCAGGAGATCGCGCTCGCCACGTTCGCGGCGCACAACTTCCCGGAGGACATGGAGCCGTCGATCGACGCGGAGGCGACGTTCGACCCGGTGAACTTCTCCTTCCCGCACGGCACGCACCTCTGCGCGATGGAGGTCGACACCGAGACCGGCATGGTGAAGATCCGCAAGTACGCGTCCGTGGACGACGTCGGCGTGGTCGTCAACCCGCTCATCGTCGAGGGGCAGGTGCACGGCGGCCTTGCCCAGGGCATCGCGCAGGCCCTCTACGAGGAGGCGGTGTACGACGACGACGGCAACCTGACCACGGGCACGTTCGTCGACTACCTGGTGCCCTCGGCCGCGGACCTGCCGCACTTCGACACGGGCAACACTGTGCACGCGGCACCGGGCAACCCCATCGGCGCCAAGGGTGTGGGCGAGGCGGGATGCATCGCCAGCACCCCGGCGGTGGTGAACGCCGCCATCGACGCCGTCCGGCACCTGGGCGTCTCCGACATCCTCATGCCGCTGACGCCCGAGCGGGTCTGGCGGGCCATCCACCACGGTGGGGACGGCGGTGACCGGGCGACAGCGGGCACCAACGCCTACGGCGGGGCCTCGACCGAGACGACCGCCGGTGTGGCCACCGACGCTTCCTCGCTGGGAGGGGACCGATGATTCGCCGGCTCGACGGAGGAGAGACGCCATGATCCCCGCACCGTTCGCGTACGCCCGCCCCACCACGGTCGACGAGGCGCTGCAGGCCGTCGCCTCGGGCGGCGAGGACGTGAAGATCCTCGCCGGCGGGCAGTCGCTGATCCCGGTCATGCGGCTGCGCCTGGCCGCGCCGGAGACCGTCGTCGACCTGACGAAGGTCGCCGAACTCCGGGGTGTGCGGGACGAGGGTGACGCGATCGTCATCGGCGCGATGACGACGCACTCCGACGTCCTGTCCGATCCCCTGATCGCGCAGTACGCGTCGCTCATCGCCGACGCGACGGAGACGGTGGCCGACCGGCAGGTGCGCCATCGCGGCACGTTCGGCGGCGCGCTGGCGCACGCCGACCCGGCCGGCGATCTCCCGGCCGTGGCGCTCGCCCTGGACGCCGAGTTCGTCGTCGCCGGGCCGAACGGACGGCGCAGCGTGCCGGCGGTGGAGTTCTTCGTCGACTACCTCACCACGGCGCTGGAGGAGGGGGAGCTCCTCGTCGAGATCCGCGTGCCCAAGCACGAGGGCTGGGGCATGCACTACGAGAAGTTCAATCGCGTCGCGCAGGCGTGGTCGATCGTGGCGGTCGCCGCGGCGGTCCGCCTCGAGGGCGGGCGCATCGCCGAGGCGAAGATCGGGCTGACCAACATGGGCCCGACGCCGCTGCGGGCCACCGGCGTCGAGGCGGCGCTGGCCGGGGCGGACGCCACGCCGGACGCCGTTGCCGTGGCGGCAGCACGGGCGGCGGAGGGCACGAGTCCGAGCAGCGACCTCAACGCGCAGGCCGACTACCGCCAGCACCTCGTCACCGTGCTCACGCGCCGGGCGGTGACGAGGGCGGCTGGCCTGTAGCGTTCTATCGCCGGTCCGTAACTGTCCGTCTCGGCCGGTCCGCCTCCGGGTGGACCGGCCGAGCCGCCCTCCAGGAGGTCTTGCCGTGCAACTGGAGAACTCGTTCACCGTGCCCGTGCCCGTCGACGAGGCGTGGCGGGTGCTCCTCGACATCGAGCGGATCGCACCCTGCATGCCGGGGGCGGCCCTCGACTCGGTCGACGGCGACGACTTCACCGGACGGGTGAAGGTCAAGCTCGGCCCGATCAACCTCACCTACCAGGGCAAGGCCTCGTTCATCGAGAAGGACGAGGCCGCGCACAAGGCGGTGATCGACGCGCGGGGCAAGGACCAGCGGGGCAACGGCACCGCCGCCGCCGTGGTGACCGCGAAGCTGGCGGCCGAGGGCTCCATCACCCGGGTCGACGTGCTGACCGATCTCAACATCACCGGCCGCCCCGCCCAGTTCGGCCGCGGCGTGATGACCGACGTGGGGAACAAGCTGCTGGGCCAGTTCGCCGACAAGCTGGCCGCCCAGCTGGGCGAGGGCGACGCGCAGGGAGACGCCCAGCGCGCGAGCGCCTCGGCGTCGCCGGCAGGGGCTCGGCCTGGCCCGGCGAAGAAGGCCGCCGCCACCGCGGCGGGCGCGGTGGAGGAGATCGCCGCGTCCGCCGAGCAGGCGGCCGGTGACGGTGCCGCCGGCACGACCGTGAAGAAGGCCGCCGCCGCGACGAAGAAGGCGGCCGCGGCCGCGACGGACAAGGCGTCGGCCACGGTGGAGATCCCGGCCAAGGCGGCGCCCGCGAAGAAGGCCGTGCCGGCGAAGGCGGCTCCCGCCAAGGCCGCACCGGCGAAGGCCGCACCGGTGAAGGCCGCTCCCGCCAAGACCGCACCGGTGAAGGCGGTCCCTGCGGAAACCGACGCGCCCTCCTCGACGGACAACGCACCCGCGGTCACGGACACCGCCCCGGCCGCGGACATCGTCCCGCAGGCTCCGAGCGGACCGCCGAGCGGTCCGTCCGGCCCGCCCCGCAAGGCGCCCACCGGCGGTCCGGTGCGCAGCGTGCCGTCGTCCGGCCCGCGGGTCGTGACGAAGCCGCAGGAGGAGCCGGAGCCGATCGACCTGCTCGAGGTGGCCGGGGGAGCCGCCATGGCGCGCTACGCGGCCCCGGCGGCGGGCGTCGCCGGTGTCCTGCTGGTCCTGACCCTGCTCGTCCGCCGCCGGCGTCGCCGCCGCGGCTGACACCTCCTCAGCCGGCGAGGAGCTCGGCCAGCCAGGAGAGCGCGGCCATCGCCACGACGTCCACGTTCTTCTTGAGGGCGTGGTCGCCGGGGACCGCGTAGACCGAGGCGGTCGTCTGCCCGGACAGCACGGCGGCCACCGCCGCCGGGTCGCCGAACGCATCCGTCTCCCCCTGGACGACGACCAGCGGTACGCCGACCGCGGTCAGCTCGCCGGCGCGGCTCTTCTCCGGCCTGCCCGGCGGGTGCAGGGGGAAGGCCAGCGCGAGCACGCCGGCCGCGCCGTGCTCGACCGCCGTCCGGCAGGCGACCCGCGCCCCGGCGCTCCGGCCGCCGAGGACGAGGGGCCCCGTCAGCAGGTCCGCGGCGCGCAGGTCGACCAGGACCGCACGCCAGCCCTCGTCGAGCCTCGGCGGGGCGACGGCGATCCGCTTGCCGGCGACCCGCCACGGCTGTTCGACCCGGATCACCCGCCACCCCGCGGCCGCAGCCGTCGCCGTCACCGCGACCAGGTCGGCCGAACCGATCCCGCCGCCCGCGCCGTGCCCGAGGACGAGCGTCCCTCGCACGGCGCCGTCCACGTCCGTGACGTGTGCCCGGGCCGGCCCCAGGGGCGTTCCGATCTCACGGATCCCGGTCATGCGGTGGGGAGGGCGAGCAGTGCGTCGACGACCCCGGCGAGAGCGGCCGCGGCGACGTGCGGAGCGGCGTACACGGCGGGGTAGCTCCGCTCGGTGCGCGGGAACCACGCGCCGGTGAGACCGGCCACCTGGGCGCCCTGCACGTCCCAGCCGTGCGCGGCGACGAGGGCCATCCGTTCCGGCGCGACCGCGCAGCTGCCGGCCGCCCACAGGTAGACCTCGCGGGCCGGCTTCCAGCTGCGGATGGCCTCGCTGGACAGCGAGCGCTCGACCAGCGGCGTGATCCCGCCCCGCTCGAGGCCGGCCTCGGCGACGCCGGGGGTGCCGTGCGTGAGGGTGACCACGCGGATCCCGGCCGCGGTCAGCCGGCGGAGCGCCGGCTCCACGTCCGGGTGCGGGGCGAGCTCGAGGAAGGCGGCGGCGACCCCCGCTCGCTGCCCGGCGTCCAGTTCGCTGGTCTGCGCCAGCGCGGCGTCGAAGGCCTCACGGAAGCGGAACCAGGTGCCGCTGACCAACCCGGCCATGCCGGTCAGCAGGGTGCGCGCGAAGACCGTCGCGAGCAGGCCCGGCTCCTGGCCGGCCTCCACCAGGGCGGCCCGCACGGGCGCCAGGTCGAGCAGCGTCTCGTTGACGTCGAAGGCGACGACCTCGGGGCGGGTCCTGGCGGTCGGCATCCGCGTCAGGCGCGAGGGTCGGTGCCGGCGGCGCGTGCCCGGCGGTGGCGGCGGACGTCCTTCGCGCGCTTGTAGACGAGGTAGCCGACGCCGAGCGCGAAGGCGGCGACCACCGCGTAGTCCAGGTACTTGAGGTTGTCCTGGATGAAGTCGCCGGCGGCGACCCCGAGGCCGATGAGCACGGAGTTCCAGATCAGGCTGCCCGCGGTGGTGAACACCAGGAACTGGGCGAACGGCATCCGGACGACGCCGGCCGGCACCGAGATGAAGCTGCGCACGATCGGCACCATGCGGCCGAAGAAGACCGCCGACCGCCCGTGCCGCTCGAACCAGGCGAACGTCTTGTCCACGTCCTCGGTCTCGACCAGCGGCAGGCGGTCGAGGAAGGCGTGCGAGCGCCGCGGCCCCAGCGCCCGGCCGACGTAGTAGAAGAAGATCGCGCCGAGCACCGAGCCCAGCGTGGCGAAGAGGACGACCGGGACCACGTCCATCCGGCCGTCGTTGATGAGCACCCCGGCCAGCCCGAGCACCGCCTCGCTGGGGATCGGCGGGATGACCGTCTCGGCGAGGATGCTCAGGCCCACACCGACCGGGCCGAGGTCCTCCACGAGGTCGAGCAGGAAGCCGGTGATCCCGCCCTCGTCGGTTGCGGCGGCGGCGAGGAGCGACATGCGCCCCACGGTAACGGCGGCTCCTGTGCGTTGCCGCGCCCCACAGGGGGTGCGGCGCTAGGTTCGGGTCCCATGCGACTCCGCTTCACCGCCCGTGCCGTCGTGATCGGGGATCGGGCCGGCACCGTCGTCCCCGACGCCGTGCTCGACGTCGCGGACGGCGAGATCGGCTGGGTGGGCCCGGCCGCCGAGGCGCCGCCGGCCGGGGACGCCGAGGTCGTCGCGCTGCCCGGCGTGCTGACGCCGGGGCTGGTGAACGCGCACTCCCACGCGCCGATGGTGCTGTTCCGCGGCCAGGGGGAGGGCCTGCCGCTGGACCGCTGGCTGCAGGAGGTGATGTGGCCGCGCGAGGCGCGGCTGACCCCCGAGGACGTGGCGGTCGCCATGACCGCCGCATCGGCGGAGATGCTGGCCAACGGCGTGACCACCAGCGTCGAGATGTACTTCCACCCCGAGCGGATCGCGGCCGCGGTCGGCGCCACCGGTGCGCGCGCCGTGATCGCCACCCCGCTGATCCCACTGCCGGGCCTGCCCCCGTTCGAGGAGCAGCTCCGGCACGCGGTCGAGCTGGCGGGAGCCGCCCCCGACGACGGCACCGTCGAGTACGGCATCGGGCCGCACGCGGCCTACACCGTGCCGCTGCCCGTGCTGCGCGAGGCCGCCGGGGCCGCGCGCGAGCACGGGCTGCTGCTGCACCTGCACGTCGCCGAGACGGCGGTCGAGGGCGCCGACCTGCTGGCCATGCACGGGCTGTCGGTCCCGGCCCTGCTGGCCGCGCACGATGTGCTCGGCGGCCGGGTTCTCGCGGCGCACTGCGTGCACATGGACGATGCGGACCTCGAGCTCTGGCAGGAGTACGACGTCGCCGTCAGCCACTGCCCCGCGAGCAACGCGAAGCTCGCCAGCGGCGTCGCCCGGCTGCGCGACATGCTCGACCTCGGCATCCGGGTGGGCCTCGGCACCGACGGCCCGGCGTCCAACGACGGCCTCGACCTGCTCGCCGACGCCCGGCTGGCCGCCTCTCTCGCGCGATTGGCGCGCCGGTCGGCGACGGCGCTGACCGCCGCAGAGGCGTTCTGGCTGGCCACCGGTGGCGCGGCGGACGCCATCGGCCGCCCGGACCTGGGTCAGCTCGCGGCCGGGCGACGGGCCGACCTCGTGCACGTCGACACCCGCGACCTCGTGTTCGAGCCGGTCGGGGACCCGGCCGACCTCCTGACGCACCTGGTCTGGTCCGGCGGGGGCCGGTACGTGCGCGACGTCTGGATCGGCGGGCGGCAGGTGGTCCGAGAGGGCACCTCGACGACGGTCGACGTCGACGCACTGCGGGCCGAGGTCGCCGGCCGCGCGGCCCGGCTCGCCGCCCGCTGAGTTTCTTCAACCGTGCGGTTGACTACCCACCACGCGCAGCGCTAGCCTCCTTCTCAACCGCAAGGTTGAGTACGAGGAGGATGCAGTGGCGGCAGATCCGCTCTCCCGGGTGTTCTCGGCGCTGGCCGACCCCACCCGGCGGGACATCGTGGCGCGGCTCGCGGTCGGCGACGCCACGGTCAACGAGCTCGCCGCGCCCTACGACGTGACCGTCCAGGCCGTCTCCAAGCACCTGAAGGTCCTGGAGGACGCCGGCCTGGTCAGCCGGAGCCGGGAGGCGCAGCGCCGCCCGGTGCACCTCGAGGCGAATGTCTTCGACCTGATGACCAAGTGGATCGAGCGATACCGGCGCCAGGCCGAGGAGCGCTACCGCCGTCTCGACGACGTCCTGCGCTCCATGCCCGTTGACACCACCCCACCACCCCAGGGAGGAACCCCGTCATGACCAGCACCACTCACCGCGAGACCCAGATCGTCGCCGACCCCGACGTCCCGCTCGTGCGCATCATCCGCGAGTTCGACGCCCCGCCGGAGAAGGTCTACCGCGCGCACGTCGACCCGGAGCTCGTCGCCCGGTGGATGGGCCCGAAGGACCTGCAGGTCCGCATCGAGTCGTGGGACTGCCGGACCGGCGGCTCCTGGCGCTTCGTGAATATCGCCGGCGGTGAGGAGTACGCCTTCCGCGGCTGCTTCCACGAGGTCCGGCCGAACGAGCTGATCGTGCAGACCTTCACCTGGGAGGGCATGCCCGACGGCGTCGCCCTGGAGAAGCTCTCCTTCGAGGTCCTCGGGAACGGCCGCACCCGGCTCACCACGACGTCGCTGGTCGACTCGTTCGAGGGCCGCGACGGCTTCCTGGCCAGCGGCATGGAGGTCGGCGTCAACGAGGGCTACGAGAAGCTGGACGACCTCCTCGCCCGCAGCTGACCCCTCAGCGTCGGGCGCGCAGGGAGATGGTGTCGCCGCGGCCGACCGGGCGCAGTTCCCCGGGCAGCTCGCGGCGACCCACCTCGGCGAGGAAGTCGCCCAGCGGGGACTTGAAGCGGTCGTAGTCGTCGTAGTGGATGGGCACGGTCACCGGCGGCTTCAGCAGCTCGACCAGGTCGGCCCCCTGCTGCGCATCCATCGTGACCGTCAGGCCGAGCGCCTTCGTCCCGCCGAGGTGGGGGATGAGGACGTCGAGCGGCCCGCACCGCTGGAGCACCTCGCCCAGGAACGGCCGGTAGAGGGTGTCCCCGCTGATGTAGCCGCGCCAGGTCACCGATCCGCCCCGCACGAGCTCGACCACGCTGCCCATCACGTCCGGCAGCAGCGTCGCCAGCGGGCCGGGGCCGTGGACGCCCGGCACCGCGGTGACCCGCAGGACGTCCCCGCCCCGCGAGAACTCGTGGGTCTGCCAGGGCTCGAGGTCGGCGGTTCCGGTGAAGCCGCGGTCGGCCAGGCACTTCGCGGCCTCGGACGTCGTCACCACGGGGGTGTCCTTCGGCAGCGACTTCGTGGCGACGCGGTCCCAGTGGTCGCCGTGCATGTGCGACAGCAGGATCCCGTCGAGGGCCGGCAGCTGCGTCGGCTGCAGCGCCGGCTCGGTCAGCCGCTTGGCGCGCAGTCCGTAGCCCAGCCGCGCCCGCTGGCCGCGGTGCAGGAAGTTCGGGTCGGTCAGCAGCGTGAAACCGCCGATGCGCAGGAGCATCGTGGCGGTGCCGCCGAAGGTCATGGTCACGTCGTCCACGGGCTGCGCCATCACGCGCCCGTACCCCGGACGAGATCCGAAATCCGTAGCCGTGCGAACAATCCCTTCGTGCACGCCCGGTGACTGCTGGTAGACAGGGGGCCGTGTCAGGACCCCGCGCTCTCGACGAGTCCTTCCTCGCCCTGCCGCTCTCCGCGCTGACGGACGCCGCCCTCACCCGGGCGGTCGACCTCGGTTGCGAGCACGCCGACATCCGCGTGGAGCGGATCCGCACCCAGAACATCAGCCTCCGTGACGCCCGCCCCGAGGCCTTCAGTGACGGGGAGGACCTCGGGCTCGCCGTCCGGGTCGTGCACGAGGGCACCTGGGGCTTCGCCGCCGGCGTCGTCCTGACCGCGGCCGAGGCGGTCCGGCTGGCCGAGGAGGCCGTGGCGGTCGCGACGGTGTCCGCCGCCGTCAACACCGACCGCGTCGAGCTGGCCCCGGAGCCCGTCTACCCGGACGCCACCTGGGTCTCGGACTACGAGCTCGACCCGTTCGACGTG
>NZ_SPQM01000119.1 GCF_004570345.1 Blastococcus sp. CT_GayMR20 | reverse complement strand
CGAGGGGGGATCGCCCTTCGTCGTACGGGCCTCGATGTTCCGGCGGGCAGCACGCGCCTCCTCGCGGAGGAGTGCGACCAGGGCGGCGCCGCCCAGCGCGACGCTGCCGCCGCCGTAGGCCGCGCCGGCCGCGAGCCGTCGCGCAGTCGCCGTCCGCGTCACGTGCCCTCCGCCCGGTTGCTGGTCCCTGTATTCCTGTTACGCAGGTTATCGGCCCTTTACGGTGGTCCCTGTGGCCCACTCACCCGCAGGTGTGACCCAGTCCACACCGCTGGACGAACGGGGGCGGCTGATCGTCGACGTCCTCGTCGATGCCTTCTCCGATCTGATGGCGGCCGATGCCGACGCCTTCCGGACGAAGTTCCGGAAGATGGCAGCCGATCCCTTCGCCTTCTACCGGGGCAGCGCATGCCTGTTCTACGCCGACATGGCGGCGCTGGAGGATCGCTGGTGCGACGAGCGGACGTCGCGCGTGTGGATCCAGGGTGACCTGCACGCGGAGAACTTCGGCACCTACATGGACAGCGCCGGACGGATCGTCTTCGACGTCAACGACTTCGACGAGGCCTACCTCGGGCATGTGAGCTGGGACCTGCGCAGGTTCGCGGCCAGCTTCGCCCTCATGGCCTGGCGCAAGGCGCTCTCGGACGACGCCATCGCCGAGCTCATCGCGATCTACCTGCGCTCCTACCTCGACCAGGTCGAGGCCTTCACCCGCTCCGACGAGGACCGGACGTTCGCCCTCGTGAAGGCCAACACCGAGGGTGCCGTGCACGAGGTCATCCTCGAGACGGCGACCCGGACCCGGCTGGCGCTGCTGCAGCGGATCACCGTCGTGGAGGAGCACGAGCGGCGGTTCGCCGACCGGCCGCAGAACCGCCGCCTCGACGACGGGGAGCGCGAGGAGGTCATGGCCGCGCTCGCCCGCTACCGCGAGACCGTCGTCCCACCGCGCCGGCGCCGCGATGTCGCCTACGACGTGAAGGACGTCGTCGGGACCGGCGGCTTCGGCATCGGCAGC
Organism: Blastococcus sp. CT_GayMR20; assembly: GCF_004570345.1. The sequence continues at coordinate 14,176 of NZ_SPQM01000119.1, read as the reverse complement.
GCCGGGCTGCCTGCCTACAACGTGCTGCTCGAGGGCTACGACCAGGCGCTGGAGAACGACGTCGTCCTGTCCATCAAGCAGGGCAACGTGGCCGCGCCCAGCCGGATCGTCGACGACCCGGAGCTGCGGCAGTACTTCGAGCACGAGGGGCACCGGACGGCGATGAGCCAGCGGGCGCTGCAGGCCAACGCCTCGCAGTTTCTCGGCCACACCGAGATCGACGGCGTCGGGTTCGTCGTGGCGGAGCTCTCGCCCTACGAGCTGGACCTCGACTGGGAGGACCTGACCGAGCCCGGGGAGATCGCCCCGGTGATGGCCCAGCTCGGGAAGGCGACGGCGAAGCTGCACTGCGTCGGCGACGCCGACAGCGACCACTCGCTGGTGCCCTTCCAGATGGAGGAGGCCATCACCGCGATGGTGGGCGACCGGCGCGAGGAGTTCGTCGCGGACCTCGTGGAGTTCGCGCACGACTACGCCCGGCGCACCCAGGAGGACCACCGCCGCTTCGTCGACGCATTCCGCGCCGGCGCGATCCCCGGCATCAGCTCGAGCGGCTCGCACCCGCTGCCGGGAGATCGATGAGCATGCCGACGTGCGGGCCGATGCCCGGCTTGTCGTACGGCTCGGTCACCACGGTGAAGCCGGCCCGCTCGTAGAACCCGGCTGCAGTGACCCGGGCGTCGCACCAGACGAGGTCCCCGCCCCGGGTCGTGACACGGGCCAGGCCGTCGTCCAGCAGCGCCCGGCCGGCACCGCTGCCGCGCACGGCCGTCTCGGTCGCCATGCCGCGGAGCTGCCAGGGGTCCTTCGCCAGCGGCCGCCACGGGCAGGGCGTGGGGGAGAACCGGACCACGCCGACGACGCGGCCGTCGGGGGTGCGGGCGGCGAGGTGGAAGGTCGCCGGGTCCTCGTCGCCGGGCCAGGTGACCTCGCCGCCGTTCGGCCGGAGGACCGCGCCGCGCAGTGCGTAGGTCTCCCCGGCCGGCACCTCGTCCACGGTCACGCTGCTCACGCCGTCAGTCTCCTCGGTGCCGGAATGGCGGTTTCGGCACCTGTCCCAGGGTGCCGGAATGGCGGTTTCGGCTCCTGGGGCTAGTGGGCGCGGCGGCCGCGGCGCGTCCGCAGGTAATCGGCCACCACGTACTCGCCGAGGCGCTCGGCGTCGGGCTGGAACACCCGGCCTCCCGCGCGCTGGGTCAGGTCGTGCACGAAGTGGATCAGCCCCGGGTCCGGATCGAGGGCGAACACGTTCACGGTTGCGCCGGTGCGCGCCACCCGCTCCATCTCCGCCACCGTCCGGGCGATCGTCTCGGGCATCGGCGGCCAGCAGAAGAACGGCGTCCCGTCGTCCTCCAGGTGTGCGGTCGGCTCCCCGTCGGTGACCACCAGGACCACCGGCTCGGCATCGCGGTGATGGGCCAGGAACCGCCGGGCCAGCATCAGGCCGTGCTGCAGGTTGGTGCCCTGCAGGGTGTCGACCGAGAGCTCGGCGAGGGTCTCCGGCCGCAGCACCTGGGCCGTGGAGGAGAACCCGATGATCTGGATCGCGTCCTGCGGGAAGCGGGTGGTCACCAGCGAGTGCAGCGCCATCGCGGTCGACTTGGCCGCGCCCCACGTGCCGCGCAGCGCCATCGAGTAGGAGAGGTCGACCAGGAGCGCGACCGCGGCCCCGGTGCGCCGCTCGGTCTCGACGACCTCGAAGTCGTCGACGGCGATGCGCACCTTCCGCTCGCCGTCGGCTCGGGGCTCGTGCGCCGTCCGCAGGACGGCGTTCTTCACCGTGCGGACGACGTCCAGCGGCTGCTCGTCGCCGAACCGCCACTCCCGCGAGCTGCCGGTGAGCTCCCCGGCGGCTCCGGCGTCGGCCACGTCGTGCTCCCCGCGGCCGGTGGCGTCAAGCTTGGCGAACACCCGCCGCAGGGCCGTGGCACCCAGGCGGCGCACCGCCTTCGGCGAGAGCTCCAGCTTGCCGTCGGAGCGGTTGAGGAACCCCTGGCGTTCGAGCTCGCGCTCGAGCTGCCGCAGGGCGGCCAGGTCGTCGACCGCCGGCCGGCCGAGGGCGCGTTCGAGCAGTTCCTCGTCGATGTCGGCCAGCGAGGCGCCGGCGTACCCCTGCGACAGCTGGCTCGACAGGGCCTCCAGGTCGGCCAGCTCGGCGACGGCGCTGGTGGCGTCCCCCATGCCCAGGGACTGCTCGCCGTCGGGCACCTGGCCCCGCTGGCCCCACGGAAGGTCCGGGCGGGCCTGCCGCAGGGCGTCCTGGAGGTGGGACATCTCGCTGGCCAGGCCCATGTCGGACATCGTCTGGGCCATCAGCTCCGACAGCTCCGCCCGCTGCTCGGGCGAGAGGCCGGCCATCATCCGTTCCTGCGCGGCGGCCCGCCGGGCGAGGGAGTCGATGAGCTCCTCGATCGACTGCGGGTCGTCGGGGAAGAACTGGCCGTGCTTGTCCATGAACTCGCGGAAGCGCTCGTCGGTGTCCTCGCCGCGGTTGTGCGCGTCGATGAGCTGCGAGAGGTCGGCGACCATGTCCTTGACGGCCTGCAGATCGGCCTCGGACGCGTTCTCCAGCGCCTGCTTCATGGAGGAGAAGGAGCTGTCGAGCACTTCGCGGCGCAGCAGGTCCTGGATCTGCTCGTAGGCCTGCCGGCCCTCCTCCGACCGCCACGGGTAGTCCTTGAGCGCACGGACGGCGCCCGCGGTGTCCTCGGGCAGGGCGTCGAGCTCGGCCTCGGCCAGCCGGGCGGAGTCATCGGGGTCGGGGAAGAGCGCGCGCTGCTCGGCGGAGACAGCCTGGTCGAGGAGTTCCCGGACCTCCTGCAGGGTGCCGTCCATCCGCCCGGCGGTGCGGGCCCGCCGGAGCCGTTCGCGCACCGACCGGCGGAGCTCGTCGAGCCCCCGACGTCCCTCGGTGCCGCGGCGGAGCAGCTCGCGCAGGGCCTCCCGCACGCCGCTGCCGCCGAGCACCGAGTCGCCGATCTCGTCGACGGCGTTGCCCAGGTCGTACGGCGGCGCGAGGGGGTCCGGCCCGCCGTGCCACTGGCCGTACCGGTACCCGCGCGGGCGTCGTCCGGGCATCGGATCAGGCCCCGTAGACCGTGCGGGTGCCGTCGGTGTCCTTGGCCAGCCTGCGGGTCAGGTACAGCCCCTCGAGCGCGAACTCGACCGCGGCCGCCGCCTGCTCCGCGGACTGCTCGCCCTCGGGCACGCCCAGCCGGCCGAGCAGCTCGGCCAGCTTCGGGATGGTGCCGAGCTGGCCCAGCAGCGCCGGGGCGGGCACCAGCTCTCCGGACTCGACTGTCTCCCCGCCGGTGAAGTGCTCCTGCAGTCCGGTGAGATCCAGCCCGGCGCAGCGGGCACGGAACGTCTGCGCCGTCGCCTGTCGCAACAGGTGCTCGAGCACCTCCACCTCGCGTTCGTCGTCCGGATCGGAGCCGGAGTCGGCGAACTCGACCTTGCCCCGGCTGGCGGGGACGACGCTCGGCAGGTCGACGACCCGCGCCACCGGCCGGGTCTCCCCCGCGATGGCGGCCCGACGGACGGCGGAGGCGGTGACCGTCTCGAGCCCGGCGATCGCGAAGCGGGCGCTGACGCCGGAGCGCTGGTCGACGTGGCTGGATTCCCGGACCAGCCGGGTGAAGCGGGCGATGATCTCGGCCAGGTGCTCCGGCACGACGGGGGCGTCGAGCGTGCCGTTGCCGCCCTCGCCGCCGGTCCAGCTGGTCTGCGCCTCCTGGTGCAGGAGCCGGATCTCGTCGGCCAGTTCCAGCGGGTAGTGGGTGCGCACCTCGGCCCCGAAGCGGTCCTTGAGCGGCGTGATGATCCGCCCCCGGTTCGTGTAGTCCTCCGGGTTGGCGCTGGCCACCAGGAGCAGGTCGAGGGGCAGCCGCACCCGGTACCCGCGGATCTGGATGTCGCGCTCCTCGAGCACGTTGAGCAGGGCGACCTGGATGCGCTCGGCGAGGTCGGGCAGCTCGTTGACGCTGAAGATGCCGCGGTTGGTGCGGGGGACGAGGCCGTAGTGGACCGTCTCGGGGTCGCCGAGCGTCCGGCCTTCGGCGACCTTGATCGGGTCCACGTCCCCGATCAGGTCGCCGACGCTGGTGTCGGGGGTGGCGAGCTTCTCGCCGAAGCGGTCGCTGCGGTGCAGCCAGCCGACCGGCGTGGCGTCGCCGTGCTCGGCGATCTGACGGTGGGCCCACACGCTGATCGGGTGCAGGGGGTGCTCGTTGAGCTCGCTGCCCACCAGCACCGGCGTCCACTCGTCGAGGAGACCGACCAGCGTCCGGATCAGGCGGGTCTTGCCCTGGCCGCGCTCACCGAGCAGGACGAGGTCGTGGCCGGCGATGAGGGCGCGCTCGACCTCGGGGACGACGGTGTCCTCGAAGCCGACCATGCCGGGCAGGCTGGGCCGCCCGCGACCGATGCGGGCCAGGAGGTTGGCGCGGAGTTCGGCCTTGACGGGCGTGAAGGAGACGCCCGCGGCGCGGAGCTCGCCGAGCGTCGTGGGGGCGGGGGAAGGGGTGGCTGGGATGGCCGGGTCCGTCACCTCGACCACGGTACGACGATCTTGCGCGTCCGGTCACGGGTGTCGTGCGCGCGGCCTGCCAGGATCAGGGAGTGTCCACGCCCGAGGTGCCCGGCGCCCAGCCAGCCCTGATCAGCGGTGCCGATGTCGAGGCGGCGGCCGCGCTGCTCGCCGACGTCGTCCGGCACACCCCGATGTGGCACTCGCGCGGGCTCGCCGACAAGGTCGGCGGTCCGGTGTGGCTCAAGTGCGAGAACCTGCAGCGCACCGGGTCCTTCAAGATCCGCGGGGCGTACACCCGCATCTCCCGGCTGACCGACGCGGAGCGCGCCCGGGGGGTCGTCGCCGCCAGCGCCGGCAACCACGCCCAGGGCGTCGCCCTCGCCGCCCGCCTCCTGGGTGCCTCGGCGACCGTGTTCATGCCGGAGACCGCGCCGCTGCCGAAGGTCGCGGCCACGCGGGCGTACGGGGCCGAGATCCGGATGCTCGGGCAGAGCCTGAGCGAACCCCTGGTTGCCGCTGCCGAGTACGCGGAGCAGACCGGTTCGGTGTTCATCCACCCGTTCGAGCACCGCGACGTCATCGCCGGCCAGGGCACGGTCGGCCTCGAGGTGCTGGACCAGTGCCCGGACGTCGCGACGGTGCTGGTGTGCACGGGTGGAGGTGGGCTGGTGTCCGGCATCGCGGCCGCCGTGAAGTCCCGCCGTCCGGACGTGCGCGTGGTCGCCGTCCAGGCCGAGGAGGCCGCCTGCTTCCCCGACTCGCTGACCGCCGGCCGGCCCGTCGCCCTGGACGCGATGACGACGATGGCCGACGGGATCGCCGTCGCCGCGCCGGGCGATCTCACCCTCGCCCACGTCCGTGGCCTGGTCGACGAGGTGCGCACGGTCACCGAGGAGGACCTCTCCCGGGCGCTGCTCTTCTGCCTCGAGCGGGCCAAGCTGGTGGTCGAGCCGGCCGGGGTGGCCGCCGTCGCCGCGGTCCTGGCCGACCCTGCCGCGTTCGCACCGCCCGTGGTCGCGGTGATCTCCGGCGGCAACATCGACCCCGTGCTGCTGCTCAAGGTCGTTCAGCACGGGATGGCCGCGGCGGGCCGCTACCTGTCGCTGCGCCTGCGCGTGCCTGACCGCCCGGGGTCCCTCGCCGCGGTGCTCGCCGAGCTCGCCGCCGTCGGCGCGAACGTGCTGGAGGTCGAGCACGAGCGCACCGACACCCAGCTGCACCTCGGCGAGGTCGAGGTCTTCGTCGTCCTGGAGACGCGCGGGCCGGACCACGCCGCCGAGGTCACGGCGACGCTGTCCAGGGCGGGGTACGCGGTCACCCCGAGCTGAGGACCGATGAGTTCCGGCGCCGGGCGCGGTCCTGACCCGCATGGATCCGCTCCCCGCTGAACGTCACCGCCTGTTGCGACATGCGGTCAGGAACTGTCACCAACGCCCTCTAGCGTGCTTCGCATGACCGACGCGATCGTGGTCGAGGGGCTGGTCAAGCGCTTCGGCGCCACCACCGCCCTCGACGGAGTGGACCTGACCGTCGCCGAGGGCTCCGTCCTGGGGCTGCTCGGCCCGAACGGTGCGGGCAAGACGACGGTGGTCCGCATCCTGACCACCCTGCTGCGGGCCGACGCCGGACGGGCCGAGGTGGTGGGTCTCGACGTGTCGCGCGACGGCGACGGCGTGCGCGCCTCGATCGGGCTGACCGGCCAGTACGCCGCCGTCGACGAGTACCTGACCGGCTTCGAGAACCTCGAGATGGTGGGCCGGCTCTACCACCTGCGCAAGGCCGAGGCACGGTCGCGCGCCGGCGAGCTGCTGGAGCGGTTCGACCTCTCCGACGCCGCCGACCGGCCGGCCAAGACGTACTCCGGCGGCATGCGGCGCCGGCTCGACATCGCCGCCTCGCTCATCAACCGCCCACGGGTGCTCTTCCTCGACGAGCCGACGACGGGCCTCGACCCACGCAGCCGGCTCGCCATGTGGGAGTTCATCGCCGGTGCCGCGGGCGATGACCTTGCCCCGGTCGATGACCACCATCCGGTCGGCCAGGCGGTCGGCCTCCTCCAGGTACTGGGTGGTCAGCAGGATCGTCGTCCCGCCGTCGGCGAGTTCGGCGATGAACTCCCACATGGCGAGCCGGCTGCGTGGGTCGAGGCCCGTCGTCGGCTCGTCGAGGAAGAGCACCCGTGGGCGGTTGATGAGCGAGGCGGCGATGTCGAGCCGGCGCCGCATGCCGCCGGAGTACGTCTTGGCCGGCCGGTCGGCGGCGTCGGAGAGGTCGAACCGCTCCAGCAGCTCGCCGGCGCGCGACCGTGCCTCGGCCTTGCGCAGGTGGTAGAGCCGGCCCACCATCTCGAGGTTCTCGAAGCCGGTCAGGTACTCGTCGACGGCGGCGTACTGGCCGGTCAGCCCGATCGAGGCGCGCACGCCGTCGCCGTCGCGCGACACGTCGAGACCCACCACCTCGGCCCGTCCGGCGTCGGCCCGCAGCAGGGTGGTCAGGATGCGGACCACCGTCGTCTTGCCCGCACCGTTCGGGCCGAGCAGCCCCAGGACGGAGCCCTCGGCGACGGTCAGGTCCACTCCGTCGAGGGCGGTGGTGGCGCCGAAGCGCTTGACCAGCCCCTCGACCACGATCGCGTCGGTCATGCGAAGCACGCTAGAGGGCGTTGGTGACAGTTCCTGACCGCATGTCGCAACAGGCGGTGACGTTCAGCGGGGAGCGGATCCATGCGGGTCAGGACCGCGCCCGGCGCCGGAACTCATCGGTCCTCAGCTCGGGGTGACCGCGTACCCCGCCCTGGACAGCGTCGCCGTGACCTCGGCGGCGTGGTCCGGCCCGCGCGTCTCCAGGACGACGAAGACCTCGACCTCGCCGAGGTGCAGCTGGGTGTCGGTGCGCTCGTGCTCGACCTCCAGCACGTTCGCGCCGACGGCGGCGAGCTCGGCGAGCACCGCGGCGAGGGACCCCGGGCGGTCAGGCACGCGCAGGCGCAGCGACAGGTAGCGGCCCGCCGCGGCCATCCCGTGCTGAACGACCTTGAGCAGCAGCACGGGGTCGATGTTGCCGCCGGAGATCACCGCGACCACGGGCGGTGCGAACGCGGCAGGGTCGGCCAGGACCGCGGCGACGGCGGCCACCCCGGCCGGCTCGACCACCAGCTTGGCCCGCTCGAGGCAGAAGAGCAGCGCCCGGGAGAGGTCCTCCTCGGTGACCGTGCGCACCTCGTCGACCAGGCCACGGACGTGGGCGAGGGTGAGATCGCCCGGCGCGGCGACGGCGATCCCGTCGGCCATCGTCGTCATCGCGTCCAGGGCGACGGGCCGGCCGGCGGTCAGCGAGTCGGGGAAGCAGGCGGCCTCCTCGGCCTGGACGGCGACCACGCGCACGTCCGGACGGCGGGACTTCACGGCGGCCGCGATGCCGGACACCAGCCCACCTCCACCCGTGCACACCAGCACCGTCGCGACGTCCGGGCACTGGTCCAGCACCTCGAGGCCGACCGTGCCCTGGCCGGCGATGACGTCGCGGTGCTCGAACGGGTGGATGAACACCGAACCGGTCTGCTCCGCGTACTCGGCAGCGGCAACCAGGGGTTCGCTCAGGCTCTGCCCGAGCATCCGGATCTCGGCCCCGTACGCCCGCGTGGCCGCGACCTTCGGCAGCGGCGCGGTCTCCGGCATGAACACGGTCGCCGAGGCACCCAGGAGGCGGGCGGCGAGGGCGACGCCCTGGGCGTGGTTGCCGGCGCTGGCGGCGACGACCCCCCGGGCGCGCTCCGCGTCGGTCAGCCGGGAGATGCGGGTGTACGCCCCGCGGATCTTGAAGGACCCGGTGCGCTGCAGGTTCTCGCACTTGAGCCACACCGGACCGCCGACCTTGTCGGCGAGCCCGCGCGAGTGCCACATCGGGGTGTGCCGGACGACGTCGGCGAGCAGCGCGGCCGCCGCCTCGACATCGGCACCGCTGATCAGGGCTGGCTGGGCGCCGGGCACCTCGGGCGTGGACACTCCCTGATCCTGGCAGGCCGCGCGCACGACACCCGTGACCGGACGCGCAAGATCGTCGTACCGTGGTCGAGGTGACGGACCCGGCCATCCCAGCCACCCCTTCCCCCGCCCCCACGACGCTCGGCGAGCTCCGCGCCGCGGGCGTCTCCTTCACGCCCGTCAAGGCCGAACTCCGCGCCAACCTCCTGGCCCGCATCGGTCGCGGGCGGCCCAGCCTGCCCGGCATGGTCGGCTTCGAGGACACCGTCGTCCCCGAGGTCGAGCGCGCCCTCATCGCCGGCCACGACCTCGTCCTGCTCGGTGAGCGCGGCCAGGGCAAGACCCGCCTGATCCGGACGCTGGTCGGTCTCCTCGACGAGTGGACGCCGGTGCTGGTGGGCAGCGAGCTCAACGAGCACCCCCTGCACCCGATCAGCGTGTGGGCCCACCGTCAGATCGCCGAGCACGGCGACGCCACGCCGGTCGGCTGGCTGCACCGCAGCGACCGCTTCGGCGAGAAGCTCGCCACCCCCGACACCAGCGTCGGCGACCTGATCGGGGACGTGGACCCGATCAAGGTCGCCGAAGGCCGGACGCTCGGCGACCCCGAGACGGTCCACTACGGCCTCGTCCCCCGCACCAACCGCGGCATCTTCAGCGTCAACGAGCTGCCCGACCTCGCCGAGCGCATCCAGGTCGCCCTGCTCAACGTGCTCGAGGAGCGCGACATCCAGATCCGCGGGTACCGGGTGCGGCTGCCCCTCGACCTGCTCCTGGTGGCCAGCGCCAACCCGGAGGACTACACGAACCGGGGGCGGATCATCACGCCGCTCAAGGACCGCTTCGGGGCCGAGGTGCGCACCCACTACCCGCTGGAACTGGCCGACGAGATCCGGCTCCTGCACCAGGAGGCGCAGACCAGCTGGACCGGCGGCGAGGGCGGCAACGGCACGCTCGACGCCCCCGTCGTGCCGGAGCACCTGGCCGAGATCATCGCCCGCTTCACCCGGCTGGTCCGGGAATCCAGCCACGTCGACCAGCGCTCCGGCGTCAGCGCCCGCTTCGCGATCGCCGGGCTCGAGACGGTCACCGCCTCCGCCGTCCGTCGGGCCGCCATCGCGGGGGAGACCCGGCCGGTGGCGCGGGTCGTCGACCTGCCGAGCGTCGTCCCCGCCAGCCGGGGCAAGGTCGAGTTCGCCGACTCCGGCTCCGATCCGGACGACGAACGCGAGGTGGAGGTGCTCGAGCACCTGTTGCGACAGGCGACGGCGCAGACGTTCCGTGCCCGCTGCGCCGGGCTGGATCTCACCGGACTGCAGGAGCACTTCACCGGCGGGGAGACAGTCGAGTCCGGAGAGCTGGTGCCCGCCCCGGCGCTGCTGGGCCAGCTCGGCACCATCCCGAAGCTGGCCGAGCTGCTCGGCCGGCTGGGCGTGCCCGAGGGCGAGCAGTCCGCGGAGCAGGCGGCGGCCGCGGTCGAGTTCGCGCTCGAGGGGCTGTACCTGACCCGCAGGCTGGCCAAGGACACCGACGGCACCCGCACGGTCTACGGGGCCTGATCCGATGCCCGGACGACGCCCGCGCGGGTACCGGTACGGCCAGTGGCACGGCGGGCCGGACCCCCTCGCGCCGCCGTACGACCTGGGCAACGCCGTCGACGAGATCGGCGACTCGGTGCTCGGCGGCAGCGGCGTGCGGGAGGCCCTGCGCGAGCTGCTCCGCCGCGGCACCGAGGGACGTCGGGGGCTCGACGAGCTCCGCCGGTCGGTGCGCGAACGGCTCCGGCGGGCCCGCACCGCCGGGCGGATGGACGGCACCCTGCAGGAGGTCCGGGAACTCCTCGACCAGGCTGTCTCCGCCGAGCAGCGCGCGCTCTTCCCCGACCCCGATGACTCCGCCCGGCTGGCCGAGGCCGAGCTCGACGCCCTGCCCGAGGACACCGCGGGCGCCGTCCGTGCGCTCAAGGACTACCCGTGGCGGTCGGAGGAGGGCCGGCAGGCCTACGAGCAGATCCAGGACCTGCTGCGCCGCGAAGTGCTCGACAGCTCCTTCTCCTCCATGAAGCAGGCGCTGGAGAACGCGTCCGAGGCCGATCTGCAGGCCGTCAAGGACATGGTCGCCGACCTCTCGCAGCTCATCGACGCGCACAACCGCGGCGAGGACACCGACGAGCGCTTCCGCGAGTTCATGGACAAGCACGGCCAGTTCTTCCCCGACGACCCGCAGTCGATCGAGGAGCTCATCGACTCCCTCGCCCGGCGGGCCGCCGCGCAGGAACGGATGATGGCCGGCCTCTCGCCCGAGCAGCGGGCGGAGCTGTCGGAGCTGATGGCCCAGACGATGTCCGACATGGGCCTGGCCAGCGAGATGTCCCACCTCCAGGACGCCCTGCGGCAGGCCCGCCCGGACCTTCCGTGGGGCCAGCGGGGCCAGGTGCCCGACGGCGAGCAGTCCCTGGGCATGGGGGACGCCACCAGCGCCGTCGCCGAGCTGGCCGACCTGGAGGCCCTGTCGAGCCAGCTGTCGCAGGGGTACGCCGGCGCCTCGCTGGCCGACATCGACGAGGAACTGCTCGAACGCGCCCTCGGCCGGCCGGCGGTCGACGACCTGGCCGCCCTGCGGCAGCTCGAGCGCGAGCTCGAACGCCAGGGGTTCCTCAACCGCTCCGACGGCAAGCTGGAGCTCTCGCCGAAGGCGGTGCGCCGCCTGGGTGCCACGGCCCTGCGGCGGGTGTTCGCCAAGCTTGACGCCACCGGCCGCGGGGAGCACGACGTGGCCGACGCCGGAGCCGCCGGGGAGCTCACCGGCAGCTCGCGGGAGTGGCGGTTCGGCGACGAGCAGCCGCTGGACGTCGTCCGCACGGTGAAGAACGCCGTCCTGCGGACGGCGCACGAGCCCCGAGCCGACGGCGAGCGGAAGGTGCGCATCGCCGTCGACGACTTCGAGGTCGTCGAGACCGAGCGGCGCACCGGGGCCGCGGTCGCGCTCCTGGTCGACCTCTCCTACTCGATGGCGCTGCGCGGCACGTGGGGCGCGGCCAAGTCGACCGCGATGGCGCTGCACTCGCTGGTGACCACCCGCTTCCCGCAGGACGCGATCCAGATCATCGGGTTCTCCTCCACGGCCCAGGTGCTGCGGCCGGAGACCCTCGCCGAGCTCTCGGTCGACACCCTGCAGGGCACCAACCTGCAGCACGGCCTGATGCTGGCCCGGCGGTTCCTGGCCCATCACCGCGATGCCGAGCCGGTGGTCCTGGTGGTCACCGACGGGGAGCCGACCGCACACCTGGAGGACGACGGGACGCCGTTCTTCTGCTGGCCGCCGATGCCCGAGACGATCGCCCGGACGGTGGCGGAGATGGAGCGGGTGGCGCGCACCGGCGCAACCGTGAACGTGTTCGCCCTCGATCCGGACCCGGGGCTGATCCACTTCGTGCACGACCTGACCCAGCGCGCGGGAGGCCGGGTGTTCCAGCCCGACGCCGAGCGCCTCGGCGAGTACGTGGTGGCCGATTACCTGCGGACGCGCCGCGGCCGCCGCGCCCACTAGCCCCAGGAGCCGAAACCGCCATTCCGGCACCCTGGGACAGGTGCCGAAACCGCCATTCCGGCACCGAGGAGACTGACGGCGTGAGCAGCGTGACCGTGGACGAGGTGCCGGCCGGGGAGACCTACGCACTGCGCGGCGCGGTCCTCCGGCCGAACGGCGGCGAGGTCACCTGGCCCGGCGACGAGGACCCGGCGACCTTCCACCTCGCCGCCCGCACCCCCGACGGCCGCGTCGTCGGCGTGGTCCGGTTCTCCCCCACGCCCTGCCCGTGGCGGCCGCTGGCGAAGGACCCCTGGCAGCTCCGCGGCATGGCGACCGAGACGGCCGTGCGCGGCAGCGGTGCCGGCCGGGCGCTGCTGGACGACGGCCTGGCCCGTGTCACGACCCGGGGCGGGGACCTCGTCTGGTGCGACGCCCGGGTCACTGCAGCCGGGTTCTACGAGCGGGCCGGCTTCACCGTGGTGACCGAGCCGTACGACAAGCCGGGCATCGGCCCGCACGTCGGCATGCTCATCGATCTCCCGGCAGCGGGTGCGAGCCGCTCGAGCTGATGCCGGGGATCGCGCCGGCGCGGAATGCGTCGACGAAGCGGCGGTGGTCCTCCTGGGTGCGCCGGGCGTAGTCGTGCGCGAACTCCACGAGGTCCGCGACGAACTCCTCGCGCCGGTCGCCCACCATCGCGGTGATGGCCTCCTCCATCTGGAAGGGCACCAGCGAGTGGTCGCTGTCGGCGTCGCCGACGCAGTGCAGCTTCGCCGTCGCCTTCCCGAGCTGGGCCATCACCGGGGCGATCTCCCCGGGCTCGGTCAGGTCCTCCCAGTCGAGGTCCAGCTCGTAGGGCGAGAGCTCCGCCACGACGAACCCGACGCCGTCGATCTCGGTGTGGCCGAGAAACTGCGAGGCGTTGGCCTGCAGCGCCCGCTGGCTCATCGCCGTCCGGTGCCCCTCGTGCTCGAAGTACTGCCGCAGCTCCGGGTCGTCGACGATCCGGCTGGGCGCGGCCACGTTGCCCTGCTTGATGGACAGGACGACGTCGTTCTCCAGCGCCTGGTCGTAGCCCTCGAGCAGCACGTTGTAGGCAGGCAGCCCGGCGCTGCCGATGCCGAAGCCGCCGGTCCCGACGACGTCCTTCACGTCGTAGGCGACATCGCGGCGCCGGCGCGGTGGGACGACGGTCTCGCGGTAGCGGGCGAGCGCGGCCATGACCTCCTCGCGCTCCCCGTCGTCGAGGCGGCGGTTCTGCGGCCGGTCGGCGAACCGCCGCTCGTGCTCCTCCACGACGGTGATCCGCTGCAGCAGCGCCAGCCGGGTCCGGGTCGCCGTCTCGAGGATGACCTCGTGCACGGCACCCTCGGTGTTGGCCTTCACGAGGGCGAACGTCCGGTCCTCGTCGGAGCGGGTGAAGGCCTCGACCTGGTCGAGGTAGGAGCGCAGGTAGATCGCGATGAGCTCGGCGATGGCGTCGTCCGAGAGCGCCTTGCGCCAGGCCATGAGGGCGAAGCTGGCCGCGAACCTGCGCAGGTCCCAGCTCACATGCCCGAGGTAGGCCTCGTCGAAGTCGTTGACGTCGAAGACGATCCGTCCGGCGCTGTCCATGTAGGTGCCGAAGTTCTCCGCGTGCAGGTCACCCTGGATCCACACGCGCGACGTCCGCTCGTCGCACCAGCGATCCTCCAGCGCCGCCATGTCGGCGTAGAACAGGCATGCGCTGCCCCGGTAGAAGGCGAAGGGATCGGCTGCCATCTTCCGGAACTTCGTCCGGAAGGCGTCGGCATCGGCCGCCATCAGATCGGAGAAGGCATCGACGAGGACGTCGACGATCAGCCGCCCCCGTTCGTCCAGCGGTGTGGACTGGGTCACACCTGCGGGTGAGTGGGCCACAGGGACCACCGTAAAGGGCCGATAACCTGCGTAACAGGAATACAGGGACCAGCAACCGGGCGGAGGGCACGTGACGCGGACGGCGACTGCGCGACGGCTCGCGGCCGGCGCGGCCTACGGCGGCGGCAGCGTCGCGCTGGGCGGCGCCGCCCTGGTCGCACTCCTCCGCGAGGAGGCGCGTGCTGCCCGCCGGAACATCGAGGCCCGTACGACGAAGGGCGATCCCCCCTCG
>NZ_SPQM01000118.1 GCF_004570345.1 Blastococcus sp. CT_GayMR20 | reverse complement strand
ACCACCGCGGTCGGGGCGACGAAGGCCTCCTCGTCGATCTTCGGTGCACCGAAGTGCAGTTCCGCGATGTAGTTGTCCGCCATTCCGCGTCTCCCGGTCGTCCTCTGCCGGCAGCGAGCGCGTCGGCGGCCTCGGCGTAGGCGGCCCGGCTGCGCTCCGTCTGCCCGGCCTCCCAGAGGTAGCAGCCCAGCCGCTCCAGGGCGGTGGCCCGCTCCGCACCCCGGACGGGATCGCGGCGCAGCGCCTCCTCCAGCAGCCCTGCGGCGGTGGTCGGGTCACCGCCCAGCCGCGCGACACCGGCGGCCTCCAGCACGAGGTCGAGCTCCGGGCCCCCGTCCGCACCGCGCCGGGCGACGTCGAGCACCCGCCGGTAGTGGCCCCAGGACTCGGCGTAGGCGTTGAGCCGTCGGGCCTTGCGGGCGGCCCGCAGGCCCCAGGCCGCCGCCTCGGCGGGCCGGCCGGCCGCCTCCCAGTGCACGCTGACCGCCACCGCCGTGGAGAGGTCGTCCCCCGGGTCCTCGGCCATCGCGCGGGCGGCCCGCTCGTGCAGCTTGCGGCGCTCCATGGGCAGCAGCTGGGAGAGGACCGCCTCGCACATCAGGGCGTGGCGGAACGTGTAGTCGACGCCCTCGACGACGAAGACCCCCACGTCGACGGCCTCCCGGACGGCGGCGGCGTAGCGGTCGTCGGGCAGCACCGACGCGGAGTGCAGCTGGTCGTCGGGCACCCACAGGCCGAAGACGGCGGCGAGGCGGACCAGCTCCGCGGCGTCGGCGCCCAGGGCCTGGACGCGGGACAGCAGGACGTCCTTCACCCGGCGTGCGCCGGGGTCCTTGACGAGCTCGCCGAGCAGGTACGGGTTGCCCTGCGAGCGCTCGTACCAGGCGTCGGCGTCCACGTCCGTCGCACCGGTGAGGACGGCGACGAGCTCGCCGCACTCCTGCCGGGTCAGCCGCTCCAGTTCGACGTTGGTGGCGCCCGGCAGCCGGGCGAGGTCGCCGCACGCCTGCTGGACCCGGCCCACGCGGGGCGCCTCGTCGTTGCGCATGGTGATGACCAGGCTGATGCGGCGGCGGGCCGCGGTCGAGGCCAGGTAGACGAGGAAGTCGCAGGTGGTCTCGTCGGCCCAGTGCAGGTCGTCGACGACGAGGGTGAGCGTCGTCGGCGAACCGGCGGGGGCCAGGGCGTCGGCCCACTGACGGATCGCCTTGAGGCGCTGCTCGGCCGACTGCTGCTCGGCGCCGTCGGCCGAGTCGGGCCAGCCTCCCCGGGCGTAGAAGATCTGCTCGAGCGCGGCCAGGGGCAGTGGCTGGCCGGCCAGCTGGAGACAGGAGCCCTCGACGACCTCGGTCGCCGCGCCGGCCCGGGCAGCGGCGACGAGGGAGGACTTGCCGACGCCGGCCTCACCGCAGATCAGGATGACGTGCCCGGGCTCGGCGAAGGCGGCCGCGACGGCGGCACGGTGGTCAGCCCGCCCGATGTAGGGGACCCCCGCCACCCCGATCACCGGGACATCCTGCCGCGCGCCGCGGGACGGCGTCCAGGTCCTTTCGCCCCGGAGGCCGGTCGATCGGAGAGCCGACGAGGGGACTTGAACCCCTAACCGCCCGATTACAAGTCGGGTGCGCTACCAATTGCGCCACGTCGGCGGGACACGAGAACGATCCCGGACCCAAGGATAGGGACACCGCCGGCGGCCACGATCAGGCGAGATGGCCCGTGTCGTCGAAGCTGACGAGCGCACCGGGCTCGCCGCCGTCCCAGCGGAGGATCGTCAGGCTCGCATTCGCCGAGGCGAGCCGGAGCCAGCGCCACGTCGGATGAGTGCTGGCCCTCCTGGTCGCGCTCGTCGAGCGGGACGCCGTCCAGCCGGTCCCGGAACCGCTCCCGATACGCGCGGTCTCGGCCGCTCGTCGACGCGGACCGGGCAGGATGCCGGCCGGCCGGACCGATGCCAGACGGCCGCCCAGGGCCTGAGCCTGCGCCCGCCCTCGATCCGACAGCCCGGGGTCGATGTCCTCCTGACCGACGGCTTCGGCGTGACGGACGAGGTAGAGCCTTGCGGCCACCGCGCTCAGGCGGCGTCGGTGTCCGCGGCCGGGCCGTCGTGGACCGGTCCGCCGCGGACGTAGTCGGCCGGGTCGCCGCCACGATCGGGGCCCACGGCCAGCCAGTGCGCGAAGCCCTCGGGGTCCCGGCGCTCCAGTTCGTCCAGGACCTGCTCGCGACGATGGACGAGGGACTCGCGCTCCGCCGGGCTCAGCGGGCCGGCCAGGGCCGCCGTGGTGTCCAGCCAGTCCTGGCCCAGTGCCGGGGTCGCCAGCGTCCAGACCGGCAGCGGCGTTCCCGCGGAGCGGGGTCTCGCGGAGAACCCGGGGATCTCCGGCGGGGGAACGGGCAGGAACAGCACTCCTGCCCCGCCGGGCGACGGGGACACCGACGGCGTCGCGGCGGTGCCGGGCCGGGCACGCAGGGCCGACCGGACCAGCCAGCCGGCCAGCACGGCCCCGACGACGAGGGCGGCGACGCCACCGCCGGCGAGTGCCGCGATCCCGGACAGGACGAGGAGCGCTCCGACGGTCCAGGCCGACGCGTGGACGGCGGCCTCGACCGTCGTCCGCCGGTCCCGGCGGCTGGACTCCCGAGCGATCCCCGCGGCCGTGCACGCCGCCAGCGTCGCGGCGAGACCCACGGCCACCAGTCCGGGTCCACGCAGCGACAGCCCGCCGAGAACCCCGAGGGCGCCTGCGCCGAGCGCTCCGGACCACAGGAGGACACGGGCGAGCGGACGGCGGACGGGCACGTGCGGCCTCCTGGATCGCGGGAAGGGCCCCTCCCCTACCCCCGTGGGCACTCGCTTGCACACGGTGTCGGCGGGTCTTCCCTCCGCCACTCCGGGCGAGGAGGCTGGACGGCGGCACGACCCATCTGCCCGCCGGAGGTATCCGTGACCGCCTCGACCCCCCAGGCCGTGACCGACCACTCCGTGGACGTCCGCGAGGAACCGCGGACGGGATCGGCCGGCCCGCCGGTCCGGGAGGTCGTCGTCGGGGTCGACGGGTCGGAAGTCGGCCTGAACGCGGTGCGCTGGGCCGCCCAGGAGGCGGCCCGGCGTGATGCACCGCTGCGGATCCTGCACGCGGCGACCTACCTCGGCCGCAAGGGGACGACCGGCGGACCGTCGGCGGAGATGCACCGCGCGCGACGGATCACCGCGCAGGCGTACACCGTCGCCCGGCACACCGCGTCCGACGTCCCCGCGGTCACCGAGGTGGTCCCCGACGACCCGACGACCTCACTGGTGCGCGCCGCCGGGGACAGCCAGCTCGTCGTCCTCGGCAGCTCGGCGACCGGCGCAGCAGACGAGATGGTGCTCGCCACCGTGGCGATGAAGGTCGCGGCACGGTCGCCGCGGCCGGTGGTCGTGGTGCCGCGCCGCCGCACCGAGCCCGCCGGTCGGCCCGTCGTCGCGGTCCTCGGTGTCGGCGACCGCGCCGACGACGAGGCCGTGGCCGACTTCGCGGCCACCGAGGCCGAGCGGCTCCGCGTCCCCCTGTCGGTCCTGCAGACCCGTGCCACCCGGCACGCCGCCCCCGACAGCTGGGTGGACGACCCCGACGAGTGGGGACGGCGCCATCCAGGCCTCGACGTGCAGCGCAGCGATCTGCCATCGGCGCGGGCCGAGCAGCTGCTGGGGGAGACGTGCCCCTCCCCGCTGCTGGTCATCAGCGCCGGCCACGGCAATCTGCTGCACCGGTCGATGGACGGCCCGCACCGCTGGCTGCTCCGGCACTGCACGTCGCCGATGGCGCTGATCCCCCGGGCGCACCGGTCGGAGCTGGACCCGCGCGAGGAGATCGTCGCGCTCGGCTGAACGAGCCGCTCGCGTCCATCCTCCTCCCCCGCGTCCAGGAAAATCACAGGCCGCCTCCAGCAGCAGGACAGCGCGGCGACGCACAGTAGGTGCATCGCCGGGCCGGACGGCCGAGCGCTGGGAGGACGAGAGCAGTGAGCGAACACGGATACGGGCCGGGTGCCGAGCGCGGCCCCTCCGACACGAACCCCGGCGGGAACCCGCCCGAGCACGGCTCCGCGGAGCCGGCCACCGGCGCCACCACGGCCCGCCCGGAGGCGTCCTCCTCCCCGAGCCCGCCAGGCACCGACCCGTACGCCCGCCCGACGGGCCAGCAGTACGCCTGGGCGCCCCCGCAGGCACCGGCCGCTCCGACCTACCCCGGGTACGGCGGCCACCCGGGCCTTGCGCAGGAGGTCGCCCCGGCGGCCGTCGCTCCCGCGCCTCGGCGCGCCGGGCGGCTGCGTCTCGGTGTCGCCGGCCTCGTCGTCGGCGCGCTCGTCGGCGGAGGCGCCGGGGCGGGGGTGGTCACCCTGCTCGACGACCCGGCGACCGTGGGCGGCAGCAGCGCCGCGGCGCAGAGCGTCGTCATCCAGAACCCGGAGTCGGCGACCACCGCCACCGCGGCGGCCGCGAAGGCCGCACCGAGCGTGGTGACCATCTACGTCGCCAGCAGCAACAGTTCGGGCAGCGGCTCGGGTGTCGTCCTGACCGACGACGGCTACGTCCTGACCAACAACCACGTCGTCGCCGAGGCCGGCGACGGGGGGGCCGTGCAGGTGCGCACGTCGGACGGGACGCTCTACGACGCCTCGCTCGTCGGCACGGACCCCGCCTCCGACCTGGCCGTCGTCCGGCTGGACGGCGCCGAGGGGCTGACGCCCGCGACCTTCGCGGACTCCTCGGAGGTCCAGGTCGGTGACGTCGCCGTCGCCATCGGCGCCCCGCTGGGGCTGTCGAACACCGTCACCGACGGGATCATCAGCGCCACCAACCGCGCCGTCGCGCTGGGCTCCACGGCGGACGACGCGACGGCGATCGACGCTCTCCAGACCGACGCGGCGATCAACCCCGGCAACTCCGGTGGCGCCCTCGTCAACGGTGCCGGCGAGGTCATCGGGATCAACACCGCGATCGCCACGGTGGCTTCCGGGGTGCCCGGGGGCCAGTCGCAGAGCGGCAACATCGGAGTGGGATTCGCGATCCCCGGCAACCACGCCCAGCGCATCGCCGAGGAGATCATCCAGGACGGCTCGGCCACGAGGGCGTTCCTGGGGGTGAGCGCACGGACCGCGGCCGACGACCGGAACCCCGACGTGGGAACGGGCGCGGAGGTGGTCACGGTGGAGCCCGGCAGCGCTGCCGCCGACGCAGGGATCCAGGCGGGTGACGTCATCACCGCGGTGGACGACCGCCCGGTGACGACCTCGACGGAACTCACCGCAGCGGTGCGGAGCAACGCACCGGGCGACGAGGTCGGCCTCACCGTCCGGCGGGGCGCCGACACGCGCACCGCCGAGGTGACCCTCGGCTCGACGAGCTGAGGCCCGCGGGGCACGGCGGTCGGGCGGGGTCCTTAGGCTCGGGAACGTGCCGGCTCCCCGCCCGATCGCCGTGGGTTCGCTCGACGACCCCGAGCGGGCGCGCGACCTCACCCGCATGAAGCGGTTGGCGACCGGGCTGTTCCTGGTCGCCGCCGTCGTCTTCCTGGCGTGCGTGCTCCTGGGTGAGGAAGCGGGCAGCTGGGTGGGGTACGTCCGCGCCACCGCCGAGGCCTCGATGGTCGGCGCGCTGGCCGACTGGTTCGCCGTGACCGCCCTGTTCCGGCACCCGCTGCGGCTGCCGATCCCGCACACGGCGATCATCCCGCGCAAGAAGGACCAGATCGGCGCCAGCCTGGGCACGTTCGTGCAGGAGAACTTCCTCACCCGGGCCGTGGTCGAGGAGAAGCTCACCACCATCGACGTACCCAGCCGCCTGGGTGGGTTCCTCACCGCCCCCGGCCGCGCCGAGCGGCTGGCCGGCGACGCGTCGGCGGTGGTCACCGCGCTGACGCAGCTGCTGCGCGACGAGGACCTCGAGCCGGCCGTCGCCGCCATCGTCGACCGCAAGCTGCACCAGACGCCGGCGGCGCCGGTCCTGGCCCGCGTCCTCGAGCTGGTGGTCGAGGGCGACCGGCACCAGGAGGTGCTGTCGGCGGCCCTGCGGCTGCTCGCGCGCTTCCTCCAGGAGAACCGGCTCGTGTTCCGGGCGCAGCTGGGCGACGCCTCCCCCGCCTGGGTGCCCGACTGGGTCGACGACCGCGTGTTCGACCGGGTCTTCGCCGGCCTGCAGGGGTTCCTCGAGGAGGTCGGCGCCGATCCGCGGCACGAACTGCGGCGCTCCTACGACGCCCGGCTGCGCGTGTACGTGCACGCCCTGCGCACCGACCCCGACACCGCGGCCCGCGTCGAGGACCTCAAGAAGGAGCTGCTGGAGCACCCCGCCGTCCGCACCTGGTCGGGCTCCCTGTGGACCAACGCGAAGAACGCGGTGCTCACCGCCGCCGCCGATCCGGAGTCGGAGCTGCGCACCCGCGTCGCCGGCATGATCACCCAGTTGGCCCACTCGCTGCAGAGCGACCCGACGCTGCGCGAGCTGGTGCAGCGGCACACCCACTCGATCGCCGGCTACCTGGTGGAGCGGTTCTCCGGCGACCTCGCCGACCTGGTCAGCAGCACCGTCGCGCGGTGGGACACCGACGAGACCAGCCGCCGCATCGAGCTGCAGGTGGGCCGGGACCTGCAGTGGATCCGCGTCAACGGCACCGTCGTCGGCGGTCTGGCGGGCCTGGTGATCTACACCGTGGCGCAGCTGCTGTCGTGACGAGCGGGGCCCTCGGGGTCCCCGAGGAACGACAGGAAGCCGCCCTGCGAGGGCGGTCGAGGAGTGGGCCCGGAGGGTCCCCGACGAGAGCCGCGAAACGGCTCAGCGCAGGCCAGGACGGCTCATGGCCGCGGTGCGCGACGGAGGAGCGCAGCTTGGTAGAGGGCGATGCCGGCGGCGACGCTGACGTTCAGCGACTCCGTGTCCCGGTCGATGGGGATGCGGACGACGACGTCGCACCGCTCGCGCACCAGCCGGGACAGCCCCGTGCCCTCGGCGCCGACCACCAGCGCCACCGGGTCGGCGAAGCCGTCGTACCTGTCCAGGTCGACGTCGCCGTCGCCGGCCAGGCCCACGGTCTGCAGACCGGCGTCCTGGTAGGAGCCCAGCGCACGGGCGAGGTTGACCGCGCGCGCCACGGGGATGCGAGCCGCGGCGCCGGCACTGGTCCGCCAGGCCGAGGCGGTCATCCCGACGGCGCGACGCTGCGGGACGACGACACCGTGCGCGTCGAAGGCGGCGGCCGAGCGCACGACGGCGCCGAGGTTGCGCGGATCGGTCACGCCGTCCATCGCCACGACGAGCGGCGGCCGGCCGGAGTTGCGGGCCAGGTCCAGCAGGTCCTCGGGGTGCGCGTAGTCGTACGGCGGGACCTGCAGCCCGATGCCCTGGTGCAGCGCGCCCTGCGACATGCGGTCGAACTCGGCCTTGCCGACCTCGAGCAGCGGCAGCCCGCGGTCGGCGGCCAGGGCCATGGCCTCGGCGATGCGCTCGTCGGAGGTCCGCAGGTTGTCGCCGGTGACGACGTACAGGGCGTTGGCGGGGATCTTCGCCCGCAGCGCCTCGACGACCGGGTTGCGGCCGAGCAGGAGCTCCGGGGTCTCCTCGGCGCGCGCCCTGGCCCGGGCGCGGTCCGCCCGTTGTCGCTGCTCTGCGGCGGCGCGGCGCTGCGCCGGGTGCCCGGGACGGGCCTCGGCCGGCGGGGTGGCACCCCGGCCGGCGAGGGACCGCCGGTTCTTGCCGCCGGTCCCGGCCGTCGCGGTCTTCTTGCCGGCACCGGTGGTGCGGCCTCGTCGTTGGCTGTTGCCGGCCATCAGCGGCTCAGCTCCCATCGGGGTCCCTGCGGGGTGTCCTCGACGGTGACGCCGAGGGCGGTGAGCTGGTCGCGGATCGCGTCGGCAGCGGCGAAGTCCTTGCGGGCGCGGGCGGCCTGGCGCTGTTCCAGGGCGAGCGCGACGAGCCCGTCGGTCACCTGGCCCAGCCGCTGGTCGCCGCCGGCCGCCCAGTGCGGGTCGAGCGGGTCCAGACCGAGGACGTCGAGCATCGCCCGCACCGATCCGAGCGCGCCGGCCGTCGCGGCATCGTCGCCCTCGGCGAGAGCGGTGTTGCCCTGGCGCACGGTCTCGTGGATCACGGCGATCGCGGCGGGGGTGCCCAGGTCGTCGTCGAGGGCGGCGGTGAACTCCGCGCACAGCACCGCGGCGCTCGTGTCGGCGCCCACGCGCTCGGCCGCCCGGTGCACGAACGACTCGATCCGCCGGTACGCCGTGCCGGCCTCGGCCAGCGCGGCGTCGGTGAACTCGATCGTCGACCGGTAGTGCGGGGCGATCAGGTAGTAGCGCAGCTCGACGGGTCGCACGCGCCGCACGACCTCGTCGACCAGCGCGGTGTTGCCCAGCGACTTGCTCATCTTCTCGCCGCCGAGCGTGACCCAGCCGTTGTGCAGCCAGTACTGCGCGAAGCCGTCACCGGCCGCGCGGGACTGCGCCTGCTCGTTCTCGTGGTGCGGGAAGCGCAGGTCGAGGCCGCCGCCGTGGATGTCGAACTCGGGACCGAGGTAGCGCTCGGCCATGGCCGAGCACTCCAGGTGCCAGCCGGGACGCCCGCGGCCCCAGGGCGTCGCCCAGGACGCGGTCTCCGGCTCGCCCTCCTTGGTCGCCTTCCACAGGGCGAAGTCCCGGGGGTCCCGCTTGCGCTCGTCGGTCTCGGTGTCGGCGGCCGGCTGCAGGTCGTCGAGCCGCTGCCCGGTGAGCGCCCCGTACTCCGGGAAGGAGCGGACGTCGAAGTACACGTCGCCGTCGACGGCGTAGGCGTGCCCGCGTCCGATCAGCCGCTCCATCAGGGCGACCATGTCCGGGACGTGACCGGTGGCCCGCGGCTCGTACGTGGGCGCGAGGACCCCGAGGACGTCGTAGGCGCGGGTGCAGGCGAGCTCGTTGGTGTAGGCCCAGGCCCACCACGGGACGCCGTTCGCCTCGGCCTTGGCCAGGATCTTGTCGTCGATGTCGGTGACGTTGCGGACGTAGGTGACCTCGAGGCCGCCGGCGGTGAGCCACCGCCTCAGCACGTCGAACGCCAGCGCCGCGCGGACGTGCCCGACGTGCGGGGGGCCCTGGACGGTGAGCCCGCAGACGTAGACCGACGCCCGACCGGCACGCAGGGGCGTGAAGTCGCGGACGGCGCGGGCGGCCGTGTCGTAGAGGCGGAGGCTCACTGCGGGGAGTCTACGGGCGATTCGCCGCCCGGATTCCGCACCACCAGCGCGGTGGCCACCGCCGCCCGGCCCTCGCCGCGGCCGGTGAGCCCGAGCCCGTCGGTCGTCGTCGCGGTGACGCTGACCGGCGCGCCGAGTGCCGCGGACAGCGCCGCCTCGGCCTCGGTCCGGCGGGGCCCCAGCTTCGGCGTCGTGGCGATCAGCTGCACCGCGACGTTGCCGACCCGCCAGCCGGCGTCGTCCAGGACCTGGCGGACGTGCTCGAGGACGGCGGTGCCGTGCGCCCCCGACCAGCGGGGATCGTCGGTGCCGAGCAGACCGCCGATGTCGCCGAGACCGGCCGCGGAGAGGACGGCGTCGGTGATGGCGTGGGCCACGATGTCGCCGTCGGAGTGCCCGGCGCAGCCGTCGACCCCCGGCCACTCCAGGCCCGCCAGCCGGCAGGCCCGCCCCGGCTGGATCGGGTGCACGTCCGTGCCGATGCCGACCCTGGGCAGGTTCACGAGCCGACCTGGAGCTCGGCGAGGGCGAGGTCGTGCGCGACAGTGACCTTCGCGGCCCGGTCGTCCCCGGGCACGGTGGCGACCTCGACCCCGATGGTGTGCACGACCGCGGCGTCGTCGGTCAGCTCGGCACCGGCGGGCAGCCGGCGGTAGGCCTCGACGAGCGTGGCCCGATCGAAGCCCTGCGGGGTCTGCACGCGACGCAGGGGTTCCCGTGGCAGGGCCCCGGTGATCACCCCGCCGTCGTCCACGACGACGGTGGTGTCGACCACCGGCAGCACCGGCACGACGGCAGGTGCACCTGCGGCGAGCGCCGCCAGCACCCGGGCGATGACGTCGGGCGGGGTGAGCGGACGGGCGGCGTCGTGCACGAGGACGGCGTCCACCGTCCCGCTCACGGCCGCGAGCGCGGCGCGCACGGAGGCGGTGCGGGAGGCACCCCCGTCGACGAGGACGACGTCGTCCGGGAGCACCGCGGCGAAGGCCGCCCGCTCGACGGCCGGAACGGCGACGACGACGTCCGTGACACCCCCGGCCCGCAGGGCGTCGACCGCCCAGCGGACGAGCGGCCGGCCGGCGAGGGGAACGAGCGCCTTCGGCTGGTCGGCCCCCAGACGCAGGCCACTCCCGGCCGCTGCGACGATGCCGGCAGCGTGCACGGGAGTGGTCCGGGTGTCTCTGTGGTGGAGCTGGGCGCGCGCAGCGCTCAGGAGGCGAGGACCTCGTCGAGGAGGATCTCGGCCTTGTCCTCGTTGGTGCCCTCGGCGAGCGCGAGCTCGCTGACCAGGATCTGCCGGGCCTTGGAGAGCATGCGCTTCTCGCCGGCGGACAGGCCGCGGTCCTTGTCCCGGCGCCAGAGGTCACGGACGACCTCGGCCACCTTGTTCACGTCGCCGGAGGCCAGCTTCTCGAGGTTGGCCTTGTAGCGACGCGACCAGTTGGTCGGCTCCTCCGTGTGCGGCGCGCGCAGGACCTCGAAGACCTTGTCCAGGCCCTCCTGGCCGACGACGTCGCGCACGCCGACGATCTCTGCGTTGTCAGCCGGGACGCGCACCGTGAGGTCGCCCTGGGCGACCTTCAGTACGAGATACGCGCGCTCGACGCCCTTGATGGTCCGCTGCTCGATCGCCTCGATGAGCGCCGCACCGTGGTGCGGATAAACGACGGTCTCGCCGACAGTGAAGCCCATGTGGATGTAGCCCCTTTCGCTGTCCCTAGGTTACCACGGCAGACTGACGAACGGATCTGCACCGAGCCGTAAATCTGCAGGTCAGAGGCATGGGAACGCACGCCGAGGGGGTTGACAGAGCGTGACCGATGTGCCTCGCGGACCCTCCGGCGGGCTGGCGACCGTCCGCGCGCTGGCACTGGCGACCCACCTCGGGCCGACGGTCGCCGTCACCGTCGTGGCGACCCTCCTGGCGGTGGCCGTGGACGTCCCGCCGGGCCGGTCGGCCCTCCTCTGTGCCGCCGTCCTCGCAGGTCAGGCGTCCATCGGATGGAGCAACGACTGGCTCGACGCCGACCGCGACCGGGCCGTCGCCCGGGCGGACAAGCCCGTCGTCCAGGGTGCCGTCGCCCCGGGCACGCTGCGCTCCGCCGCCCTCGTCGCCGTCGTCCTGGCCGTCGTCCTGTCGCTCCTGCTCGGGATCGTGGCCGGCCTGCTGCTCCTGGTCCTGGTGGGCAGCGGCTGGGCCTACAACGCGGGCCTCAAGCGCACCGCGGCGTCCGTGCTGCCCTACGTGACCGGATTCGGCGCCCTGCCGGCCGGCGTCGTCGCCACCGCACCCGGGACACCGGTGGCACCGTGGTGGCTGGTCGCGGCCGGCGGTGCGCTGGGGGCCGCCGCCCACTTCGCGAACGTCGCACCCGATCTCGAGGACGACCTGGCGACCGGTGTCCGCGGCCTGCCGCACCGCCTGGGGGCGCGGGTGTCCGCGGTCCTGGGTGCGCTGCTCCTCGGTGGCGCGTCGGTCCTGCTGGTCACCGGCCCCGAGGGGCCGCCGACGGCCGCGGGATGGCTCGTGCTGGCCCTCGCCGTCCCGGCGGTCCTGGTGGCCGCGGCAGCCGGCTCGGCGCGGTTCCGCCGGGCTGCCTTCCCGGCGATCCTGCTGCTGACGGTCCTGGACGTGGTGCTGCTGGTGGCCGGCGGGGCAGCGCTCGCCTGAGGATCCGGTGGCCGGCACCCGCCGGCCGCCGGGGCCGCTCAGTTGCGGCCGTTGCCCTTGCCGCCGTTGCCGTTGCCGTTGCCGTTGCCGTTGCCGCCGTGGCCCTTGCCGTTGCCGTTGCCGTTGCCCCGGCCCTCGCGGTCGTCGCCCCGCTCGTCGCCCCGCTCGTCGCTCCCGGCGACCTCCACGGTGTCCTCCGGGTCGGGCTGGACCGTCGGCTCGGGAGTGCTGGTGGACTCCGTCTCGCCGGCGGTCAGTTCGTCGAGGTCGATGCCCTGAGCGGCCAGTTCCTGCTCGGTGACGCCCTTCTTCCTCGCCCAGCCGCTGACCACGGACCCGAAGTTGCGTCCCTCGGCCTTCAGCATGTCCTTGAGGTACCTGTCGTGCGCACCCGCGGTGACCCACGCGCTGAACGAGGAGTAGCCGGCCGGGCCCTCGTCGACCCACGCCTGCGCGGCGACCTCGAGCTCGTCGACCGGCCCCAGCGGGACCGTCGTGACGTCCGCCGGGGTCGGCATGACGCCCGGGTTCTCGCTGTCGGCGGCGATCGGCTCGTCGACGACGGGGGTGGTGCCCTCCGGTGCGGGGTCCCCGTCAGTGACGCCGACGACGCCGGTGATCGTGTCCTGGACCTCGCTCCCGAGGATCCCGGTGGCACCGGCGCCCGTGGCGACCACGACGACGATGCCGGCCCCGGTCGCCGCCTGGGCGACGGCACCGGCGGACAGGAGCTTGGCGAGCAGGGCGGGGAAGATCATGGCGAAGCGTCTCCGGTTCCGGGTCCGGGTCCCGCGCGGGGCCCCGGCCGATCTGGCCGTCCGGGCGGACGGGCTCGACTGGTCGGTGAGGAGACCCGTGGCCAGCAGCTCGGCGAGGGCGGCGTTGGGCCGTCCCGGCTGGGTTGCCGTCGCCCGGACCGCCTCGGCGAACACGGCCAGTTCGGCCGCCTCCGACGGGACGGGCCGGCCGGCGAGGAACGCCTCGAAGGCGTCCTCGACGGCGGTGTCGTCGGCTGGCGTGGTCATCTCACCCCCGTCATCGCCGGACGGGCCCGGAGGGGTGCGCTCCGGCGCGAAGTTTTTCCCGCGGGCTGTTCGATCCGGTCCCGCAGCGTGCGCAGCCCTCGGCGCTGCAGGGCCTTCACCGAGGCGACCGACCGGCCGAGCACCTGCGCGACCTGTTCCACGGTGAGGTCGGCCAGGATCCGCAGCAGCAGCACGGAGCACTGGTCCGTGGGCAGCGTTCCGCAGAGCTCGTGGACGGCCTGCGCCCCGGACCGGAGCAGGACGTCGTCCTCGACGTCGCCGCCGACGTGCTCGGCGAGGTCGCCGGCATCGTCGGCGACCTGGGGACGGCGGCTGCGCCGGCGCCAGTCGTCGACCAGCCGGCGGTGGGCGATCGTGAACACCCATGCGCGCAGCGCGTCCTCGTCGCCCCGGAACCCGGCGAGGCCGGTGAGGACGCCGATGAACGTCTCGCTGGCCAGGTCGTCGGGCTCGGCGGCCCCGTGCAGCCGGAGGTAGCCGGTCACGGACGGCGAGAGGTCGCGGTAGAGGACCTCGAACGCCCAGGCGGCGCCCGCCTGGGCCGCGGAGAGGACGTCGTCGAACGGCAGCCCCGTCCGCATCGCACTCCTCCTCCCGTCGCCCCGGTGTCTCCCTTCCTCATCGGCAGCTCCGGCCGGCAACACGACGACGGACACCCCGGGGAGGGACTTGCCGGTGTGCGGGCGTTCCCTCCGGGCGGAGTCCCGGGGCGGCCCGTTAGGCTCCGCTCGACCCGCGTCACCGATCCCGCGGTGACCGGCCCGTTCTGCTGGAGGTCGACGGCTGTGAACCGCGCGCTGCGCGCCGCCACGATGGGCGTGCTGCTTCTCTCTCCCGTCGCGCTGACCGCGTGCAGTGCGGGGCAGGTGACACAGACCGCCACCCAGGAGCGCGACAAGACCGGCGGCATGGCCCAGGTCGGCGACCTCACCCTGCGCCAGGTCGTGCTCGAGAACCCTCGGTCGGGCATCTACGAGGACGGCGACGACGCCGAGCTGCGGATGGCGATCGTGAACAGCAGCCAGGAGGACGACACCCTCGTCGGGATCGAGGGCGAGGGCTTCGGCGATGCCGAGATCCGCACCAGCGGGGCGTCCGGCGCGTCGACCGGCCGCGGTTCGGGCGACGAGATCGAGATCCCGGCCGACACCACCGTGTTCGTCGGCGAGGACGACGCCACCATCACCCTCACCGATCTCGAGGAGTCGCTGACCACCGGCCAGTACCTCGACCTCACCCTCACCTTCGAGAACGCCGGCGAGATCGACGTCCAGGTCACCGTCGCGAACCCCGAGGAGGCCGAGGAGCGCGGCGAGGCCTTCGACTTCCACCACGAGGAAGAGGGCGAGACGAGCGGCGAGACGGCGCGCGAGAACGAGTCCGCCGACAGCGAGTAGCGGAACGGCCGTTCCGCGGCGGTTCACCGGAACTGTCGGTACCGGCAGTTAGCGTCGACCGTGTGGCTGCCCCCGGTGTGAAGACCGCACGACCCGCCCACCGCTGCACCGAGTGCGGTTATGCCTCGGCCAAGTGGGTGGGCCGCTGTCCCGAGTGCCAGGCGTGGGGCACGATCCAGGAGTTCGGGGCTCCCGCGGCGGCGCTGCGCGCGGTGTCCGCCGGTCCGGTCAGCTCCCCCGCCCGGCCCATCGCCGAAGTGGAGCTCGCCGGCGCGCGGGCGGTCCCCACCGGGATCGAGGAGTTCGACCGCGTGCTCGGGGGCGGGCTGGTCCCCGGGGCGGTGCTGCTGGTCGCCGGCGAGCCCGGGGTGGGCAAGTCGACGCTGCTCCTCGAGGTCGCCCACCGGGTCGCCGAGCGCAACGGCCCGGCCCTCGTCGTCTCCGGCGAGGAGTCGGCGGGCCAGGTGCGGCTGCGTGCCGAGCGGATCGGCGCCCTGCACGAGCGGCTGTACCTCGCGGCGGAGACCGAGCTGTCCGCCGTCCTGAGCCACATCGAGCAGGTCAACCCCACGCTGCTGATCCTCGACAGCGTGCAGACCGTCCGCTCCCCGGGCGACGGCACCGACGGCGGCGCGACCCAGGTCCGGGCAGTGGCGAGCGCCCTCACCGCCGTCTCCAAGAGCCGGGGGATGACGACGATCCTGGTCGGGCACGTGACCAAGGACGGGGCGATCGCCGGTCCCCGCACGCTCGAGCACCTCGTCGACGTGGTCATCTCCTTCGACGGCGAGCAGCGGGCGGCTGCCCTCGAGGGTGACCGTGACGCAGCTGCCCGGCACCGGGGCCGACCGCCGGGAGACGAACAACGCCGACGGGTCGGACACCCCGACGACCCCGGCGTCACCGATCTCGA
>NZ_SPQM01000117.1 GCF_004570345.1 Blastococcus sp. CT_GayMR20 | reverse complement strand
CCGGGTCGCCACCACGACGACACCGGCCCGGCGTGGGAGCACGCGCACCGCCCCGCCGGCGAGGGCGTCGGCGCCGACCAGCACCAGCGGGGCGTCGCGGTGGGCGCGGCGCAGCGCCGGGCCGCCGGTGGCGAGCTCGGGTTCGGCACCGGCTGCCGCCAGGAGGCGCAGGAGGTCGTCGAGCAGCACCTCGTCGGCGCTGACGACGAGCGGACGGACCGACCGGCCGGGGACTCTGCTGCGGGGAACGGGCACCCACCCACCCCAGCGCGGGATGGGCAGACAGTGCCAGAACCGGCCCCGAACTGTGGATGACCCGTTCGGGTGTGGACGGCGCGCAGGGCCGCGCGCCGTTCTGCCCTCCACTTAGAGTCGTGCCTTGTGACCCGCGCAGCGGCGTTCTTCGACCTGGACAAGACGGTCATCGCCAAGTCCAGCACCCTGGCCTTCGGCCGGCCGTTCTTCAACGGCGGGCTGATCAACCGCCGCGCCGTCCTCAAGACCGCCTACGCCCAGTTGGTCTTCTCCCTCGCCGGCGCCGACGCCCAGCAGATGGAGCGCCTCCGGGCGCAGCTCACCGCGATGGTGACCGGCTGGGACGCCGCCACGGTGCACGACATCGTCCGGGAGACGCTGCACGAGATCGTCGACCCGCTCGTCTACGCCGAGGCCGCCGACCTGATCGAGGAGCACCGCGCGGCCGGCCGGGAGATCGTGATCGTGTCCAGCAGCGGCGCGGAGATGGTGGAGCCGATCGGCGAGATGCTCGGCGTCGACCGGGTCGTCGCGACCCGGATGGTCATCGCCGACGGCCGCTACACCGGCGAGATCGACTTCTACGCCTACGGCGAGAACAAGGCCGCGGCGATGCGCGAGGTCGCCGAGGAGGGCGGGTACGACCTCACCGACTGCTACGCCTACAGCGACTCGATCACCGACCTGCCGATGCTCACGGCCGTCGGCCACCCGACGGCGGTCAACCCCGACCGGGGGCTGCGCAAGGCGGCCCTCGAGCACGGCTGGCCGGTGCTGCAGTTCACCCGGCCGGTCAGCATGCGCGCCCGGTTCTCCACGCCTCCGACGCCGGTCGTCACCGGTGCGGCCGTGGGCGTGGGCGCGGCCGTCGTAGGGCTGGCCTGGTACGCGCGGCACCGCGCACTGCGCACCGGCCTGGTCGCCGCCGTCGAGCCGACCGGCCCGCTCTCCGGCCGACGGCGGCGCCGCGGCGCCTGACGCATCGGCGGGGCACCCCCGCCCGCGCGTCCCATTGGTCCATCCTGCCGACGTGGTCACCGTGGTGCTCGCCTGGCTGGCCGTCCTGGCCGTCTGCGTCGCCGCGTTCCTCTTCGGTCAGACCGCCCGCACGTCCCGTCGTCGGCGTCGTCGCCGGTCCCCCTCCGGGCGACTCGGCCTCTTCCTCTCCCTCTCCGGCCCGTGGCTCGCCGTCATCGGCGCCGCGGTCCTGGGTGCCCTCACCGGCGGGTGGCTGGCCGCCGCGGCGATCGGTGCCATCGGCGTGGTCGTCGCGGCCCTCGTCGGACTCACCCTCGCGCCGCACTGAGCACCGCTCAGCCGCGCAGCAGGCTCTCGCAGATGGCCAGGCCCTCCAGCCCGCCGTGCTCGGTCGCCCGACAGCAGTGGACCAGCCAGCCGGCGACACCCTCCGGCGTCCCGCCCGCGTATCCGGCGAGCGCCGCGGCGTAGCTGTCCCGCCCCAGCTCGGCGAATCCCACCTCGGGCACGGAGACCGCCTTCGGGTCGAGACCGCGGGTGATCATGGTCAGGCGGCCGGCAGCCCGGGCGACGACGCCGTCCGCCGTCCCGAACGGGGCGAGAGCGGCCAGCTCCGCGTGCACCAGGCCGGCCACGAGGACGGCGGGCGCCGTGGTCGTCCCCGTGATGACGGAGAAGAGGCCGGACAGCCGCGCCCCGGCATGGGGTGCGGGCCGCCCGAGGTCCGCGCGGTCGGCGAGGTCGGCGGCGGCCAGGACGTGCAACCGGGCCAGCACCTGCCCCGGTGCGCGGGTCCAGGTCTCCACCATCGAGCCGAGGCCGGCCGAGACCCGCAGGGCGCCCTGGACGACGGGATCGGTCACGGCGCCCGCGCGCAGCTCGGCCAGCGGGACGTCGACCCCCTCGAGGGCGGCGGACGCCCGGGCCCCGCGGAGTGCGGACTCGGTGCTCACCCCGGCCGACTCGCGCCGGAGCACCTTGTGGCCGAGCAGGCGGTCGATGCCTTTCCGCGCGGCATCGGAGGCTTCCCGAACGCCGGGCAGGTCCAGCAGCGGGGCCAGCGGGTCGGGTCCCGCCGGACGGGCGGCCGGGCGGACGGCGCCGGGGCGGACGGGAAGGGTCACGTGTTCTCCTCGCTGCGCTCGTCGGTCACGTGACCCGAGTGCTGTGCTCATCGGTGGCCTCGCAGGCTCGGCCATTCCCACGACGGTACGAGGCGGTCCGCAGCCCCCCGCACGGCCCTCGCCTACGCTCGCCCTCGCCATGTCCCGCCCCCTGACGCTCCTCCTCGTCCGCCACGGGCAGAGCGAGTGGAACGCCGCCCGGCTGATGCAGGGCCAGACCGCGCACGTGCCGCTCACCGAGCTCGGCCACGCCCAGGCCGCCACGGCCGCCGCGGAACTTGCCCTCCTGCGCCCGGGAGCGCTGCTCTCCAGCGACCTGCTCCGGGCCGTGCAGACCGCCGAGCACTGCGCCGCCGCGACAGGGCTGACGATCACCCCGGCACCGGCGTTGCGCGAGCAGGCCTACGGGGAGCTCGAGGGCCGCCCGTCGCGCGAGCTCTGGGACGTCGTCGACTGGACGGACCCGCACTGGTCGGCGCCCGGCGGCGAGAGCCTCGCCGAGCTGTACGGCCGGGTGGAGGCGTTCCTGAAGAACCTGTGCGCCGAGCCGCCGGCCGACGTCATCGCCCTGGTGACCCACGGCGACACGATCCGCGCGATCCAGGCTGTCGTCGCGGGGCTGGGCGCGGACGCGATGCCGATCGAGACGCCGCACAACGGCACCGTCACCCGGCTCGAAGTTCTCGCGTGAACGACCGTCGATGAGGCTGACCGGGCCCCTGGAGTCGGCGGCGCTGCTCACGGTCCTCCCGGTCCCGGAGCGGGCCACCGCTTCGATGCGGGGGGTGCTGCCCTGGGCGCCCGCGGTCGGGCTGGTCCTCGGGGGGATCGCCGCAGCGGTCGCGGTGCTCGGGGCGCGAGGCATCTCGCCGCTTGCCGGCGCCGTGCTGGCGGTCGGTGCCCTGGCCGTCCTGACACGGGGACTGCACCTCGACGGGCTGGCCGACACCGCCGACGGGCTGGGGCCGCTGCGGGCGCGGGAGCGTTCGCTGCAGGTGATGCACCAGGGCGACGTCGGCCCGTTCGGCGTCGTCGCGCTCGTCCTGACGGTCCTGCTGCAGGTGGCCTCCCTGGCGGCGCTGCTCGCGGTCGACGACGGCTGGCTCGCGCTCTGGACAGCGGTCGTCGTCGCGCGGCTCGCGATGGCGCGGACGGGCCTGCCCGGCGTCCCGACCGCCGAGGGGTCCTCGCTCGGCGGGCTCGTCGCGGGAACCGTCTCCCGGGGCTGGTTCGCCGGCTGGCTGTTCGTGCTCGCCGCGCTGCTGGGTGGAGCTGCCCTGTACCTGGGGGACCCACCGCTCGCCGCGCAACTCGGCGGCAGCGCCGTGGCGGGACTGCTCGCGGCCGAGGTCCTGCACCGCCGCGCCCGCGCCCGCCTCGGCGGCGTGACCGGCGACGTGATGGGTGCCATGGGCGAGGCGGCGACCGCGGCCGTACTGCTCGTGGCCGCGGTCGCCGTCCCCTAGCCCAGTCGTCCCCCCGTCACCTGCGTCAGCGGCGGCGGAGGAAGCCCTCGACCAGCCGGCCGATGCCCCCGCTCGTCGCCGGGGTGGCCCGTCCGCGTCCCATGCCGCGCGCGGGTGTGGTGCGACGTCCCGTCGACCGCGCCATGCCGCGGGTGGGACGGGCGGCGCCACGTCCCCCACGGGCGGTGCTCCGGGCGGCGTTCTCTGCGGTTCCCATCAGCCTTCCGAGGATGCTCATGGGTCGTGAGTTCCCACGACCGGCGGAGCCGACCCGGTTTGCGGTCCGGACATTGGCCACGTGTCGGCGTGCCGTGACGCTGCGTCAGCAGCCGCCACCGCCGTCCCCGCCGCCTCCGCCGCCTCCGTCGCCACCCCAGCCGCCGCCACCGCAGTCAGCGCCGCCGACGGCTCCGGCCCCCCACCAGTGGCCGCGGTGGTCGTAGGCCGCGTCGTACGGGTCGCGGCGCCGGCGGAACACGCTGCGCGGACGGGGCGGAGCGGGCGGGTCGAAGAGCGCCGAGCGCAGCGCCGGGTCGGTCATGGCCGCCGGCCCACCGAGGGCGACGGGCAGCGCGCCGGTCCCGAGGGCGATCCGGTCGGCCGGCGGTTCCGCCCGCAGGTGCCGGAGCGTGCGCCGCCCCTCGGCGGTGAGCGCCATCAGCGACCACGCGCTGTACCGGCGGGAGGAGGGGGCCGACGGCCGCAGCAGTCCGTCGCCCTCCAGCCGCCGGCGGACGGCCGACAGCCGCTCATCGGTCTCCACCCGCCAGCGCACCGTGGCGATCGTCCGGTGGTGGCGGACGCCGATGGCATCCAGCACCGCCGCCTCCACCGGGTGCCGCCGGCCCCCGTCGGCCACCGCCAGCTGCCCGGTGGTGCGGTCGACCGCCACACGGCCGCCCTCCACGAGAGCGACCATCGCGGCGTCGACCGCTCTGCGCGGCCCTCCGGCGAGGTAGGCGACCTCGTAGACGTCGAAGTCGACGGCGAGGGTGCGAGGTCCGTTCATGGGATCCGTCCTTCCTGCCAGCGAGCCGTTCGGTCGATACGGGAACGGTGACAGCGGCGGCGCTCCTCCGACAGAGCATTTGCAAGATTGCACGACTGCCGTAGCGTCCGGTCATGGTCGTGGAGTCGCCGTCGGCGCGCGAACGGCGGCTGGCCCGGGAGCTGCGGGGGCTGCGCGCGTCCATCCCGCTGCACGGCAAGGACGTCGCCGAGCGGCTGGGGTGGTCCCCGTCGAAGGTGTCGCGCATCGAGACCGCCCGCATCGGCATCTCGAGCGACGACCTCGACCGGCTGCTCGCCCTCTACGCCGTCCCCGACGCCCACGCCACCTTCCTCCGCCGACTGGCCCCCTCCGCCCGGCACAAGGGCTGGTGGGACGCCTACGCCGACACCCTCTCGGCCGGCTACGCGAACCTCATCCGCCTCGAGGCCGGATCGCGCGCCCTCCGGTGCTACGGCGCGCTCGTGCCGCACGCGCTGCTGCAGAGCCCCGACTTCGTCCGCCAGGTGATCCTGTCGACCTGGGAGACCCCCTCGCCGGTGGAGGTCGACCGGCGCGTGCAGGTGTGCCGGCGCCGGCAGGACGTCCTGGACGCCGGCGAGCCGGACGGCCCGCTGCAGCTCCACGCGGTCCTCGACGAGTCCGTGCTGCGGCGGACGGCCGTCGCCCCGGGTCGGGACGGCGGCGCCGCGATCATGCGCGGACAGCTCGAGTGGCTCGCCGACGCCGCCGGCCGGCCCAACGTCACGTTCCAGGTGCTGCCGTTCGCCGCCGGGCTGCCACCGGTGACGGCCGGCTCCTTCTCGGTGCTGGAGTCGCGCGCCACCGGGGCGCCGGACGTGGTCTACCTGGAGAACAAGACCCGGGTCTTCTACCTCGACTCCGAGGCCGAGGTGCACCGCTACGGCCGGGCGTTCGAGCTGCTCAGCAGCATGGCGCTGGACCCTGAGCAGTCCCTCGACCTCGTCCGGCGGACGGGCGCGGCCCTCTGAGCGGTCAGGCGGCGCCGAGGGCGTCGGCCACGCGGTGGTGGACGGCGGCGTCGGCCGCCCGGCTCTGCCGCTCCAGCGTGCGGGCCAGCGCGCGACGGGCCCACCCGTTCGCGGGGGCGAGCGCGACCAGCCTCGTCAGCACGCCCTCGGACCGGGCCAGCTGGGCCGAGCCGAAGTAGGCGCGGGCAAGCAGCTCGAGCGCGGCCTCGTTGGCCGGCTCGGCCTCCACCACGCGCTCGAGGATCCGGGCCGCCTCGGTGGGCTGGCCCATGGCGAGGAAGAGGTCGGCCCGCAGGAACTCCGAGTGCAGGTCGATCTCGAACGGCTGGGTCATGTCCCGTCCAACAGCCGGACGGGCCGCGCACTTCCCGGCGCCTGCATCCGCCCCGGCCGGCCCCCGGGAAGACAGGGCATTCCACCCCTCAGCGCCGAGGAGCCTCCCGTGCACCTTTCCCTCCCCCACCCCCAGGTCCTGACCGTGCACCGGGTCGGCGCGGTCGCGGTCGCCGCCGTGATCGCGGTCTTCGGGATCCTCGGGTTCGCCGGTGGGCTGGCCTTCTTCTCGACCGAGGGCGAGCCGATCCTGGGCATGTCCTCCAACGGCCTGCTGTCGGCCGTCTCCGTCGTCACGGCCGGCGTCCTGGTCGCCGCGGCCGCCCGGGGCGCGCGGATCGCCTCGACGGTGATGATCCTCGTCGGCGCCCTCTTCATCGTGTCGGGCCTGCTGAGCCTCGCAGTGCTGCGCACGGAGCTGAACCTCCTGGCCTTCGAGTTCAGCAACGTCGTCTTCTCCGCCGTGGCGGGGCTGACCCTCCTGCTCCTCGGCGCCTACGGCCGGCTCACCGGCGACCTGCCCGAGGACAGCCCGTACGCCGGCGCCCGCGAGACGCTCGCGCCGGAGCCGCCGGAGTACCCGTCGACGCCGGCCGAGATCGCTGCCGAGCAGGCGATGCGGAACGCCGAGATCGCCGTCGTCCAGCACGTGGCCACGGCGGACCAGCGGCGCCGCGTGGCCGCCATGGCGCAGGTGCGGACGCGGGCCGACCGCCGTCGCGTGTGGATGGAGTTCGACTCGTCGTCGGTGTGACGCTCAGTCGTCGTCCGGGTCGGGCAGCCGGGCGCCGGCGGCCACCTCGCCACCGTCGGGCACCCGGGCCGCGCGCCCGACGAGGGTGACCTCGCCGTCGCCACCGACCGCGGCCCGCCGGCCCACCTCGACCCGGTCGTCGAGGACCGCCCGCCGCACCGTGGCACCGGCCCGGACGTGGACGCCGGGCAGCAGCACCGAGTCGACGACGGTCGCGCCCTTCTCCACCACGACACCCGGCGAGAGCACCGAGCCGCGCACCTCGCCGGCGATCCGGGTACCGCCGGAGACGAGGCTCTCCTCGACCACCGCGCCGCTCAGCAGACGGGCGGCGCTGTGCCGGCCGCCGCGGGTGTGCAGCGGCCACGCCTGGTCGTCGAGGTCGATCGGCGGCTCCTCGGCGAGGAAGTCCTGGTGCGCCTGCCAGTAGGCCGGCACGGTGCCGACGTCGCGCCAGTAGCCGTCCAGCGGGTAGGCACGGGCCAGCCCGTCGCGGGTCTGCGCGGGCAGCAGGTGGCTGCCGAGGTCCTCGAGCCCGTCGTCGCCGAGTGAGTCCTCGAGCGCCTCGAGGCGGTCGAGCGTCGCCCCGGGCGTGAACACGAAGACCTCGTTGGTCGCCGTCGTGGTGGCCGGCTCGTCGGGCTTGTAGGCGTAGTCCTCGACCGTGCCGTCGCCGCCGACCTGCACGATCCCGTAGCGGGAGGCGTCGTCCGCCTCGACCTCGGTCGTCACCATCGTGACCTCCGCGCCCGACCCCAGGTGGGCGTCCACCACCTCGCGGTAGTCCAGCTTGTAGACGGCGTCGGAGCTGACGACGACGAGCGCGTCGGGCGCGTACTCGCGGATGAGGTCGGCCTGCCGCCACAGCAGATTGGCGGTGCCGGTGACCCAGCCGCCCCGGTCGGTTCCCTGGAACGGCGGCAGCATCATCAGCCCACCGGACGTGCGGTCGAGGTCCCACGGCCGCCCGTTGGCCAGGTGGTCCGACAGCGACGTGGGGTGGAACTGCACCGACACCCAGACGTCGGCGATCGCAGAGTGCTGGCAGTTGCTGAGCGGGAAGTCGATCAGCCGGTAGACCCCGGCGAACGGGACGGCCGGCTTGGCCCGCTGCTCGGTGAGGAGCTCGAGACGGCCTCCCGCACCGCCGGCGAGCACGAGGACGAGGATCCGGGGAAGGGCCATGCGGGTCCGCTACCCCGGTCGGGGGCCGCCACGAACACCGACGTGGCACTCGGTCACGGGCCGGTCGTGGCGGTCGGCGACGAGGTCGAGGTGCTGCTCGACGGCGGCATCCGGCGCGGCAGCGACGTCGTCACGGCCATGGCGCTCTGCGCGAGGGCCCTGATGATCGGCCGCGAGCGACACGCCGACAACGGGGAATCACCCGGCAGGCGCATCGCTTGTCCGTTGCCGTGCCGTCCCGCCGCCTCTCGACGACCGCCGCCTTCTGGTCGGTCGCCGTGTTCCTGGTCCTCATGCTGGCGGCTTCGGGCGTCCCCTCTCCCCTGTACCGCGTGTACCAGGAGGAATTCGGGTTCAGTTCCGGCGTCCTGACGGCGGTCTTCGGGATCTACGCCTTCGCCCTGCTGGCCTCGCTGCTCGTCGTCGGCGGGCTCTCCGACCACGTCGGAC
The DNA here is from genome assembly GCF_004570345.1 of Blastococcus sp. CT_GayMR20. Next base: position 6,751 of record NZ_SPQM01000117.1, on the reverse strand, counting down.
GGCGACCGGTCCTCATCGCGGCATTCGTGCTCGAGGCGGCGTCCATGGCGCTGTTCCTGTTCGCGGACGGCGTCGGCTGGCTGCTGGCCGCGCGGGTCGTCCAGGGCCTGGCGACCGGTGCGCTGACCAGCGCGCTCGGGGCGGCGCTGCTCGACCTGCAGCACCGCGACCGGCCGCTGGGTGCCTTCATCAACAGCGCGTCGCCAGGCCTCGGGCTCTCGATCGGCGCGGTCGGCGCCGGCCTCCTGGTCCAGTTCGTGCCCTCGCCCACGGACTGGGTGTTCGGCGTCCTGACCGGGGTGTTCCTCCTGGCCGCGGTCGGCACCTACCTGGTGCCCGAGAGCTCGCCGCGGCTGCCCGGGGCGCTGGCGTCCCTGCGGCCCCAGGTGCACGTGCCACCCGCGAACCGCCGCGCCTTCATCGTCACACTCCCCCTCCTGATCGCCTGCTGGGCGGTCGGCGGGCTCTACCTCTCGCTCGGACCGTCGCTGGTGGCCGACGTGTTCGGCATCGACAACCATCTGGTCGGGGGCCTGCTCATCCTCGGGATGCAGGGCACCGGGGTCGTCGGCTCGCTCGCCGTGCGCACCTCGGCGCCCGACCGCGCCCTGCTCGTCGGCGGCCTGTCCTTCACCGTCGGGATGGCCGGCACCGTGGCCGCCGTCCAGGCCGGGTCGCTGGTGCTGCTGTTCGCGGCCGGCGTCATGACCGGCTTCGGGTTCGGTGCCGGGTTCCTCGGCGCCGTCGCGCTGATCACCGCCGGCGTCGCACCCGGCCACCGGGCCGGCCTGCTGGCCAGCATCTTCGTCGTGGGCTACCTGGCGTTCAGCGTGCCCGCGATCGCCGCCGGGATCGCTGCCGGTTCCTTCGGGCTGACCCGGACGACCGAGGTCTACAGCGTCGCCGTGATGGTGCTGGCACTGCTGGCCGTCGTTGCACTGGTCCGGTCCCGCCGGAGGCCGATCGCCCAGCCGGCCCCCCACCGCCCCGGTGTCGATCCGGAGGTCACCACGCCCGTCAGAGCCGCCTGAGCGGCGGTCAGCTCGACGGGTAGGGGGTCGCCTTGAGCGCCCGCGCGAGGTGCGCGGCGTTCTCCGCGAGGGTGGCGGTCGTCGAGGCCACCGCCTCGGGGGTCTCGTCGAGGTCGAGGTAGTCGCGGCCGCCCATCGCCTCGTCGTTCCAGTAGGTGCCGCCCTGGGCCGGGATCGTGAACCCGATGTCGTTGAGCCCCTGCATCAGATCGGCAGTGATCTTGTGCGCGCCGTCCTCGTTGCCGACGACGGCGGTCACCGCGACCTTGCCCGTGACGAGCGGTCGGCCTGAGTCGTCGGTCTCCGACAGCTCGCCGTCCAGCCGCTCCAGCACGCGCTGGGCGACGCTGCTCATGTGCCCGACCCAGGTGGGCGTGGCGACGATCAGGATGTCGGCGGCCATCAGCTGCTCGCGGATCGCCGGCCAGGCATCACCCTCGCCCATGTCGATCTCGACCCCGGGCTTGACGTCGTGGTCCACGACGCGGACGACGTCCCCGTTCCCGCCGTGCTTCGCGAGCTCCTCGAGGATCTGGCGCGCCATCAGCTCACTGCTGGAGGGCGCCGGCGAGGGCTTCAGGCTGCAGACGAGGGCGAGGGCGCGGAGCGGCGTCGGTTCGGTCATGCACGGTTCCATGCCCCACAACGCATTCGGGTCACACATCAGCGCCGAACGGCGGCCAGCAGGCCCAGCACCTCCGCGGGAGTGGCAGCGATCGCCGCCGCCCCCGCCCGCGCCAGTTCGCCGTCCTCGGCCGGCCCCCAGCCGGCGCCGATGCACGGCAGTCCGTGCGCCGCGGCCCCCAGGACGTCGTGCTCGCGGTCGCCGACCAGGACGGGATCACGACCGTCGGGATGCGCGGCCAGCGCCGCGGCCACCACCTGGTCCTTGTGCCGGACGGCGCCGTCGAGGGTGGCCCCGTGGACGCTCGCGAACGCAGGCAGCAGTCCGGTGTGCTCGAGCACCCGGACGGCGAAGGTCTCCGGCTTGCTCGTGGCGACGGCGAGCGTCGCGCCGTCCTCCAGGAGCGCCGTGAGCAGCTCCGGGATCCCCGCATGGACGGTGACGTCGAGCAGCGCACCGGCCGTGTAGTGCGCACGGTAGGCAGCCACCGCGCGCGGGACGTCCGCGACCGGGACGCCGAGGACGAGGACGAACCCGTCCTGCAGCGGCGGGCCGACCATGCCGCGCAGCTGTTCCGACGTCGGCTCGGGGAGGCCCAGTTCCGCAGCGGCGGAGCGGACGGAGGCGGAGATCCCGGGCGAGGAGTCGACCAGCGTGCCGTCGAGGTCGAACAGGACCAGCTGCGTCACGCCGGGAGATCGCCCCCCGGGCCCGCCGCCTCGGCCAGCAACTGCTCGCGCTGGTCCTCCGGCAGCAGGTCCACGTAGACCATCCCGTTGAGGTGGTCCACCTCGTGCTGGAGGCAGCGGGCGGCCATGCCGGTGGCCTCGATCGTCACCGGATCGCCCTTCAGGTCGACGCCGTCCACCCGCGCCCGGAATGCCCGCGGCAACTCGGCGTAGGGGCCGGGCACCGACAGGCAGCCCTCCTCGGTGACCTCGTCGGGCGGTTCGTCCCCCACGGGCCCGGGGATCGTCAGAGTCGGGTTGATGACGTAACCGACGACGTCCTCCCCCTCGGCGTCCGGGCAGTCGATGACGAAGATCCGGGCGTCGACGCCGATCTGGTTGGCCGCGAGCCCCACCCCGTCGGCCTCGGCCATGCTCGCGAACATGTCGAGGAGGAGGCGGCGCAGGCCCTCGTCGAACACGGTGACGGGCGCGCACGACCGGTGCAGGACCGGGTTGCTGCCGTAGGTGACGATCGGCCGGGCGACGCCGTCGTAACGGCCGGGCAGGCGCATGACGACCGATCCTAGGGACGGCACCCCGGTCGGCGGTTGGCGAGATGCCCCGGTGGACGCCCCGATCGCGGCCGCACGCGGGCCCGGCGGCCGGCGGCCTCGGCGTGCGGCTCGGCGGCCGCACCGTCTACGGCACCCGGATCGTGGCCCGGCCGATGCTGGGTGACGGCCCCCCGCCGGCCGTGCGCGACATCGGTCGCGAGGTCCGGCTCTCCCGGGCGGTCCGGCTCACGGCGGCGGCCGCCGTCGCAGCCCGCCCGGTGCGCACCGGGAAGCCGGCGGGATCGACCCGCAGGTGACTCGCCGGCGGGTCGGCCGGGCCCCGGCCGCCGCGCACGGCGACCACGACGGTGGTCACGGCGACGTAGGCCAGGAACAGCAGGAACAGGACGAGGAGCGCGCCACCTGAGGTCATGCCTCACGGTGGCACCATCCCGCCTTGCTGGAAGCAGGCCAATCCGGCATGGTGGCCCGCATGCCACCGCTCGCCGAGCAGTCCACTTCGCCGCGCGAGCTGGCGCGTCTCCTGGGGCCGGTCGACGCGCTGCCCGGCCCCCGCTACGCCGGTCTCGCCCGGCGCATCCGCGACCTGATCACATCGGGCTCCCTGCCCGCCGGCAGCCGGCTCCCGGCCGAGCGCGAGCTCTCCGGAGAACTCGACGTCAGCCGGGTCACGGTCGCCTCGGCCTACCGCGTGCTCCGCGACCAGGGCTTCGCGCGCACCCGGCACGGCGCGGGCACGGTCGCCGAACTGCCGGCCGGGGGGTCGACCTGGGGACCGCCGACCACCGAGCCGGGTCTGCTCGACCTGGCGCACGCCGCGCCCGAGGCGGCCCCGGAGCTGCTGCCCGCCTACGAGCAGGCGCTCGCCGAGCTGCCCGGCCACCTCGGCGGACACGGCTACGCCCCGACGGGCCTGCTCGCCCTCCGGTCGGCCGTCGCCGACAGGTTCACCGCCCGGGGCCTCCCCACCGGGCCCGACCAGATCGTGGTCACCGTCGGCGTGGGCGACGCCACCGCCGTCGTGTTCGAGACGCTGCTGCAGCCGGGCGACCGGGTGCTCGTCGAGCACCCGACGTATCCCGGCGTCCTCTCGATGGCCGGCGCCGCCGGTGGACGCTGCATCCCCGTCCCGGTCGACGCGGCCGACCCCGACGCCGTGGTGCGGGGCGCCCACGTCGCGGCGCGGCAGAGCAGTCCGCGGCTCGCCTTCGTGATGCCCGACTTCTCCAACCCGACCGGCGCCCGCCTGTCGGCCGCCGGGCGCCGGCGGCTGGCCGCGACGCTGTGGCAGCAGGGGGTGCTCACCGTCGTCGACGAGGTGGCCGCCGAGCTGCACCTGGACGGCGACCCTCTGCCGCCCTACGCCGCGGGTCTCCCCGACGCCGCGACCATCACGATCGGCGGGCTGTCGAAGGCGGTGTGGGGCGGGCTGCGCGTCGGCTGGCTGCGGACCGAACCGACGCTCGCCGCACAGCTGGGCGCCGCGCTCGTCCGCCGCCAGCTCTCCGTCGGCCTGCTCGACCAGCTCGCCGCCACCGTGCTCGTGCGCCGGCTCGACACGGTGCTCGAGCGCCGCCGGGCGCAGTTGCGCGAACGCCGCGACGTGCTGATGGGAGAGATCGCCACGCGCCTGCCGGACTGGTCGGCGCTGCTGCCCGCAGGCGGCCTGTCGCTGTGGTGCCGGCTCCCGGACGACCTCGGCTCGTCGGCCGTGGCGGCCGCGGCGGCACCCCGGGGGCTCCTGCTCGCCGAGGGCGACGCCTTCGGCACCGGCCATGCCTTCGACGACCGGCTCCGCATGCCCTTCACGCTGCCGCCGCGGGAGCTACGCACCGCCGTCGCAACGATCGAGGAGGTCGTGGCGGAGCTCCGCTCCTCCCCTGGACGGAACCGCACCGCGTCACGATCGGTCGCCGTCGTCTGAGCGGATCGTGCTCGGCGGGCCACCGACCGTGGCGACGCGGCGGCGCATCGGCCGTTTGACCGATGCCCAAATCCGGCCATTCCGCGCACGAGGCCTGCAGGCAGCGCCTGCGCGTCGTACCGTCCTCGCATCGGAGCGGCCGGTGCCTGTGAGGACCGGGGGCCGAGCGGACGTCGAGACCACGGGTTCGCAACGCCTGTCGGCGACGGCACCCTTCGACGAGGGGGAAGAGATGTCCTCACCGGCCCTTGCCCGGAAGCGGGCGACGGACGACGCAGCCACCGCCCCACCCGTGCCACGGCCGGGCAGCGACGTCCCGATCCCGCCGCGGGCGGCGGCCCGGTACCGGTACGACACCGCGACCGGCTCCTGGTGGTGGTCGCCGGAGATGTACCTCCTGTACGGACTGGCGCCCGGCTCGTCCGCCCCGGACACGGAGGCCTATCTCGCCTACCAGCGCGCCGAGGACCGCGGCCGGGTGCGCTCCGCCGTCTCGGCCGCGTGCGCCACCGGCCGGCCCTTCGCTCTCGAGACGCGCATCGTCCGGACGGACGGGTGCGAACGGACCGTCGTCCTCACCGGGGAACCGAAGCTCGACCCGGCCGGCTCGGTCATGTCGGTGGACGGAGTCTGCGTGGACCTGACCGAGTGCCGGCTCCCGGACTCGGAGGGATCGCGGGCCGAGGCGCTGCAGGCCGAGGTGGGCCAGCTGCGGGCCGCCATGGCCAGCCGGGCGCAGATCGAGCAGGCCAAGGGCATCCTCATGCTGCTCACCACGTGCGGGGACCAGGTCGCCTTCGACCTGCTGGCCCACATCTCCAGCCACACCCACCGGAAGGTCCGCGACGTCGCCTCCGTCATCACGGAGTCCGCGGCCGGGCACGCCCGCCTACCGGACGACGTGCGGGCCATCATCCGCGACGCGTGCCCGCCGTCCCAGCCCCTGAGGTGAGGCTGTCGCGGGCCTGAGTGACGGCCCCTCCCGGCCGTTCGGGACAATGCCCGGAGCCACGTACGGACTTCCCGGGCGTGCACCGACGAGCCCGAGGAGGGGAAGCGCGGCGTGGTCTACCTCATCTCCCGGTTCATCCTGCGACCGCTGTTCCTGCTCCTGTTCCGCCCGCACGTCAGCGGCCGGGAGAACGTGCCGGTCAGCGGACCGTTCATCATCGCCAGCAACCACCTGTCGTTCATCGACAGCATGATCATCCCGCTCATGTCGCCGCGCCGGGTGGGCTACCTGGCCAAGGCCGAGTACTTCACGGGGACCGGTATCGGCGGGTGGCTGACCCGCACGTGGTTCACCGCGCTGGGCGCGCTGCCCGTCGAGCGGGAGACGCACCGGGCCGCACAGGCGTCGCTGGACACGGCGCTGACGGTGCTGAAGGCCGGCGGCGGCTTCGGGCTGTACCCGGAGGGCACCCGCTCCCGCGACGGCAGGTTGGCGCGCGGGAAGACCGGGGTGGCCTGGCTGGCGCTGACCGCGGACTGCCCGGTCGTCCCGGTCGGCGTGATCGGGACCGACCGCATCCAGCCGATCGGCGCCCGCTGGCCCCGGCCGCACCGGTGCTCGGTCGTCTTCGGGAAGCCGCTGACCTTCCCCGAGCACCGCGGCGAGGCGGGGAAGAACCGGGCCCGCCGGGAGGTCACCGACACGATCATGGAGGCGATCGCGGAGCTGAGTGGCCAGGAGAAGGCCGGCTGGTGAGGCGCGCCGGCCCTCCTCGTCGCCGGGACGACGTCGGACGCCCGACCGAGAGGCTGCCGCCGCTGCCGCAGGGTCAGCCGATGCCGGTCTCGAGCACGGCCTTGATGTCGTCGGGCCACGGGGTCGCCCGGCCGGCGTCGGTCGCCACGTAGGTGTTGCGGACGACGCAGCACACGCGGTCGCCCACGCGGATCGTGTAGCGCACCGTCACGCTGGT
>NZ_SPQM01000116.1 GCF_004570345.1 Blastococcus sp. CT_GayMR20 | reverse complement strand
GATCTCGCCGGAGGACTCGACCTCGGGCCGGGCCGGAGCCACCGGTGCCTGCGCGGGTGCGGGCGACGGGGCGGCCTCGCGAACCGGCGCCTCGCGGACGGGCGCCTCGGCGACCGGCCGGCCGGCGTGCTCACCCGCGATCGACAGGCGGCGTTCGAGCCGCTCGAGCCGCTGGAGGGTCGCGGCGGCGGACCCGTCGGTCTCCGGGAGCAGCATGCGCGCGCAGACGAGCTCGAGGAGCAGCCGCGGCGCCGTCGTCCCGCGCATCTCGGTCAGGCCCTCGTGCACGGTGTCGGCCATCCGCGACAGGGTGGCCGAGCCCAGCGCGCGGGCCTGCTGGCTCATCAGGTCGAGCCGGTCGGGCGGGCAGTCCAGCAGCCCGTTCCCGCCGGCGTTCGGCACGGCGTCGAGCACGATCAGGTCGCGCAGCCGGTCGAGCAGGTCGGTGGCGAAGCGGCGCGGGTCGTGGCCGGCCTCGACGACGCGGTCGACCGCGCGGAAGACGGCGGGGGCGTCGTGCGCGGCGAGGGCGTCGATCGTCTCGTCGAGCAGCGCGTCGTCGGTGACGCCGAGGAGGCCGACCGCACCGGCGTAGGTGACGCCCTCCGGTCCGGCACCGGCCAGCAGCTGGTCGAGGATCGACAGCGAGTCGCGCACCGAACCGCCGCCGGCCCGGACGACCAGGGGGAAGACCGTCGGCTCGACCTGCACGCCCTCGGACTCGCAGGTCTTCTCGAGCAGACCGCGCAGGGTGGTCGGGGGCACCAGCCGGAACGGGTAGTGGTGCGTGCGCGAGCGGATGGTGGAAAGGACCTTGTCCGGCTCGGTCGTGGCGAACACGAAGACGACGAACTCCGGCGGCTCCTCGACCACCTTGAGCAGGGCGTTGAAGCCCTGCGTGGTGACCATGTGCGCCTCGTCGACGATGTAGATCTTGTAGCGGCTGCCCATGGGCGCCTGGAACGCCCGCTCGCGCAGGTCACGGGCGTCGTCCACACCGCCGTGGCTGGCCGCGTCGATCTCGATGACGTCGAGGGAGCCGGGGCCGTCCGGCCGCAGCGCGACGCAGGACCCGCAGACACCGCACGGCGTGGACGTCGGCCCCTGCTCGCAGTTCAGCGAACGGGCCAGGATCCGCGCCGACGACGTCTTCCCGCAGCCCCGCGGGCCGCTGAAGAGGTAGGCGTGGTTGATCCGGCCGCCGTCCACCGCGTTCATCAGCGGGGCGGTGACGTGCTCCTGCCCGACCACCTCGGCGAAGGTCGCCGGACGGTACTTGCGGTAGAGCGCGAGAGCCACGGCAGGAGGTTACGCGGGAGCAATGACACGGGAGACGGACGCAACCGACGGGCACGTGCGGACCGGCCGCGGGGGCGGAAAGGACCCCCCGCGCACCCGCCAGAGCCCGCTTATCCTTGCTGCCTTCCGGCCCTGGGGAGGTTCACAGGATGACGCCACGCGAGGGGTCTGACGTCCACTGTAGAGGAATCGGAACGCGCATCGACCACGCCTCCCGGTACGCTCCCCGGCCATGGTGAAGAGCCCGCCCCGCTCCTGACCCGGAGCGCAGCGGGCGCCCGCACCGCCGCAGGCCCTGACGCCTGCCGCGCCGTCGTGCCGCGCTCCGGAATCCGCGTCCCTTCCCGGAATCCGTCACTGGAGCGTCATGTCCACCCCGACCACCGCCGTGCACACCCACGGCGTCTCCTCCACCGCGGCGTCGCGCCGCGGCTTCCTGCTCGTCGTCCTCGCCGCCCTCTGCTGGGGCACCTCCGGCGTGAGCGGCCGCATCGTGGCCGACCGCACCGACCTCGGCCCGCTGGACATCGCCTGGCACCGCATGGCCGTCGGGGCCGTCGTCCTGCTGATCGGCCACGTCCTGACCCGGCGCCGCCGGGCCGGGACGACGACCACGCCGGCCCGCGGCACCGCCGTCCGTCTGGCCCTCGTCGGGGCGGGCCTGGCGGCCTACCAGTTCGCCTACTTCGCCGCCGTCGCCACCGCGGGCGTGAGCATCGCGACGCTGGTCGCCCTCGGGCTGGCGCCGCTGCTCATCGCCGTGGGGGCCGCCCTCCTGGGGCACGGCCGGCCGGACCGGGCGACCCTCGTCGCGCTGGTCGTCGCGCTGACCGGTCTCGTCCTGCTCGTCGGCATCTCCGCCGGCGCCGACACGGGGACGACGGTGATCCTGGGCGCCCTCATGGCGGTCGGCTCGGCCCTCGGCTACGCCGTCGTGACGCTGGCCGGCACGGGCGTGCCGGCCGGTGTGCCGGTCACGCTGGTCGGGTTCGCCGGCGGGGCGCTGCTGCTCACCCCGATCGCGCTGGTCACCGGGCTCCGGTTCACCTCGGAACCCACCGCGCTGACGGTGCTGCTCTACCTGGGCGTGGTGCCGAGCGCGCTCGCGTACGCCATGTTCTTCACCGGCCTGCGGACCGTGCCGGGGGCAGTGGCGTCGATCGTCACGCTGCTCGAGCCGTTGACCGCGACCGCGCTGGCGACGGCGTTCCTGGGCGAGCGGCTGTCCCCCGGCGCCCTGGCCGGGGGACTGCTCGTGCTCGCCGCCGTCGCGGGGCTCTACCTGCGGAGGATGGGAGATTCGAACTCCCGAGGGTTTTATCCCAACCCGCTTTCCAAGCGAGCGCCATAGGCCACTAGGCGAATCCTCCAGTGCACGGCGATCGTACCGGGCGCCCTCGGCGACCGGGCGTCGCGGTGGGAGGCGCCCGGTCGACGTGTCGTTGCCCACACCACCGGGGGCGACGCGGTGGCGCGGGTGCGGCATCCTGCAGGCGGGCGGTTGAGGAATCGGTCGTCAGGGAAGGGCCCCCGCTGGGGTTCACGTGAGAGGAGGCAGGACATGAGCGAGCTGAGCGAGGTGCGACCCGAAGTGGTCGAGGCCATCGTCGGCGTCCTCAAGGGGGGCGACCCCTCGGAGCTGCCTCCAGGGGCGACGGCGGCCGAGAAGGCCGCGGCGAAGGACGCCTACCTCTCGGACTTCCTGGCCGAGCGCGGCAAGCGCGACCGCCAGTCGCAGGCCTGGGAGCTGCTGCTCACCCGCAGCTACGACGAGGCGCCCAGCTGGAAGCAGATCTTCGACGACCTCGACCCGTCGGTGCACGACGAGCTGGCCGGCCTCTACGACGCCCTTCCGGCCGGCGCCCAGGAGGAGTACGTGCGCCGCTTCGGGGTCCCGTCCGGAGTCTGATCCGCCGCCGATGACCAGATGACCCGCCCCGTCACCACTCCCGGCCGACTCGTCGCCGGCCGGTACCGGCTGAAGTCGCAGCTCGGCGGAGGCGGGATGGGCACGGTCTGGCTGGCCCGCGACGAGCTGCTCGGCCGCCAGGTCGCCGTCAAGCAGGTCCTGACCGCAGCGGGGGTGAGCGCCGCAGAGGCCGAGCAGCAGCGCGGGCGCGCCCTGCGCGAGGGGCGGATCGCCGCGCGGCTGAGCCACCCGCACGCGATCAGCGTCTACGACGTCGCGCTCGAGGCCGACCAGCCGTGGCTGGTCATGGAGTACCTGCCCTCGCGCAGCCTCGCGGCCGTGCTCAGCGAGGACGGCGTCCTGCGGGTGGACCAGGCGGCGCAGATCGGCGCCCAGGTCGCCGACGCGCTGGCCGCCACCCACGCCGCGGGGATCGTGCACCGCGACGTGAAGCCGGCGAACATCCTGATCGGCGAGGGCGGCCGGGTCGAGGGCCTGGTCAAGATCACCGACTTCGGCATCTCGCACGCCAGCGGCGACGTGACTCTCACCCAGACCGGCCAGATCACCGGGACCCCGGCGTTCCTGGCGCCCGAGGTGGCGCAGGGACACGCGATGACCGAGGCCAGCGACGTCTTCTCGCTGGGCGCCACCCTCTACACGTGCATCGAGGGGCACCCGCCCTTCGGCATGGAGGACAACGCCCTCGCCATGCTGCACAAGGTGGCCGGCGGGCAGATCATCCCCCCGCGCAGGGCCGGTTCGCTGACCAAGCCGCTCATCCGCATGCTCGCCGCGACTCCGGCCGACCGGCCCGAGATGACCGAGGTCCGGGACGAGCTGGCCAAGCTGGCGGCCGGCCGCAACGGCGACACGACCACGGTCCTGCTGGCCCGCACCGATCTCGGGTCGAACACCCCGGGCCGCAACCGGACGGCGGCCTTCCCCGCGGACGGCGCGTCAGCCAACTCCGCGGCGACCCCGGTCCCACCACCGCCGACCTCGCTGAACCCACCGCCGACGCGGACGGACACCCGGGAACGAGAGACCGCCGACCCGCCCGCCGGCGGCCCGGTCCAGGCCGCCCCGGCCGCCGTCGCTCCACAAGCTGCCGTCGCTCCCCCCGCGGCCGCCGCCGTCGCGCCGGAGCGCACCGACGTCCGCCCGCCGCGCGAACCGGGACGGCGCCGCGGCCGGGCGCTCTGGGTCCTCGCCGGGCTCGTCGCACTGGTGCTCGCGGGTCTCATCGTCTTCTGGGCAGTCGCCCTCGACGGCGACGGGTCCGATCCGTCCGACTCCGCGGGCGCCACGACCACGACCACGAGCGCGGCGCCGACGGACGATGCGGAGCAGACCACCGCGGAGCAGTCGTCGCCGTCCACCGCGGAGTCGACGACGTCGACCGCGACGGAGCCTGCGGCTGCCGGCGACCCGGCCCAGGCAGTGACGAACTTCTTCGCCGACGTCCCGGGTGATCTGCCGGCGGCCTACCAGCTGACCAGCCCGGGGTTCCAGGCCGAATTCCCCTACGAGGAGCGGTTCGCGTTCTTCTGGAGCCAGTTCTCCAGCGTGCAGATCAGCGACGTCGAGGCGCAGGACGACACGACCGCGCTCGTCTCCATCACCTACAACCGGCCCGACGGCTCCAGCGAGACCGAACGCCACCGGATCACGTTCGTCCGAGGGGACGACGGCAGGCTGCTGCTCGACAGCGACGACCCGGCGTGAATCCGGAACGCGAACGGCGGCGCCCCCGGGTCTGGACCCGTGCGGACGCCGCCGTCGTTCCTGCTGGCGGTGGCGGTGGGATTTGAACCCACGGAGGCTTGCACCTCACACGCTTTCGAGGCGTGCTCCTTCGGCCGCTCGGACACGCCACCGCCGGAGAGACTACAGGCCCCGCTGAGCGCGGAAGAACGCGCGTAGCAGCGTGGCGGACTCCTCGGCCCGCACCCCCGCGGTGACCTCGGGACGGTGGTTGAGCCGCCGGTCGCGGACGACGTCCCACAGGGAGCCGGCCGCCCCGGCCTTCGGGTCGTCGGCGCCGTAGACCACCCGCGCCACCCGGGCGAGCACGCTCGCGCCGGCGCACATCGTGCACGGCTCCAGCGTGACCACCAGCGTCGCGCCGGTCAGCCGCCACCCGTCGCCGTGCACCCGCGCGGCCTCGCGCAGGGCGAGCACCTCCGCGTGCGCGGTCGGGTCGCCACGCTTCTCCCGCTCGTTCGCGGCCTCGGCGAGGACCGTCCCGTCCGGCCCGAGGACGACGGCGCCGATCGGGGTGTCGCCCCACTCCTGCGCCGCGGCCGCCAGCTCGAGTGCCCGCCCCATCGCGGCATCGACGTCGAGGGTCACCGGGGGTACCCCTGCGCACGGTCGAGCTCTGCTCCGCGGGTGTGAGCAGGGCTCGACCGTCCGGAGGAACGGTGACCGTCCCTCACGCGGGTCCGTCCAGCGGGAAGCCGACGAGCTCCGACAGCTCCGCCAGCGCGGCAGCGGGGTCGACCACCTTGACCGTCGAGAAGCCCAGTGCCCGTGCGGGCTTCAGGTTGATGCCGAGGTCGTCGAGGTAGGCGCAGTCGCCCGCCGCGATCCGCCGTCCGACCGCCTCGGAGAGCCGGTCGAGAGCCCGGCGGTAGATCTCCGGCTCCGGCTTGCGCACGCCTTCCAGCGAGGACTCCACGACGGCGTCGAACAGCGCGAGCAGCTCCCCCAGCTCCCCGGCCCGCTCCATCGGCGCCACGTTGTTCGACAGCAGTGCCAGCGGCAGGCCGGCCTCCTTGAGCCGGCGGACCGCCCGCACCATCTCCGGCCGCAGCTCCCCACGGAGCGCGGCCAGCACGCGGGCGGCGTCCAGTTCGTGCCCCGCCGCGCGCGCCTCGGCCTCGAATGCCGCGGAGAACCCGGCGACGTCGAGCTCGTTGCGCTCGAACCGCGCCCAGGCATTGGCGTCCGGATCGGTCGAGTTGAGCCGCCGGATCAGCCCGTCGGGCAGACCCGCCTCGGCCTCGTAGGCGGCGAAGGCGTGCATCGGGCTCTCCGTCAGCACCCCGCCGAGGTCGAACACGACGGCCGAGACCGTCACGCGCCGACCGCCGCGGCCAGCTCGTCGGCGAAGCCCAGCCGCGCAGCGATCCGGTGCACCATCTCGTCGGCCCACAGGTCGTCGGCGGTCACGATCGCCCTCAGCTCCTCGTGCGGCAGGCCGTCGTCGGCGAAGACGTCGAGGTCGCCGCCCGGCCAGCCGGCCTCGTCGTCGTCGAACGCGCCCTCGGTGTCCACGCCGATGCCGTAGCGCTCGACCACCTCGGCGGCCAGCACCCACTCGAGCATCGTCGCGTCGGAGATCAGCGCCCGCACCATGCCGCCGGGCCCGTGCCGGAGGACGACGAAGTACAGCCGCGAGTCGACGACCAGCACGAACGGCGGCGGCCAGCCGTCGGCGCCCACCTCCCCCAGCGCCCGCTCCAGCACCGGCAGCTCGTCGCCGGCGTCGTCGGCGAGCAGCTCGACCCGCCACCCGGACGACGGCCGGCTCACCCGCACGGCGAAGCTCGTCCGCTCCGGGCCCTCGGGAGCGCTCATCGCTTGCGCAGCACGGTCAGGCCGTCGGCGAGGGGCAGCAGCACGGTCTCCCAGCGGGGGTCGGTGGCCAGGGCCGCGTTCAGCGACACCAGGGCGCGGTCGTCGTCGCTCTGCGGGTCCAGCACCCGGCCCGAGCGCAGCGTGTTGTCGAGGAGCACCACGCCGTTCGCCGTCATCCGCGGGTGCAGCTCCTCGACGTAGGCGGGGTAGCCCGTCTTGTCCGCGTCGACGAATGCCAGGTCGAAGGTCTCGACGGCGGGCAGCTCGCGCAGCAGGGGCAGGGCGTCCCCCAGGCGCAGCTCGATCCGGTCGCCCAGGCCCGCACGGTCCCAGTACCGCCGCGCGACCGCCGTCCACTCCTCGCTGCGGTCGAAGCAGATCAGCGAGCCGTCGTCGGGCAGTCCCCGGGCGATGCACAACGCGGAGAAGCCGGTGAACGTCCCGATCTCGATCGCCGTCCGCGCGCCGAGCGCGCGGGCGAGCAACTGCATGAACGCGCCCTGCTCGGGTGCGATCTGGAACGTGGCCGGGGCCTCGCCCCGCTCGGCCATCGCCGCTGTCTCGGCGAGCAGGTCGGCGGCGACGTCGTCGGGCCGTTCGGAGGCGGCGCGGACGTAGTCCGCCAGTTCCGGTGTGAGGAGGAACGACCGGGGGGTCATAGGGTCCGATCATGGCGGACCCGCACGACGACGTCCCAGTCGACCTGTTCGCCCACCTGGCGTCCGACCCGCTCGCCGTCCACCTCGGCATCACCCTGGAGCAGGTGCGCCCCGGCTACGCCCGGGCGTCGATGACGGTGACCCCGGCCCTGGTCAACGCCTTCGGGATGGCGCACGGCGGGGCGACGATGGCGCTGCTCGACATCGTCCACGCGGCGGTGAGCAACAGTCACGGCACGCTCGCGATCGCCCAGGACGTGCACACCGAGTTCCTCGCGGCCGGGCGTCCCGACGACGTGCTCGTCGCGGAGGGCACGGAGGTGCACCGCAGCAACCGCACCGCCGTCTACCGGATCGATGCGACGGCGCAGGACGGCCGACTGGTCGCCACCGCCCTCGCCCGGGTCTTCCGCACCGACCGCCCGTGGGACCGCGCGTGACGGGGTTCCCGGTCCCGACGATGCCCGCCCCGCCGGTCGGCGTCGTCGGCCTGGGTCAGCTCGGCGGGTCGCTGGCCGCCGCGCTGGTGAGGGCGGGCCGTCCGGTGTCCGGCTGGGACACCGATCCGCAGGCTCGCGAGGCCGCTGCGGCGCGGGGCGTGCGCATCACGCGCGACCTGTCCGGCGTCGTGGTCCTCGCCGTCCCCCTACCGGCCATGGCCACCGCACTGGACGGCCTGACCGTCGACCCGGACGCGACCGTCACCGACGTCGGCTCCGTGAAGAGCCCGGTGCTCGGGACGGTCGGGGCGGCGTTCGGCAGCCGCTTCGTCGGCGGCCACCCGATGTGCGGCACCGAACACTCGGGGCACGAGGCCGTGGACCCGGACCTCTTCGACGGTGCGCGGTGGGCGGTGTGCCTGGAGCCCGACACCGACCTGTCCCGGTGGCTGCGGGTGACCGAGGTCGCGCTCGACGCCGGTGCCGAGGTCGTCCCGCTGACGGCCGCCGAGCACGACGACGCGGTCGCCGCGGTCAGCCACGTCCCGCACCTGCTCGCCGCCGCCCTCGCCGCGGCGGCCGGAGAGGCGGGACCGCTCGCGCTCGCCCTGGCCGCCGGGAGCTTCCGAGACGCCACCCGGGTCGCCGGCAGCGAGCCGGCATTCGTCACCGCGATGGTCGAGGGCAACGCGGCACCGACCGCCGAGGCGCTGGCGCGGGTCCAGGCGCAGCTGGGCCGCCCGTGGCCCGAGCTGGTCACTGCCGGCCACGCGGTGGCCACGCGCCCCACGGCTCAGCGGAGCGTCCGGGCGCCGCTCGACCGCGCCGCCCTCCTCGCGCTCGGCCGCGCCGGTGGGGTGGTCACGCGGCGGCTGGCCGCCTTCGTCGAGGGCCGGCTCCCGCAGGAGGGATGAAGGGCCGCCCTGTTTCGCGTCGGCCCCGAGGGGCAGGGTGTCGGCATGGACGAGAAGGACATCATGAGCCGCATCCACGACCTGGTCGACGAGGAGCACAAGCTCCGGGAGAGCACCGACCACACCGACGAGCAGCGCGCCCGGATGAAGGAGCTCGAGGTGCACCTGGACCAGTGCTGGGACCTGCTGCGCCAGTGGCGGGCCAAGCGGCAGTACGACGAGAACCCCGACGAGGCCGAGGCGCGCCCCGAGTCGACGGTCGAGAGCTACCTCCAGTAGAAGGCTAGGCGGAGCGCTGGGCGGCCCGCCCGCCGTCGGTGCCGAGCAGGGCGAGCTGCCACAGCAGGCGGGAGCGCGGGTCGGTCACCTTGCGGCCGGTGACCGACTCGATCCGCCGCAGCCGGTGCATCACCGTGTTGCGGTGGCAGTACAGCTCGTCGGCCGCACGGGTCGGCGAGCCGTCGGAGGCCAGGAACGCGGCGAGGGTGTCCAGCAACATCTCGCGCTCGTCCTCGGGCAGCTCGAGCAGCCCGCCGAGCGACTGGCCCACCAGCCGCGAGCTGATCTCAGGTGAGTTGCTGAGCAGCGCCTCGGGCAGCCGCTCGTCGATGCTCACCACGCGCCGGGTGCCGGCCGGCAGGGTGCGCGCGGCGGTCTCGGCCAGGCGGTAGGCCGACCCCACCGCGGCCGCGCCCTCGACGACCGCCGAGAGGCCGACCGGGCCCGCCGCCGACGCCCGCAGCCAGCTCACGACGTCGCACCCGGACTGCGTCCCCAGCGCCACGATCCCGACCTGCGCGCCGGACCGGGTTCCCCACACCGACCGCACGCCCCGCTTGAGCAGCTCCGCGTGCGGGGAGTCGAGCACCGGCGCGCCGTCGGGGTCCGGCAGCGCCACCACGACCACCAGCCGGCCGTCGAGCGGGACCGCGAGGAGTTCCGACGCCGCCCGTACGTAGGCGGGGTCGCCGCCCCGGCCGCCCAGGAGTCCGTCGAGGACCTGCTGGCGCGCGTCCTCGTCCACGCCGGCGAGCCGCCGCTGCTCCTCGCGGTAGCCCTCCGCCACCGCGGCGCACTCGACGTCGTTCGTGCGCCACACCGAGCCGGCGACCTCCAGCAGCAGGGTGTCGTGCTCGTGGCTGCCGGTGCGCGCGACCTGCAGGAGTGCCTCCCAGGTCATCTGACCGCCGAGGCGGTAGGCGCGCAGCACGGCCTCCAGGGGGATGCCCTGCGCCGCGCGGCGCCGTCCCACCTCGCGGGCGTCGCGCAGGGACGTGACCCGGTTCCCCGAGGCCGCGCCGATGAGGGTGCCCAGGCCGCGCTCGAGGTTGGCGCGCGTGGAGCGGCGCAGCTCGTCCTCGCCACGTGCCAGCAGCTGCCGGTAGGCCGGCTCGGTGCGCTGCAGTACCTCGATCATCCGGTCGGTCATGGCGTCGAGCTGATCGAGCAGCAACGGGGCCAGCTCGGCCAGGCGGGCTCTGACCTCGGCTCGGAACGGCTGCATTCGATCACCTCCTCGTGACGCGCCGCTCACAGCACAACACGAAGTTGCGGACGCTGTGCGGTGCGCCCATTGTGACGACCACCACGACTAGGCAGGCTCATCAGGACGTACTCGTGACCCAATCGCCGCCGACCGGCGCACCCGGCCAGGCGTCGAACCCTCCCCGACGAAGAGGAGCAGTGGGCCCCTTGGCGACGCCGACGGAACCCGGCAGGCCACCTCAGGACAGAACGCCCACAGCCCGGCTCGAGATGAGCGGCATCAACGTCGCGTTCGGCGGCGTCCTCGCCCTCGACAACGTCTCGGTCACTGTCGAGCCCGGGCAGGTCCACGGCCTCATCGGCCCCAACGGTGCCGGGAAGACCACCCTGTTCAACGTCGCGTGCGGCCTCGTCCGCCCGACGTCCGGCCGCATCACGTGGCGGGACCGCGAGCTGCGCAGGCTCCGGCCCAGCCAGCTGAGCAATCTCGGCATCTCGCGCACCCTCCAGGGGGTCGGCCTGTTCGCCGGCCTGACCGTCCTGGAGAACGTCATGGTCGGTGCCCACCGGCACGCCAAGGCGGGATTCTTCTCCGCGCTGCTGGCGCTGCCCACGGCCGACAAGGACGACCGGCTCCTGCGCGAGCGCGCGCAGGCCGCGCTGGTGGAACTGGGCGCGGAGTCCTACGCCGACCGGTACCCGGGCAGCCTCCCCTACCCCGTGCAGAAGCGGGTCGCGCTGGCCCGGGCCCTCGTCGCCGAGCCCGACCTCCTGCTCCTCGACGAGCCGGCCTCCGGCCTGTCCGAGGACGAGATGAACGAGCTCGGCGACCTGATCCAGACCCTGTCCTCGCGGATGAGCGTGTTGCTGGTCGAGCACCACATGGACCTCGTCATGCGGGTCTGCGACCAGATCACCGTCCTCGACTCCGGCAAGCAGATCGCCGCCGGCACGCCCGCCGAGGTCCAGGCGAACGAGGCGGTCACCGAGGCCTACCTCGGCGACGCCGTCGACGTCGAGGCCGACGCGGCCGAGCTGGCCCAGGCGGACGGAGGACGCACCCATGGCTGAGGCCCACGGCAGCACCGCGGTGTCCGCGGGCTCCACGCGCGCCCACGGCAACGGCAACGGCCGCGCCCTCCTCGAGGTGGAGGGCCTCACCTCGGCCTACGGGCCGGTGCGCGCGCTCGACGGTGTCTCGCTCAGCGCGGAGGCCGGCCGGATCACCGCCGTCCTCGGGGCGAACGGCGCCGGCAAGACGACGCTGCTGCGCACGATCAGCGGTCTCGTCCGCCCGGTGTCCGGAACGGTCCGACTGGACGGCGATGACATCACCCGCGCGGCCGTCGAGGAGATGGTCGGCAAGGGCATGTCCCACGTGCCGGAAGGTCGCGGCGTCATCGCCGAGCTCACCGTCGACGAGAACCTGCGCGTCGGGTCGCTGTTCCGCGGGAAGGTCGGCCGGGAGGAGTTCGACAAGGTCTACGAGACGTTCCCGCGCATCTACGAGCGCAAGGACAACCCGGCGCACACGCTGTCCGGCGGCGAGCGGCAGATGCTCGTCATCGGGCGGGCCCTGCTGGCCAAGCCGCGCATCCTGCTGCTCGACGAGCCGTCCCTCGGCCTTGCGCCGCGGATCGTCGCGCAGATCTTCGGGCTGCTGCGGCAGCTGGTCGACCGCGAGGGCCTGTCGGTGCTGCTCGTCGAGCAGAACGCGCGCAGCGCCCTGTCGGTGGCCGACGTCGGCGTCGTCCTCAACCTCGGGAAGGTCGTCGTCACCGACGACGCCCGGACGTTGATGGCCGACGAGGGCCTCCGGCACGCCTACCTCGGCTTCTGACCCCCCCGCACAGTCCAGGGAGGCACCTCCGTGCAGCAGTTCATCAACATCACGCTCTCGGGCCTGGTCGAGGGCATGATCTACGCCGCCTTCGCCCTGGCCCTGGTGCTGATCTGGCGGTCCACCCGGATCGTCAACTTCGCGCAGGGCTCGATGGCCGCGGCCACCGCGTTCATCGCCCTGGCCATCATCAACGCGGGGTACTCCTACTGGCTCGCGCTCATCGCCGCCCTGGTCGCCGGTTTCGTGATCGGCGCCGTCGTCGAGCGGGTCATCATCCGGCCGGTCGAGGGCGGGCCGGAGCTCAACGCCGTGATCGTGACCCTGGGCCTGTTCGTTGCCATCCAGGCCCTCATCGCGATCGTGGGCGGCTCCGCTTTCCAGTCGTTCCCCACGCCGTTCGCGCTGGAAGGGTTCCAGTTCGGCGACACGCGCATCGCCTTCAGCCCGACCAGCGTCTACATCATCGGCTCGGTGCTGATCGTCATGGGACTGCTCGTCGCGTTGTTCCGCTTCACCCGCGTCGGGCTCGCGATGCGCGCCTCCGCGTTCGGCCAGGAGGTCGCCCGCCTGCTCGGCGTCCGGGTCGGCCGGATGCTCACCCTCGGCTGGGCCCTGGCCGCCGTGGTCGGCTCGTTGTCCGGGCTGCTGATCGCCGGCGGCGAGTTCATCTTCCCGGCCTACATGGACAGCCTGATCGTCTTCGGGTTCGTCGCCGCGATCCTCGGCGGACTGGACTCGCCGATCGGCGCCATCGTCGGCGGTCTGCTGCTCGGCCTGGCGCTCAGCTACGTCAGCGGCTACATCGAGCGGGGCAGCGCGCTGGTGAACATCGCGGCCCTGGTGATCCTCATGGTCGTGCTCCTCGTCCGACCAGGCGGCCTCTTCTCCAGCACCGTGGCCCGGAGGGCATGACGATGAGCGACCCGCAGACCCCCACGTCCGGTGCCGGCGCGGCGACCAGCGAGGCGCCCGTCGAGGCCACGGCGGCCGCGAACGCCACCTCGGCGCAGGCTGCCGGCGGCGGCCGGTCGTTCCTGCCGAAGTCCACCCTGCTGCGCCACCTCGTGATCGTGCTGATCTGCGCGGTCGGTGCGGTGGTCCTGCTGGAGATCACCGACCCGTTCACCAACTCGCAGCTCGCCCAGCTGTCCTACTACGCCATCGCCGCCGGCGGCCTCACAGTCCTGACCGGGCTCAACGGGCAGATCTCGCTCGGTCACGGGGCGCTGATGGCCGTGGGGGCGTACACCACGGCGCTGTTCCTGCAGGCCGACGAGCCGCTCCCGCTGCCGTTGATCCTGCTCGTGTCGGTGGTGACGGCCACCGCCGTCGGCGCCCTCGTGGGGGTCGCCGCGGCCCGCCTGCACGGCCCGTACCTGGCCGGCGCGACGCTGGCCCTCGCCGTCGGGCTCCCGGGCCTGGCCCTCTACTTCCAGGGCACCCTGGGCGGTGACCAGGGTCTGCGCGTCCGGGCCCCCCGGGCCCCGGAGAGCTTCGAGAGCTTCATCGACACCGTGTCCGGCAACTCGGCCACCGGCACCAAGTGGCTGGCCTACGTCGGTGCGATCTGCCTGATCATCACGTACTTCCTGCTGGCCAATCTGGTGCGCAGCCGCATCGGCCGTACGTGGCGTGCGGTCCGCGACCAGGAGGTCGCCGCGGAGCTGGCCGGGATCAACCTGGGTGCCTGGCGGGTGCTGGCCTTCGTGGTGAGTGCCGCCGCGGCGGGCCTCGCCGGCGGCGTGCTGGCCCTGGTCGTCCGGCTCGCGGCGCCCAGCGGATTCACGCTGGTCCTGTCCCTCTCGCTGCTGACCGCCATCGTCCTCGGCGGCCTCGGCAGCCTGCTCGGCGCGCTGCTCGGGTCGGCCCTGCTCGTCTTCCTGCCGCCCTTCGTGACCGATCTGGGCGCCGACATGGGGCTCGACAACACCGAAGCAGCCCAGCTCGCTCCCTTCGTCTACGGCATCGTCCTGATCGTGGCGATGATCTTCGCCCCCGCCGGCTTCGTCGGCACCGTCCGCATGCGCTGGCTGACCGCCCGTGCCAAGCGGGCGGCGGCATCCCGCGCCTCCGCCCGGGAGTGAGGAGAACGACCGACCCGCCGGTCCCCCGGCCGCTCATCCCACCCCCCACCCAGACTCCCGGGCACCGACGCCCGGGCCGCACCAGAGGAGAACAGTTGTCCAGATCCTCCCGACGCTTCACGAGCGCGATCGCCGCCGCCACCGTCGCCTCCATGCTCGCCGCCTGCGGCGGCAGCGACGACGGCGGCGGCGGTGGTGGCGGTGAGGGCGGCGCGAACGAGGCGTCCGACATCGGCATCACCGAGGACAGCATCAAGCTCGGCGGGCACTTCCCGCTCACCGGTCCGGCGTCCCCCGGCTACAGCGAGATCCCCACCGGTATCCAGGCGTACTTCGACCACGTGAACGAGAACGGCGGCGTCAACGACCGGCAGATCGAGTGGATCTTCCGCGACGACGCCTACAACCCGACGAACACCACCCAGGTCGTCAACCAGCTCGTCCTGGAGGACGAGGTCTTCGCCATCGTCGGTGGCCTCGGCACGCCGACGCACAGCGCGGTCCTGGACTTCCTCAACAGCGAGGGTGTGCCCGACCTCTTCGTCGCCTCCGGTTCGGTGCTGTGGGGCGAGGACCCGGAGACCAACCCGTACACCTTCGCCTGGCAGACCGACTACCAGAGCGAGGGGAAGATCCTCGGGCAGTACATCGCCGAGGAGTTCCCGGACGCGAAGATCGGCCTCTTCGTGCAGGACGACGACCTGGGCGAGGACGGCGAGTCCGGGCTCCGGCAGTCGCTGGACGACCAGATCATCGAGGTGCAGCGGTACACGTCGGGCAACACCAACGTGGGCCCGCAGATCGCCGCCCTGCAGGCCGCCGGCGCCGACCTGGTGATCGGCTTCGCGACGCCCACGTACACCGCGCTCTCGCAGCTGACCGCACGGCAGCTCGGCTTCGACCCCCAGTGGGTGTACGCGAACATCGGATCGGACCCGACGCTGGTCGGGGCGATCCTGGCCCGCGTCTCCCAGGGCGCGGTGACTGACGCCAGCTCGCTCGAAGGCGCCATCACGACCGAGTACATCCCGACCGTCGACCAGACGGACAACCCGTGGGTCCAGACGTTCTCCGAGATCTGGGAGGCGTCCGGTCAGGAGGGCGAGTTCAGCAACTACCGGATGTACGGCATGACCCTCGGTTACCTCACGGTCTCGGCGCTGCAGGCGGCCGGTCAGAACCCGACGCGTGACGGCATCATCGAGGCGATCGAGGCCGTCGGCGCCGACTTCGAGGGTCCGTGGTTCGCCCCGCTCCGCTACTCCGAGGACAGCCACATGGGCATCAGCGGCATGTCGATCAGCCAGATCGTGGGCACCGGCAGCGAGGAACTCGCGCCGCTCCAGGTGACCGACCTCGGGGATGCCGACATCGAGGAGGCCGACGTCCAGGAGTCCACCCCGCCG
>NZ_SPQM01000115.1 GCF_004570345.1 Blastococcus sp. CT_GayMR20 | reverse complement strand
CTTCGGTCGCCCAACCACAAGCTGACGACGCTGGCCAAGGCGGCCCGCCTCTCGACGGTCGACGCGCACGCCGCGCTCGCCGACGTCCGCACGGTCGCGGCGCTGATGCCCCGGATGCTCGGGACGTACGGCGAGCCGCTCCGCTTCCTGACCGGTACCCGGCCGATGCCGCAGCTGCCGCGCGACGTGCGGCCGAGCACCCGCGCGACCGAGCTGCGCAAGGGCGCCGACGGCTGGATGTCCTCGCTGATGTCGCGGCTGCCCGCGTCGGCGACCGAGGCGTCGGAGGCCGATGCCCAGCGCTACCTCGACGCCCTTGCCGACGCGCTGGAGGACGGCCGCATCCTCGGCGGCGAGGCGCAGATCCTGGCCCGGCTGGCCGGGTCCGCCGGTCTGGGCGCCGCCCAGGTCGCCACCCTGCACGGCGGGATCCTGGAGTACCTGCGGTCCGCGGCGCTCGCCGACTCGATCCTCACGACCGCCGAGATCCGGCAGCTGCGCACGACGGCGCACGGTCTGGGGTTGCCGGACTACTTCGACGACCTGAAGCCGACGTCCCCGGCCGACCTCGCCGCCGCCCGGGCCGTCGTCCCGACGCCTCGCGAGGTGCGGATCTGCACCCACTGCCGCCGGCCGGGCCACGACCGGGGCACCTGCAAGGAGTTCGCCCTCATCGGTCACTGACGCCGGGAGCCGGCGATCTCATCCGGGGCGGGGCGCCTCCGTGCCCTCGACGCGGGCCTTGAGCGCTGCGGTCATGGCGGTGAAGCCCGCCAGGCGGTGGCGGCTCAGGGGACGGATCAGTGCCGCTGCCAGCAGGCCACCGAAGCGGTCCTGCAACCACACGCGCACACCGCCGTCCTGGTCGACGAGGTGATGGTCTGCTCGACGTCGAAGAGACCGGGGATGCCCCACCTGTCGAGCCTGCTCCGATAGCGCAGCCGCCGGAGGGGGACCACCTCCAGCACCGTGGGCCGCAGTCGTGGCTGCAGGAGCGCACTCCCGGCGGGCACGGTGACGAGCAGCCTCGTCCCCTCGACGAAGGTCCCCTCGGCCTCGGTGACGAACGGGTTCCATTCCGCGTACGCGGGCAGGTCGGTGAGCACCTGCCACACGCGCTCGGGTGTGGCGTCGATGTCGACGAACGTCCGCAGGCCGGCGGCCATCGCAGTCAACTCCTGATGCTGGGCGCCCGGGGGCCTCACCGTAGGACGGCCGCTCCCCGATCGGGGCCTGCTCAGCGGCGCCGGATGCCCTCGGCGAGGCGGAGCACGACGGCGCGGGCGTCCTCGAAGGCCTTGGCCTGGTCCGCGGGTGCGGCGCCGGCGATCAGCATCGCCGCCGCCCCGACCACGGCGTGCACGATCCGGGCAGCGGCCTCGAGCGGCAGCGGGTCGATCTCGCCGGCCGCGATCAGCATCTCCACCAGCCCGACGACCATCTTGTAGCTGTGCAGCTCCTCGGCCGCGGACCACTCGGCGTAGGGGAGAGCGACCGCGGCCTCGCGCATGACCACGGCGCCGTAGACGGTGTTGCAGCACGCCTGCAGGAACGCGTCCAGTCCCGCGAGCGCGCCGTCCCAGGGGGTGCCCGCCGCGGCCACCGCCCGCCCGACCTCCTCCGTCGTCGCGGCCTCCAGGTCCTCCAGCACGGCGCGGAACAGGGCCTGCTTGCTGGCGAAGTGCCCGTACAGCGCGCCCTTGGTCACCCGCGCCCCCGCCGCGATCTCGTCGAGCGAGGTACGCGCGTAGCCGCGCTCGGCGAACAGGGCCGTGGCGCTCTCGAGCAGGGCCTGCCGCGTCGCCGCCGAGTACTCCTCGCGCCTCGACTTGACCCGTGTCACGACCGGGAGCATAGTCTGTACCGTCGGTATACGAGCTACCTTGAGTAGACGGGGAAGTGTCATGGAGGGCACGGACGGCACCGGAGCAGCACAGGAACGACGACAGAAGGCGCTGGCCCTGCGGGACCTCGCGCAGGCCGAGATCGGCTCCGACCGGACCGTGCGGTCCCCGGAGCTGGAAGCAGCACTCCACCTCTTCGGGACCGAGCGGGACCTCCTGCTCGCCGTGCACCAGCGATGGCAGGCAAACCTGCTCGCCCGGCTGGACCAGGCCCTGGAGTGCGGCACGGACGATCTGCACCGCGACGTCCTGGGGGCCGTCGACGAGCTCAGCCGGGCGCTGCCCGGCTTCGCCGAGCTGCTCCGGCAGCACGCCGACGACCCGGCGCTCGCCCGGGCCCGGCAGCGGCTGACCGCCTACGTCGAACAGGCGTGCACCTGCGAACGGCGGCACCCGCTCGTCGCCCCTGCGCCACGGACCACGCGATGCGCCGTCCTCCGCGTCGGCGCGACCGCCGCTCGGTGGGGACGCCGGATGGTCCGCCTCGCGGCGGACGGGAACCCGCGTGCCGAGCGGTCCGCTCGTCGGCAGCCTCGGCCACCGGTGGTCGTCGTCCCGCACCGCGCCTGACGCAGCGATCTGTCCCTGCCGTCCGTCCGGGCGGAGAGCACTCTGGCGGCATGAACATCCTGTACACCGCAGAGGCGACCGCAACGGGTGGGCGCGAGGGGCACGTGGCGACGTCCGACGGTGCCTTGACCGTCGACCTGGCCGTGCCCAAGGAGCTGGGCGGCCCGGGTGGGCGGGCGACGAACCCGGAGCAGCTGTTCGCCGCGGGCTACGCCGCCTGCTTCGACAACGCCATGATCAGGGTCGCCCGCCGGATGAAGCTGTCGACCGCCGGCTCCCGGGTGACGGCCCGCGTCGGGATCGGCGCGGTCGAGGGCGGGCGCTTCCAGCTCGCCGTCGAGCTCCTGGTCACGCTGCCCGAGGTGGAGGACGAGGCGCAGGCCCGCGCCGTGCTGGACGCCGCGCACCAGGTCTGCCCGTACTCCAACGCGACCCGCGGCAACATCGACGTGTCGGTGACCCTCGTGCCGGCACCCGACGTCGACTGAGAGGTCGCGGCCCGGTCACGTCCGGCGTTTCTGCGGCGTGGAAAGTGAGCAACACCGCAGAGTCGGCCTGCCCGACGCTCGACGACGTTGACGAGGAGACCGGCCAGTGATCACCGACGGAACCAGTTCCGCCACGCCCTGCGACGCGGGAGTGCACGTGCTGTGCTGCCACGACTGCCCCTGCGACTGCCACGAGAGCGACGAGTGAGCTAGGCCCTCGTGCCCGGGGTGCTGCGGTCGTGAGCAAGGCGCCGCGTCTCGAGTCCGGATTGATCGTCGAGGACCGCGGGCGCGTCCGCGTCCTCACCCTCGACCGGCCCGAGCGTCGCAACGCGCTCTCCACGCCGCTGCAGGCCGACCTCATCGAGCAGCTCCTCACGACCGCGGAGGACGGCGACGTCCGCGCGATCGTCCTCACCGGCAACGGTCCCGCCTTCTGCGCCGGCTTCGACCTCAAGGAGATCCGCGAGCGCGACCAGCGCGGCGAGCACTTCCGCCCGCCGATGAACCGGCCCACCCGGTCCCTGTTCGAGGTGGTCACCGAGACGCCGGTCCCGATCGTCGCGGCGCTCCAGGGCGCCGCCGTCGCCGGCGGGTTCGAGCTCGCGCTGGCATGCGACCTCCGGGTCGCCGCGCCCGGCATCACGCTCGGCCTGCCCGAGGCCACCATCGGCATGGGCGCCAACTTCGGCTCCGTCGTCCTGCCGAAGCGGATCCCCATGGGCATTGCCATGGAGATGCTGCTGATCGGCGACTACGTGACCAGCGAGGACGCCGAACGGTGGGGTCTGGTCAACCGGATCACCACCGACGTCCTCGCGACGGCCCTCCAGCTGGCCGAGCGGATCGCCGCCAACGCGCCGATCTCCGTCCGGCGGATGAAGGAGACCGCGGTCAAGGGCCTGGAGCTGCCGCTCTGGCAGGCGCTCCGCCTCGACGTCGGCCCGAATCCGTACCTCAGCGAGGACCGCAAGGAGGGCATCGCCGCCTACCTCGAGAAGCGCCCGCCCACGTGGACCGGCCGATAGGAATTGCCCTGACGCGGCGCGTCGCGGAGCTCCCCGGCATCATGGAAAGCGCTGGTCGTCGCGGTCATCTTCGGCCTCGTCTCACCGTTCCTGCTCAGCAACGAGGTCGGCCAGCTCTTCACTCTGGTGGGGCCGTTCATCTGGTTCCTGCATACGAATCGCGCGCTCAACGACTACTGGGCGAGCCTCGGCGCCCGGGAGTGACCCGCCTGGCCGGATCAGTGGGAATCGGCGACGGCCGAGAACCCCATCGGTCGGCCCTCGTCGTCGAACCGGAAGAAGCTGACGCCCTGCTCGTTGAGCGGCAGGTTCTCGGCTCCGTCGGTCCCCAGGGCCACCTTGACCTTCTGGGTGCTCCACTTCGAGACGTCCAGGCACAGCTCGGCCAGCTCGTCCTCGCTCAGGAGGGTGCGGGCGTGCTCCACCGCTGACGGCGAGAGGCTGCTGGGCATCGTGATGAGCGCGTCGGTGATCCGGAGCGCAGCCTTGACCCGGCCGTCCAGGTCGCTGGTCTCGTAGCGGTCCACGGCGGCGCTCATCGTGTCGTCGACCCCGGCCGCACGCGCGTCGACGAGGCGGAGGGTCCGGCACATCCGGCAGTTGTGCGTCCGGGCGCACCGCAGCCGGACGAGCTCGGTGACGACCGGGTCGAGCGAGCGACCGCGGACGACGGCGTCCGCGTAGTCGGCCACTGCCTCGCGCAACGCTGCGCCGGCGTCGTCGGAACGCCGGACCGGCGGCCGAGGCATCGCGACCTCCGGACCGTCGAACAGTCGCCCCGAGACCAGCTCGAGCCGCAGCCCGAACTCCGTCAGGAAGAACGCGCGGACGATGTTCTCCACGGTCTGCTCGTCGAAGTGCCGGCGCAGCGTGTCGCGCTCGGCCTCGCCGATGGCGGTCACGTCGAGGACGAACTGCTCGGCGAACTCGACGCACGCACGCACCGGCTCGCTGTCGGCGGTCGCCCGCTCCCCGTCCGGATGGCCCAGCAATGCCGCCGCGCGGGCGCGCATCGCGACGAGCAGGTCGGGGTCCACGGCGTCCCAGGCGCGCGCGTGGGCGACGTCGAACAGGCCGGTCGCCTCCGGGCGCAGGGCGCGCAGCCGTGGGGCCAGCCGGACTGCCTCGGTGGTCACGGCGCTCATGAGCTCTCTTCCTGAGCGGTCGGCGTCCCGGGAGTGAGCAGGGACGCTACTCCCGGGCGCAACCGGCCGTCACATGTCACGGCCCGACGATCCACAGCAGCTGGGTGTCCTCACGCGGGGTGTCGCACTCGCCGATGATCAGCGCGCCGTCCGGCGCGGGAAGCAGCGCGCGCACGTCCAGCCGCGGGGAGCACCCGAAGCGCACCGGCCCCGCGACGTCCCCGGTGACCAGGTCGATCGCCCGCACGCCCTCCTCGGCCGGCAGCAGCGACCACACCTGGGCCGGCTCGACGACCAGCGCGTAGGTGTAGATCCGGTCGTCGATCTGGGCCACCAGCGGGCCGGCGCCGCCCCCGTCGGGCACGGCGAGCACCCACCCGCCCTCGTCCACCTCCACCAGCAGGAACACCGTGCCGTCGGGAGTCGCCGACACCGCCTGCGTCTCCGCCCCCTCCGCCAGGTTCGTCGTCCGGACCGCGCCGCCGTCGGGCGCCAGGTCCGCGTCGAACGCCAGCAGGGTCGGGATGCGGGCTTCCTCGACGTCCGTGGGGGAGGCGTCGAAGACGATCGTCGCCCCGCCACCGGGCCGTGCCACCAGCCCGGCCAGCTGACGGCCCATCGGGTCCTGCGACGCGGCGCCCACGTCGTCGGCGAGGTCCTGTTCGGCGACCACCCGGCCGGTCGGGACGTCGACCGCGAACAGCTGTTCCCGCACGTCGTCGCGCACCTCCACGGTCGCGACGACGTACAGCGTCGGGCTGCCGGGCAGCATCGCCGAGCGACCGGTGGCCGAGACCGTGCCGTCCTCCAGCGGGATCAGCACCGTCGTCCGCACGTCGCCGCTCGACGGGTCGACCACCTGGATGCCGGGACCCGCCTCGTCGCCGTCGGCCACGAGACCGACGACCACGAGGTCGCCGTCCGTCAGCAGGTGCGATCCCCAGACGTCGGGCATCCGCGGCATGGGCACGGACTGCGTGATCCCGAACCCGTCCACCCCGGGCCCGACCGTCACCACCCGGTGCTCCAGATCCCGCTCGCGGGGGCTGAGCACGACGACGGCACCCCCCTCCGGCGTGGCGACCGCCGACACCGCCCGGGCGAACACTCCCGGCGTCGCCGCGGTCAGGTCGACCGTCGCCCGAAGCGAGGTGAGCGGGCCGAGGCTCGGCGTTCCACCTGCGGGCGGACCGGCGTACGCAGGCAGGTCGGTGGTCGCGTCGGTCGGGCGGCCCGGGAGGGCCTGGTCCGAGGAGGTCGGCGTCGGCTCGGGCGGCTCCTCTCCCGCGATGGGGCACCCGGCCGTCGCCAGGAGGACGGCGGCCGCGAGCCCGACGGCTGCGAGACGCTGCCGTCCGGTCATCGCCGAGGTCTAGCACGTATCCGGGCAGGTCCGCAGGCGCTCCTCGCAGATGACGGTCCGGTCACAGGTGGTCCCACGCGTCCGCAGAGTCGCGATTCCGGGGGTCGCGCCTGCGATGGTCCGTCCAGCGGGTCCACGGGGGACGCCCAGTCGAGGAGGCACCATGTCCTGCGCACACTGCAACGCCGTCGAGCAGCGGGGCCGTTACTGCGTCGGCTGCGGCAAGCTGCTCCCGCCGTCGCCCCTGCCCGCCCGCCGCGTCCGGCTCGCGCCCCGGCACCTCCTGGACGACGACACCCAGCCGGTGCTGCGGTTCGCCGTGCGGCCCCGGCCGCCGGTGCGCGAGGAGCAGTCCGTCTGATCGGCGCGGCTGGCGGGACCTCCCGGCCGGGAGGTCCCGCCGGCCGGCTCAGTGGGTGGCGGCGAGCTCGCGCGGCTCGGCCTGCGGTGCCGGTTCGCCGTCGGACTCCCGGATCCCGTACCGCTTGTACAGCCTGCGCAGGGGCCCGGGCGCGTACCAGTTGGCCCGGCCCAGCAGCCGCATGGTCGCGGGCACGAGCAGGATCCGCACGATCGTCGCGTCGACCACCACGGCGATCAGCATGGCGACGCCGATCATCTTGATGAAGGTGATCCCCGAGAGCGAGAACGCGCCGATCACCACGATCAGCAGGAGTGCGGCGCTGGTGATGATCCCGCCGGTCCGCTGCAGCCCGGTGGCGACCGCGGCCGTGTTGTCGCCGGTCAGGTCGTACTGCTCGCGGATCCGCGACATCAGGAAGACCTCGTAGTCCATCGAGAGCCCGAAGATGATCGCCAGCACCAGGATCGGCTGGGTGGCCTCGATGAACCCCGTGGGGGTGAAGTCCAGGAACCCGGAGAGGTTCCCGTCCTGGAAGATCCACACCAGCGCGCCGAACGAGGCACCGATCGAGAGCACGTTCATGATCAGCGCCTTGATCGGCAGGACGACCGAGCCGAAGGCCAGGAAGAGCAGCACGAACGTCGTCGCCACCACCATCAGCGCCATCCAGGGCAGCAGTGCCCCGAGGCTCTCCAGCAGGTCGGTGAGCACCGCGCTCTGCCCGCCGACCAGCACCTCGCCGCCCGCCGGGGCCGGCACGTCGCGGACCTCGTTGACCAGCGCCCGCGCCTCCTCGGCCACCGGGTCGCCGGCGTAGGCGATGGCCACGCGGGCGGTGTCCCCGGCCGCGCCGGTCACCGTCGCGGCGTCCACACCCGGGACGTCGGCCACCGCGTCGACGTAGGCCTGCAGCGCCGCGCCGCCCGCGGCGGAGTCGACGGCGTCCGGCAGCGTCACGATCGCCTCGATCGGGCCGGACGGGTCCTCGGGGAAGTCCGACCTGATCGTCTCCGCCACCACCCGGCTCTCGGTGCCGGCCGGCAGCGCCCGCTCGTCGATGCCGCCGAACTGCACGCGCAGGAAGGGGAGGGCGAGCGCGACGAGCAGTGCCACGGTGGCGACGGTGAAGACGATCGGACGGCGCATCACCACGTGCGCGATCCGGTACCAGGCGCCGGTGTTCTCCATCGGCGGCCCGGCGACCGGGCGCCGGAACACCCGCCGGAGCCACGGCCGCACCGACAGCGCGTCGACCTTCGGGCCGAGCATCGCCAGCAGCGCCGGCAGCAGCGTCAGGGCGGCGAGCATCGCGACCAGGACGGCGCTCATCCCGCCGAAGCCCATCGAGCGCAGGAACACCTGCGGGAAGATCAGCAGTCCGGCCAGCGAGATCGCGACGGTGATCCCCGAGACCGCGACGGTGCGCCCGGCCGTCGCCATCGTCCGCGCCAGCGCCGTCTCCACGTCCGGCTGCCGGCGGATCTCCTCCCGGAACCGGCTGACCATGAACAGGCCGTAGTCGATGGCGAGACCGAGGCCGATGATCGTCACGATGTTGACCGCGAAGATCGAGACGTCGGTCAGGTACGTGAAGCCGCGCAGGGCGGTGAAGGCCCCGAGGATCGCCGTCACGCCGATCGCCAGCGGCAGGCTGGCCGCCGCGACGCTGCCGAAGATGATGACCAGCAGCACCGCCAGGATGGGCAGCGAGATGCTCTCGGCGCGCGCGATGTCGGCGCTCACGCGCTCGTTGATGTCGCGGTTGATCGTCGTCCCGCCGCCGACCTGCGTCTCCAGGCCGGGGGCGGTGAGGTCCTCCTCGATCGCCTCGAGGGTGGTCTCGCGCTGGTCCTCGCCGCCGGCCAGGGTCAGGACGGCGTAGGTCGCGGTGCGGTCGTCGCTGACCAGCTGCGGGGCGCCGGTGCTCCAGAACGTGGTCGTCGCCTCGATGCCGTCTGCCGGCAGGGCGGCGAGGCTCTGCTCGACGGCCTCCGCGTAGGCCGGGTCGTCGACGGTCAGGTCGTCACCGGAGTAGAGGACGACGACGTCGCCGCCGCTGCGCCCGAGCTCGCGCTGGGCGACCTCCACCGCGCGCGAGCTGTCGCTGTCGGGATCCTCGAAACCGCCGCCGGTCATGGCGCCGAAGACGCCGGTGCCCCAGACGCCGGCGAACACGACGAAGGCCAGGGACAGCGCCACCACCCACCGGCGGCGCCGGTACATCACTCGACCGAGGGCCTCGAACATGGCTTCTCCAGTGCTGACGTCGAATCGGAGTGAACACTGTTAGCTAACAGCGATCACTGTGCATACGGTGTTTACTGGTGTCAAGAGGAATCGTCCGGGAGGTGGGAGTCGATGGCGGAAGCGCCTGTCGAACCAGTGAGCCGCCGCGACCGCGTCCGCGCCGACACCGTGCGCGAGATCAAGGAGACCGCCCGCCGGGTCCTCGTCGACCAGGGTGTCGACGGGCTGGCCCTGCGCGCGGTGGCCCGCGAGATGGGCATGACCGCGCCGGCGCTCTACCGCTACTTCAGCAGCCGCGAGGACCTGGTCGAGAACGTCGTCGCCGACCTCTACGACGAGCTGGTCGCCGTCCTCGAGGCCGCCCGGGACGACGCCCGCCCGGCGACGGCGCCCATCCAGCTGCTCGCCTGCAGCCGGGCCTTCCGGCGCTGGGCCATCACGCACCACGCGGAGTTCGGGCTGCTCTTCGGCAGTGCCGGCGACGGCGTCGTGCCCGAGCACGGAGTGCCCGGCCGCGACGAGAGCCCGGCGGAGCTCGCCGCGAAGCGGTTCGGCGCGGTGTTCGCCGTCCTGGTGGCGCAGATCTATGCCGAACGGGGCTTTGCGATCCCGGCCGACGACGAGATCGAGCCGCCGCTGCAGGAGCAGCTGCGCGCCTGGTGCGCGAAGTTCCCGGTGCAGCTGCCCCTGGGCGTCATGCAGGTCTTCCTCAGCTGCTGGATCCGGCTCTACGGCCTGGTCTGCATGGAGATCTTCGGGCACCTGAAGTTCGCCCTGGACGACGCCGGGCCCATGTTCGAGGCCGAGTTGCACGGCCTCGCCGCCGTCCTCGGCGTCACCGATGCGTACGCAGAGCTCGAGCGGGCGTGACGAGGCTCACTGCTAGCAATTCGCTTGCTGGAGTTAGCACTCGCGATCAGCCGGGCATGAAGAAGCCATGGCTCACAACACGAAGATCATCAACCAGTTGCGCGCCCTCGTCCTGCTCACGCAGACCGAGGAGCAGGTCGCACGGACGCGGATCTCCCAGGCCCGTACCGACGCCGTCCGTCGCGAGCTCACGCAGAACGCCGACAACGCTGCCGCCCGCAGCCTCGAGATCACCGAGGCGCTCCGATCCCTCGGCGGTGTCCCGGACGTCGTCACCCCGGCCGTCGGCCGTCTCGGCGCGATCCTCAAGGCCACCTTCGAGCAGGCGGCTCCCTTCGAGGAGGCGCTGCTGAGCGACCTGTCGCTCGAGCACCAGCTGCTCGACCGTGCCACCTACGTCAAGGTCCTCGCCGAGCAGGCCGAGGAGACCCAGGTGCGCCGGCTGGCCGAGAAGCTCATCGGCGCCCACGAGGCGACCGTCGAGTGGCTGACCGTCGTCCTCGCCGAGGAGGCCCTCGGTGGCCCCGCGGCGCTCGTCCCGACCCCGGTCCAGAAGGTCGCCGGTGGCGTGGCCCGCGCCGTCAACGCCCCCGTCCGCTTCTGGGCGAACACGGTGAACAACGCCGTGGACACCGTGAAGCACGCCGGTGAGGAGACCTCCGACCGCTTCTCCGCCGTCACCGACCGGGCGCAGCAGCTCACCGAGGCCGTCCGCGAGACCCTCACCGCCGGCCGCAGCGCCTCGCTGCGTCGCGCCGAGCAGGTCGCCCGCCGCAAGGGCAACAAGGACGCCGCCGACGCCGCCAGGTCCGCCCGCGAGGAGCTCGGCGACGTCTCCGCCGACGAGCTGCCGATCAAGAACTACGACCAGCTCTCGGTCGGCGACGCCGTGAAGGCCATCAAGGGCCTCAAGGAGCCGCACGACATCCGCGTGATCATCCGCTACGAGGAGACCCACAAGGGCCGGGCGAACGTGGCCAG
This sequence comes from Blastococcus sp. CT_GayMR20, assembly GCF_004570345.1. The sequence continues at coordinate 4,728 of NZ_SPQM01000115.1, read as the reverse complement.
CGCCGCACAGACCCAGCTCGCCTCGCTCGCCAAGGAGGCCGTGGGCGTCGACGCGTAAGCCTCACGCCCCGTGACGGAGGGCCCGCATCCCGGTTGACGGGGTGCGGGCCCTCCGTGCGTCCGCGTGCCCGCTCCGTAGCGCCGTGCCAGGTGGCGGCCACGTCACCGGCGTCACGCGGCGTGGGAGTTTGCCGCCCCGGGGCGGACGGGCAGGCTCGCAGGCATGAGCATCACCCCCGAGGCGCTGGAGCAGGAGTTCTCCCTGCCGACCGCCGCCACCCGCCTGGACTTCCTCAGCCGCCGCGACAACGGCCAGACCACCCTCAACACGGTTCGCGACGACGACGACGAGAACGGCTGGGCGTCGTTCCGGGACACCTCGCTGGACACCTACGAGGCGCTCGAGCTGCTCGCCCTCGGTGAGGTGGTCTCCCGGAAGGCCCACGACAGCCAGCTGATCGGCATCCGCGCGGCCCTGCGCGGGGGAGCGAGCTGGGAGCAGATCGCCGAGGCCCTCGGGGTCCCTCCCGAGTTCGCCTGGGACTCCTTCAACGAGGCCGTCGCCGAGCGGCTGGACGCCGACGCCGCAGCGGCCGCCCGGGACCTGGCCGGCGCCCGCCCCGGCCGCTGACCCCGAGGTGGCAGCTCCTAGCTGCGGTTGCGGGCCCGGAGCACCGCCTCGACGCGGTCCCGGGCCTGCAGCTTGGTGAGCACGTGCGAGACGTGGTTGGCCACCGTCTTCGTGCTCACCTCCAGCTCAGCGGCGATGCGGCGGTTGTCCCACCCCTCGGCCATCAGGGACAGCACCTGCGACTCACGGTCGGTCAGTTCCGGGAACGCCGGTGCAGGGGTGCGGTCGAGGGCAGCCAGCATCCGGCCGGCCACGGCCGCGCCGAACACCGCACCTCCGGTGGCCACCGCGCGGATCGCGGCGAGCAGCTCCTCCTGACCGGCGCCCTTGGGCACGTAGCCGCGTGCGCCTGCCCGCATCGCGGCCAGCACCGACTCGTCGTCGTCCAGCATGGACAGCACCAGGACGGCGCTGTCCGGGCACGCGCGGACGATCCGCCTGGTCGCCTCGAGCCCTGACGTCCCGGGCAGGTTCAGGTCCATCAGGACGACGTCGGGCCGGGTGAGCGTGGCCTCGCGCAACGCCGCGTCGCCGTCCGGCGCGGTGGCCACGACCGCGGTGTCCTCCACCGAGTCCAGCAGGCCACTGACCCCGGCGCGGAACAGCGGGTGGTCGTCGACGACCAGCACGCGGATCACGACGGGTTCCTCGGCAGGACCGCGCGCACCAGGGTGCCGCCGCCGGTGCGGGGGAGCAGCTCCAGGGAGCCGCCCAGCTCCTCGGCGCGCTCGCGCATGGTCTCCAGGCCCGAACCACGTCCGTCCCCGGCCCCCGGTCCACGCCCGTCGTCGGCGACGCTCACCACCAGCGACCCGTTCGCTCCGCAGACCGAGACGTCGCAGGTGTGCGCGCCGGAGTGCCGCAGCACGTTGGTCAACGCCTCCTGCACGATCCGGTACGCGGCCACCTCGACCGCCGCGGCCGGGGAGTCGGCGCTCTCGGTCACGAGGTGGACCTCCGGCCCGCCCGGGGGAGCCCGGTCGACGAGCCGCCGCAGGGCCTCCGCCAGTCCCCACTCGTCGAGCGAGACCGGCCGCAGCCCCTCGACCAGCCGCCGGACGTCGGCGATGGTCGCCTGGACGTCGCTGCGCATCTCCCTGAGCAGCGGATGGTCGCCCACGAGGTTGCGGGCGGTGTCGAGCTTGAGCGTCAGCCCGGCGAGCGAGGGGCCGAGGCCGTCGTGGAGGTCCCGCCGCAGCCGTCGGCGCTCCTCCTCGCGAGCGACGACGAGCCGTTCCCGCGAGCGCGCCAGGTCGGCGTGCAGCCGCGCGGCCTGGACGGCGGGCGCGAGGGCGCCGGCGAGCTCGCCCAGCACGGCCTCGTCCCTGCGCCGCCGCCGGCCGCCCCCCACGACGAGCTCGCCGACCGTCGTCCCCGCGTGGACGAGGGGAAGGCGCCGGACGTCGTCCGGCCGGGCGCCGCCGACGGCGGCGAGCGTGCCGCCGTCCGCGGTGACCACGGACAACGAGTCCAGGCGGAGGGACGCCAGCGTGTCCGCGAGGACGTCGGGCAGAGCGCCCTCGGGGGTGGTCGCCTGCTCCAGCCGGGCGTGCAGCGACCGGACGAGCGCCTGCGGGTCGTCCCACGCGCCGTAGGTGAGGCGGTTGACCCCGCGCTGGATCGCCTCGCGCAGGGGCTGGAACGCCACCGCCACCAGGGCGGTCGCGGCCCAGGGCAACCACCCCGCGCCGCGCTCGTTCAGCATCGCGCCGACGCCGGCGACCACCAGCACGTAGATGCCGGCCACCACGGCGGTCAGCAGGGCATAGAGCAGGGCGCGGTTGATCAGGAGGTCGACCTCGTACAGCCGGTGCTGCAGGACGGCGACGCCCACGGCCACCGGGAGCGCCACGACGGCGAGGGAGAACACCGGGGCGCCGAGGACGCCGGCCGCGAGGAGGACGGCGCCGGCGACGGCGACGACCAGGCCCAGGGCGAACCAGCCGACCTGCTGGCGCACCAGGGGGGTCCCCTGCCGCCAGCGGCTCGCCACCGACACCAGCCCGACGACCAGGCAGAGCGCACCCAGGCCGAAGGCCACCACGATGACCCCGTCGGCCACGAGATGGAGGTCCCGGGGGAGGCCGACGGGGTTGTCGGTGCCGGGGATCCGGTCGTCGTTGATGGTCGGCTGCAGGAAGATCCCGACGACGAAGAGACCGAGCGTCCCGACGGCGATGCGCAGCCAGACCCGCGCGGCCCCGGTCGCGCCGTCGGGGAAGACCAGCGGCAGGACGACGGCGAGGATCAGCCAGCCCAGGCCGCGCACCGTGAATGCCACCAGCAGCAGTGCGCGTGCGCCGGCGTCTGCCGGGTCGCCCGCCAGGTGCGCCACGAGCAACTCCACCGGGAGCAGGCCGACGCCGTAGGCGGCCCCTCCGGCCAGCAGGGCCCGGCCCACCGGCTGGCCGGGTCGGCTGGTCAGCACCAGGGCGCCGACCGTGCAGCAGGCGGCCACCACGAGGGTGTCGACGAGCCGGGCCTGTTGCTGCCCGAGGCCAGCACGCACGGCGACGACGGCCGCGGCGACCGCCGCGGCCGTCGCGCCCAGCGCGGTGGCCCACAGGAGGTACTGCACCGACCGAGGGGCAGGCACGGCGGAATCCTCGCGCACGGATCGCGCTGACGGGTGGTCGCTCAGCCCCGGTCCGACACCGGAACCGTCTCGGGCCGGCGCAGCATCCCGACCGACGCTGCGACGATCCAGGCGAGCGCGACGATGGAGGCGATGTCGGCCAGGCCGGTCTGGGCCACTGCCACGCCGGCCGCGAGGATCGTCCCGACGGCGACGGCAGACCACGACATCCACCGGGCGAGACGGCCCGTGGTCAGGCCACCGATGCCGAGCGCCGCCAGGAACCCGGCGAGGGCCAGCAGCGCCACGTAGTAGGTGAAGGCCCGCAGCGTGTTGAGGGCCACGATCGTCGAGGCGTCACCCCCGTGCGACCCGAGCCAGAGAGCGGCCGCACCGGCCGCCTGGCTCGGGGCGAGGCACAGCATGACGTAGCCGGCCCCGGACATCCGCGCGGTGGCCCCGAACACCTCACCCGGCGTGCCCGAGCCGCCCAGCCGGGACGTCATGGTCGCCATGAAGGGCAGGAGCGCCAGCAGGCCGGCGCACGAGAGCAGACCGCCGGTGAACGTCATCGTCTGATGCGGGTCGGAGTAGTAGCCGACGATCTTGGCCGTCGTATTCGTGTGGACGGCATCGCCCGGCGCCATCAGCGCGAAGCCGGCCAGGAGCAGGACGACGCCGGCGATGCCGAGTCCTGCCCCCACCCGGGTGGACCGGGGGACGTGGCCGTCCGTGGTGAGTCGGGTGGGCTGGGGTGTGGTGCGGGTCTGGGCCATGGGAATGTCCGCCTTCTGGACGTGGGATGCGCGGTGTGCGCGTGTCCCACGGTCCGGCGGAGCAGCGGCCGGGTCATGAGCCGTCGTCCCGACCCGGCCGGGAACTGCTCCCGGGGCGCCAGGAGATCAGCTGACCTCGACGCCTCGCCAGAACGCGACGCGGCCGGTGATCTCCTCGGCTGCCTTCTTCGGCTCCGGGTAGTACCAGGCGGCGTCGCGGTTGACCTGGCCGTCGACCTCGACGGAGTAGTAGGACGCCGTCCCCTTCCAGGGGCACCACGTGTGCGTGTCCGAGGGACGCAGGAGGTCCCGGCGCACGTCCGCGAGCGGGAAGTAGGCGTTGCCCTCGACGGTCACGATGTCGTCGGACTTCGCGATCACGGTGCCGTTCCAGGAGGCGGTGGTCATGCCTCCGTTGTACCTGTCACCAGCGGAGGGGGTACATCTCCCGCGACTGCGCCGTCCGGCAGGCCCGGCAGTGGCCCCAGGTGACGATGCTCAGCGGCGTGGTCGACGTCCCGCACTCGGGGCACTCGACGACGTCCTGCGAGTTCGCCCGCGCCTCGGTGATGTCCTTGGAGCGTTCCTCGTGGATCGACTGGTCCCCCCGGCAGGGGCAACCCAGGTGTGCTTCGGCGCAGCTTCCAGGCCTTGTGGCGACGGGGTGCCTCCTGCGGGATGAGATGTCCGTGCTGACGCTACTCAGGTGCGCCAGTCCCGCAGGCCCTCTCCGAGCCCCACGTCGA
>NZ_SPQM01000114.1 GCF_004570345.1 Blastococcus sp. CT_GayMR20 | reverse complement strand
CCGGCGCGCCGGCGGCCACCGCCGCGGCCACCGCCGCCAGCGCCTGCGGGCCGCCGCGCGCGTCGGTGAGGACGTGCAGCGGTCCCAGGGGCGGCCGGTTCACGCGACGACTCCGCTGCGGCGCCGCCGGCGCCGGCCCGGCAGCACGATCAGCGCGGTGAGCGCGGTAGCGACGGCGAGGCTGACCAGCGAGGCCGACCAGCCGTTGCCCGGGTCGATGCCGAGGTCGGCCTGGCGCGCGGTCCACCAGGCGGTCCAGCTCTGGCCCGGTCCGGTGAAATACGTCGGGAGGGTCAGCTGGTAGGCGAGGAAGCCGGCGATCCACGGCAGCAGGAGCAGCGGCCGGGCCGGCGCGCGGTCGGAGGTGTCCCACTGCCCGCGCGGCGTCGACCAGTAGGCCACCAGCAGCACCCCGACCAGCGGGACGAACACCGCCCCGATGAGGAAGAGGAACGGCTCGTAGGCGGCGATGTCGAAGGAAAGCGCCAGCAGCGTCGCCGCCGTCCCGACCCCCACGGCCAGTAGCCGCCGGTCGAGCCTGGCGACCACGTTCTGCGCGGAGATCGCGGTCGAGTAGACGTTGGCGAAGGCTTCGTCGAGCTCGACGGTGACCAGCACGAGCAGGGCGATGACGCCCAGCGGCACGGCCAGCAGCGCGTCGACCACGTCCAGGCCCGCGCTGCCGTAGGCCGCCAGGGCCAGCACCCCGAGGGTGAACATCGCGATCGTCGCCAGCCCGTAGCCCACCGAGGAGCCGACGAAGGCCGCCCGCCCGCTGCGCACGTGGCGGGTGTAGTCGGCGGCCAGCGGGAACCACGAGACGGGCAGCGCGATGACGATGTCGGTCGCCGTCCAGAACGACGTCGCGCCGCCGCCCTCCAGCGGCGGCAGCGGCTCGGCCAGCACCTGGACGTAGAGGTAGACGATGGCGGCCAGCGCGGCCCAGACCGCGTAGCGGGCCAGCACCCGGACTACGCCGAGCGGGCGCAGCGCCATCGCGGTGGCCAGGACTCCGGCGGCGAGGACGAAGGGCCAGCGTGGTGCGTCCAGCGCCCGGGAGGCGGCCTCGGCGATGACGACGATCTCGAAGGTGGCCCAGCCGATGCACTGCACGAGGTTAAGGACGGTGGGCGCGTAGGAGGTGCGTCGGCCCAGCAGTCCGCGGAGCAGCACCATTCCGGGCACGCTCTCCCGGGCGCCCGCGGCCGCGGCCAGGCCCAGGAGCACCGCCCCGATCAGCGCGCCCAGGACGATCGCGCCGAGGGTCTCCGACAGCGGCCGCCCCGGCAGGACGACGAAGACAGCGGCCACCGGCAGCAGCAGGCTGATGCCGAGGTTGCCCCACAGGCCGAGGGCGTCGCGCAGGCCCAGGGTCCGCGGGGGAGGTTCGATGAGGGTCAGCGGTGCGTCCGGGGTGTGCCCGGCCGTGCGGATGGCGTCCGACGTGCTCATGATCGCTCCCTACGCCGGCATTACCCGGTCAGGTTCGAGCGGTCGGCGGCGCGCTCAGCCGCCCTCTCAGCCCGGTTGCCCCGAGCTCCCGCACACGGCTCCGGCCGTGTCGGATGCCACCCTAGCCACCTCGTAGAGTCGCCGCCGTGCCGGTCGCCGAGCTGCTCCAGCGCCACGCCGCCGAGTGGCGGCGCGCCGTGTGCCACCCGTTCCTGGACGCCGTCCGGGAGGGAACCCTGCCGGCGGCCGCCTTCGACACCTGGCTGGTGCAGGACGCGCGCTTCGTCGCCGAACTGCTCCGCTTCCAGGCCCGGCTGCTGGCGCGGGCACCGCGCCAGGCGCAGCCGGTGCTGGCCGGCGGCGTGACGGCGCTGGTCGAGGAGCTGGCCTGGTTCGAGCAGCAGACGGCTGCCCGCGGCCTGGACCTGGCGGCGCCGGCGCTGCCGGCCACGGCGCGGTACGCGGAGCTGCTCGAGCGCCTCGACTCGGCTGACGTGCCGAACGCTCTGGTCGCGCTGTGGACGATCGAGCGGACGTACCTCGACGCGTGGTCCGGTGCACGGCCGGGCGCGCCGGAGTACCGGAAGTTCGTCGAGCACTGGACCGTGCCGGTGTTCGCCGACTACGTGGCCGGCCTGGAGGTGGCCGCGGACCGCGCCGGGCCGGTGGACGCTGATGCGGTGTTCCTCGAGGTGGTCGCCGCTGAGATCGCGTTCTGGGAGATGGCGGTGGACGGCCGGTGACCCCGACGCCGTCCGGGCTCTCCGCGCGGCTGTGGGCCGACAACGCAGATCTGGCCGCGGCCTGCCTCGCGCACCCGTTCGTCACGGGCATCTCCGACGGGACGCTGCCGCGCGAGCGGTTCGCCGGCTATGTCGCGCAGGACGCCTTCTTCCTGGAGGCGTTCGCCCGGGCGTACGCGCTGGCGGTGGCGCACAGCCGGGACCGCGCCTCGCTCGAGGCGTTCGCCGACCTGCTGGCCGGCGTCCGGGAGGAGCTGCGGCTGCACGACTCGTACGCGGCCCGGTGGGGGATCGACCTGGCGGCGGTCGAGCCGGTCGCGGCGACGCTGGCCTACACCGACTTCCTGCTCGCCGCCGCGTCGCTCGGCGACGTCGGGCTGACGTGCGCCGCGATGACCCCCTGCATGCGGCTGTACGCGTACTTGGGCCAGGCCCTGTCCGGGCGGTCGGAGGAGACCTACGGCGAGTGGGTCACCGCCTACGCCGCGCCGGAGTTCGACGGGCTGGCCGCGACCCTCGAGCGGCTGCTCGACCGGCATGCGACCGATACGCCCGCGGTGCGCCGAGCCTACCGTCGGGCCATGCAGCTCGAACTCGCGTTCTTCGAGGGCGCCTGTGGGGATGGCGGCCGGTGACCGCTGTGGCCCTGACCGTCGCCGGCAGCGACCCGAGCGGGGGAGCCGGGATCCAGGCCGACCTGAAGACCTTCAGCGCCCTGGGGGTCTACGGGACGGCGGTGCTGACCGCGCTGACGGCGCAGAACACCCGCGGGGTCACCGGGGTGCACCCGGTGCCGGCGGAGTTCGTGGGCGCGCAGCTGCGCACGCTGCTCGACGACGTGCCGGTGCAGGCCACCAAGTTGGGCATGCTGGGCACCGCAGCGGTCGTCCGAGAGGTTGCGGCCGTGCTGGCCGAGCGGCGTCCGGGACCCGTGATCTGCGACCCGGTGATGGTGGCCACCAGTGGGGACCGGCTGGTCGACGAGGACGCGGTGGACGCCGTGCGGACCGACCTGCTCCCCCTCGCCGACGTGATCACACCGAACGTGCCCGAGGCCGCGGCGCTGCTGGACACGATCCCTGCGACGTCGGTCGAGGAGCTGACCGAGCAGGCGCTCGCGCTGTTGCGGCTCGGGCCCCGGACGGTACTGGTCAAGGGGGGTCACCTCGGCGGTGCCGAGAGCGTCGACGTCCTGGCCACCCCGGATGGTGTCCGGGTGACGTCCCGACCGCGCCTGGCCACCTCGGCCACGCACGGCACCGGCTGCACGCTGTCCTCCGCCGTGGCCGCGCTCGTCGCTCGTCAAGGCGGGCGCCCCCCCACAGACTGGCTGCCGGTCATCGAAGGCGCCCGCGACTACCTGCAGTCCGCCCTCGCCGCGGGGCAGTCCCTCGGTATCGGCTCCGGGCACGGCCCGGTGCACCACTTCGTCGACTGGTGGGAGGGCTGATCCACGGCCACCAGCACGGCCGCACCACTCCGGGCCCGTCGTCTTCATCCAAAGCGACTGCGTCAGTCGCTACGCCGCTAGGCCCTCGGTACGCCGGCCGGGTCGATGTCATGGGCGCCCGCCGGTTCCACCTGGGCCCGTTCCCCATAACCCGCCTTCTTCCGGCTGTGGCGCGGCGGGGGAAGGGTGGGCCGAAGGCCCATCCCGCAGGGACGCGAGCGCCCTTCCGGCGCCGCGCCGCAGGCGGCACGCTGATCGGGGTGGGGAGCGGTCACTGTTCCGTCCATGAATGGCTCGCGGCCCGTGACGCGTGATGGTGAGGCTGAAGCGCCTCGTCGTGCCCGGGGACCAGCGGGCGTGCCCGCTGCGTGCCCGTAGTACGGGCACGCAGGGGCAACTGGCGGTAGCCACCGGTCTCAGCAGCTTGGGCCTTGACCTGCGGAAACGGTTGGCCGGCGTTGGCTCCGAAAGCCCCTGCATCAGGCTTGAAAACCGCTAGGAGTTCACAGCTCCTCGTGGGTTCGAATCCCACGCCCTCCGCCGACGCTCGACACGCCGCCATGCGCGACCGCGACCGGATGATCGGACGCCGGATCACCGCGTCTGCGCAGGTGAACGCGGGATTTGTCGACAAGACGCCGTCCCGTGAGCTGGGTCACCGACCCGCGGAACGGCTCCTCGCAACGATCCGGTGACGGGCCGATCCGGTCGGTCTCGGAGACCCCGTCGTCCGCCGATACCGGCCATATCTTCTGCCTTGTCCGCGGCACTTCCCCGCCGCGGCGCTGGGTGCTGAGGAGTCCACGCGTGACCATGGGCGCGACGCTCGGGTGGCCGACGGCCACCGTCTTGTTGGGCTTCCTCGTGATGACCGCGCTGGTCGTCGTCCTGGGCACGAGCTCGACGGCCCGCTACGAGTTCGAGCGCAACGGCGCGCGCGAGGGCCAGCGCTCCGCCGCGCGCAGCTACGGGGCCCACCCCGCCGGCAGCCGGACCGGGCAGCGGACCGCCGGCGCCCCGGACGCGCACGCCAAGCCCCAGTCGGTCGACACCGCGGTCCGCTCCGACCCGGGCCTCGCGACCGGCGGTCCCGCCTGGTGGCTGGTCGACGAGTGGGCGCAGGCGCTGGCCGGCCCGTTCGGGGACCGGATCGACGCGGACTGGGCCGCACTGGACGGCGGACTGCTGGCGATCTCCGTCCACGGCACCCGCAACGGCGACGGCAGCGTGACGCTGCGGCCCTCGCCCGAGGAGCGGGAGTGGCTCAGCGAGCTCGGAGACCAGCTGGACCGGATCCCGGACGACTGGGATGCGCTGCTGACCGACACCGACCCGCTGACCACGCTGCTGGTCGAGGTCACCGCCGCGGTGGTCGAGGCGGGACTCCAGCTGCACGACCCGCACGACCCGGCGGGCGGCGTCTGCCTGCTGCCGGAGCCGACCGAGCGGGGCGTCGTGGTCAGCTGGCGGGCCCACGAGCGGATGGGCCTGCAACACCAGCGGGGTGCGGCGGCCGGCGCCACCGTTGCCCAGTCGATGAACGTGGCGGTCGCGGACATCCTGGCGAACCTCGGCTTCGTGGTCGAGCCGTTCGGTGCGACCGGGAGCTCGCTGGTCACGGCGCTGCGCTGAACACTGGTTGCCGCGGCAAACCGTTTCGCGTCGCACGCCCCGGGCACCTCGACCGCAGACGTTCCTGCGATCGAAGGCGGCAACCCATGAAGGCAGTGACCTGGCACGGTCAGCGCGACGTGCGGGTGGAGGACGTCCCGGACCCGTTCGTCGAGGCCCCGACGGACGCGGTCATCCGCGTGACCACGACGAACATCTGCGGCTCCGACCTGCACCTCTACGAGCCGCTGGCCCCCTTCATGGGCGTCGGAAACATCCTCGGCCACGAGAACATGGGCCAGGTCGTCGAGGTGGGGTCGGAGTGCGGTGACCTGAAGATCGGTGACCGCGTCTCGATCCCCTTCCAGATCTCCTGCGGCCACTGCTGGATGTGCCGGCAGCACCTCTACACCCAGTGCGAGACGACGCAGGTGCGCGACCAGGGCATGGGTGCGGCGCTGTTCGGGTTCTCCAAGCTCTACGGCGAGGTGCCGGGCGGGCAGGCGGAGTACCTCCGGGTGCCGCAGGCCCAGTTCACCCACATCAAGCTGCCCGAGGGCCCGCCGGACGACCGGTTCGCCTACCTCTCGGACATCCTGCCGACCGCCTGGCAGGGCGTGGAGTACGCGAACGTGCCGGAGGGCGGCACCCTCGTCGTCCTCGGACTCGGGCCGATCGGTGACTTCGCCTGCCGGATCGCCCAGCACAAGGGTTTCCGCGTGATCGGAGTGGACCTGGTGCCCGAGCGCCTCGAGCGGGTCCGCGCCCGCGGCATCGAGGTCGTCGACCTCGGCGAGCACGAGGACGACCTCGGTGACGCCATCCGGGACATGACCGGCGGCCGTGGACCCGACTCGGTCCTCGACGCCGTCGGCATGGAGGCGCACGGCTCACCGGCCACCACGTTCATCCAGAAGGCGGCTGGCCTGCTGCCGAAGGCGATCTCCGCGCCGCTCATGCAGACGGCGGGGGTCGACCGGCTCAATGCCCTGTACTCGGCCATCGACATCGTGCGGCGCGGCGGGACGATCTCCCTGTCCGGCGTCTACGGCGGGATGGCCGACCCGATCCCGATGCTGACTCTGTTCGACAAGCAGATTCAGCTGCACATGGGCCAGTGCAACATCAAGCGCTGGATCCCCGACATCATGCCGCTGCTCACCGACGACGACCCGCTCGGCTGCGACACGTTCGCGACCCACCGGGTTCCCCTGTCCGACGCGCCGGAGATGTACCGGAAGTTCCAGGAGAAGGAGGACGGCGTCGTGAAGGTGCAGCTCAAGCCCGAGCTGTGAGCGCGTCGGTCGGGGACGGAGGGTCCCGCCGTCCCCGACCGCTGCGCGGGTCCAGTTCGCCCCCGTGGAACTGGAACCGTGCGTCGTCCCGGCGGACGGGTCAGCGGCCGCCCGGAGCGTGGCGGATGCGGAGTTCCCCGCCGGCGGCCGCGAAGCGTCGACGGAGGTTGCGCAGGATGTCCAGCCCGGCGTCGTCGGCGGCCCGGACATCCTGCAGATCGAGGACGACGGACGTGTGGCCGCTGACCCGCAGGGAGTCGGCCGTACCGCTCAACAGGTCCGCGCCCTGACGGGTGAGGTGTCCGCGCGCCCGGATGTGCCCGGTGCCCACGTCCACGACTTCCGACAGCATGGTCTCGGACGGTTCGCGGGACTCGGGTGCGTGCGTCGTCATGCCGCAGGCCGGGCGTGAGCGGTATCGAGCTCGAGGACGCGCCACAGCCCCGTGCGGTGCAGGAGGTCGAGCGTCCGCCGGTTGGCTCCGCGCAGGACGACGGCGCCTCCGCGGGCACGGCAGGTCCGGTGCGCCGACAGGAAGCTGGCCACCGCGGGGCTCGACAGGTGCTCGACCGCCCCGAGGTCGACCACCAGGCGCCGCGCGCCGGCCAGCAGGGCGTCGTGCAGGAGCCACCGGACGTCGGCCACCCCGTCGACCAGGAGGTCGTCGCTGAGCCGGACCGTGACCTCGTCCCCCGTGGCGTCGAGCGTGCTCTGCACTGCGGCTCGTAGTGCGACTGCGGACATCCGGTACCTCCCCGGCTCGGGACGAGTCATCGCCGACGAGCCTGGCCGTTCGAGGTTGCGATCAGCCCGCGAACTGCTTTGCGATTGCATGACGGCTGCCGTCAGCGGAGGGGGACGGCGCCGGGCGCGATGGCAGCATGGCCGGAATGGCGATGCGACTCCTCGTCGTCGAGGATGACGACCACATCCGGACAGCGCTGCGCTGGGCGCTGGAGGACGAGGGCTACGACGTCGCGGAGGCCGAGTCCGGCGAGGAAGCGTGCCAGTCGGTGGCGGTCGCCCCACCCGACCTCATGGTGCTGGATCTGATGCTCGGCTCGATGGACGGCTTGGAGGTGATCCGGCACGTCCGCAGGGGACTCGACCTGCCGATCATCGTCGTCAGCGCCCGCGCCGACACGAGCGCCATCATCGCCGCGCTCGAGGCCGGTGCCGACGACTACGTGACCAAGCCGTTCGAGATCGGCGAGATCACGGCCCGCCTGCGGGCCCTCCGCCGGCGCGCGGCGGCGGTCCCGGGCAGCCCGTACCAGCCGCCCGAGGAGATCGTCCTGGACCGGGACCCCGCGGCACCGCTGGTCCTGCGCGAGACGCGGGGGACGGTGCACCGCGGGGACGAGCAGCTGAACCTCACGCTCACGGAGTTCCGGCTCCTGTGCGAGATGGCCGCCGCCCCCCACCGGGTCTTCAGCCGCGAGACGCTGCTGCAGCGCGTCTGGGACCACGGGTTCTTCGGCGACGAGCGGATCGTGGACGTACACATCCGGCGGCTGGTACGGGCTGCCCGGGACCGCCGCCGCGCGCCGGCGGAGGGCCCGCAGGCGGGCCGTGATCTCGCCGATCTCGAACGGCTTGGTCACGTAGTCGTCGGCACCGGCCTCGAGCGCGGCGATGATGGCGCTCGTGTCGGCGCGGGCGCTGACGACGATGATCGGCAGGTCGAGTCCCCTGCGGACGTGCCGGATCACCTCCAAGCCGTCCATCGAGCCGAGCATCAGATCCAGCACCATGAGGTCGGGTGGGGCGACCGCCACCGACTGGCACGCTTCCTCGCCGGACTCGGCCTCCGCGACGTCGTAGCCCTCGTCCTCCAGCGCCCAGCGCAGCGCTGTCCGGATGTGGTCGTCATCCTCGACGACGAGGAGTCGCATCGCCATTCCGGCCATGCTGCCATCGCGCCCGGCGCCGTCCCCCTCCGCTGACGGCAGCCGTCATGCAATCGCAAAGCAGTTCGCGGGCTGATCGCAACCTCGAACGGCCAGGCTCGTCGGCGATGACTCGTCCCGAGCCGGGGAGGTACCGGATGTCCGCAGTCGCACTACGAGCCGCAGTGCAGAGCACGCTCGACGCCACGGGGGACGAGGTCACGGTCCGGCTCAGCGACGACCTCCTGGTCGACGGGGTGGCCGACGTCCGGTGGCTCCTGCACGACGCCCTGCTGGCCGGCGCGCGGCGCCTGGTGGTCGACCTCGGGGCGGTCGAGCACCTGTCGAGCCCCGCGGTGGCCAGCTTCCTGTCGGCGCACCGGACCTGCCGTGCCCGCGGAGGCGCCGTCGTCCTGCGCGGAGCCAACCGGCGGACGCTCGACCTCCTGCACCGCACGGGGCTGTGGCGCGTCCTCGAGCTCGATACCGCTCACGCCCGGCCTGCGGCATGACGACGCACGCACCCGAGTCCCGCGAACCGTCCGAGACCATGCTGTCGGAAGTCGTGGACGTGGGCACCGGGCACATCCGGGCGCGCGGACACCTCACCCGTCAGGGCGCGGACCTGTTGAGCGGTACGGCCGACTCCCTGCGGGTCAGCGGCCACACGTCCGTCGTCCTCGATCTGCAGGATGTCCGGGCCGCCGACGACGCCGGGCTGGACATCCTGCGCAACCTCCGTCGACGCTTCGCGGCCGCCGGCGGGGAACTCCGCATCCGCCACGCTCCGGGCGGCCGCTGACCCGTCCGCCGGGACGACGCACGGTTCCAGTTCCACGGGGGCGAACTGGACCCGCGCAGCGGTCGGGGACGGCGGGACCCTCCGTCCCCGACCGACGCGCTCACAGCTCGGGCTTGAGCTGCACCTTCACGACGCCGTCCTCCTTCTCCTGGAACTTCCGGTACATCTCCGGCGCGTCGGACAGGGGAACCCGGTGGGTCGCGAACGTGTCGCAGCCGAGCGGGTCGTCGTCGGTGAGCAGCGGCATGATGTCGGGGATCCAGCGCTTGATGTTGCACTGGCCCATGTGCAGCTGAATCTGCTTGTCGAACAGAGTCAGCATCGGGATCGGGTCGGCCATCCCGCCGTAGACGCCGGACAGGGAGATCGTCCCGCCGCGCCGCACGATGTCGATGGCCGAGTACAGGGCATTGAGCCGGTCGACCCCCGCCGTCTGCATGAGCGGCGCGGAGATCGCCTTCGGCAGCAGGCCAGCCGCCTTCTGGATGAACGTGGTGGCCGGTGAGCCGTGCGCCTCCATGCCGACGGCGTCGAGGACCGAGTCGGGTCCACGGCCGCCGGTCATGTCCCGGATGGCGTCACCGAGGTCGTCCTCGTGCTCGCCGAGGTCGACGACCTCGATGCCGCGGGCGCGGACCCGCTCGAGGCGCTCGGGCACCAGGTCCACTCCGATCACGCGGAAACCCTTGTGCTGGGCGATCCGGCAGGCGAAGTCACCGATCGGCCCGAGTCCGAGGACGACGAGGGTGCCGCCCTCCGGCACGTTCGCGTACTCCACGCCCTGCCAGGCGGTCGGCAGGATGTCCGAGAGGTAGGCGAACCGGTCGTCCGGCGGGCCCTCGGGCAGCTTGATGTGGGTGAACTGGGCCTGCGGCACCCGGAGGTACTCCGCCTGCCCGCCCGGCACCTCGCCGTAGAGCTTGGAGAACCCGAACAGCGCCGCACCCATGCCCTGGTCGCGCACCTGCGTCGTCTCGCACTGGGTGTAGAGGTGCTGCCGGCACATCCAGCAGTGGCCGCAGGAGATCTGGAAGGGGATCGAGACGCGGTCACCGATCTTCAGGTCACCGCACTCCGACCCCACCTCGACGACCTGGCCCATGTTCTCGTGGCCGAGGATGTTTCCGACGCCCATGAAGGGGGCCAGCGGCTCGTAGAGGTGCAGGTCGGAGCCGCAGATGTTCGTCGTGGTCACGCGGATGACCGCGTCCGTCGGGGCCTCGACGAACGGGTCCGGGACGTCCTCCACCCGCACGTCGCGCTGACCGTGCCAGGTCACTGCCTTCATGGGTTGCCGCCTTCGATCGCAGGAACGTCTGCGGTCGAGGTGCCCGGGGCGTGCGACGCGAAACGGTTTGCCGCGGCAACCAGTGTTCAGCGCAGCGCCGTGACCAGCGAGCTCCCGGTCGCACCGAACGGCTCGACCACGAAGCCGAGGTTCGCCAGGATGTCCGCGACCGCCACGTTCATCGACTGGGCAACGGTGGCGCCGGCCGCCGCACCCCGCTGGTGTTGCAGGCCCATCCGCTCGTGGGCCCGCCAGCTGACCACGACGCCCCGCTCGGTCGGCTCCGGCAGCAGGCAGACGCCGCCCGCCGGGTCGTGCGGGTCGTGCAGCTGGAGTCCCGCCTCGACCACCGCGGCGGTGACCTCGACCAGCAGCGTGGTCAGCGGGTCGGTGTCGGTCAGCAGCGCATCCCAGTCGTCCGGGATCCGGTCCAGCTGGTCTCCGAGCTCGCTGAGCCACTCCCGCTCCTCGGGCGAGGGCCGCAGCGTCACGCTGCCGTCGCCGTTGCGGGTGCCGTGGACGGAGATCGCCAGCAGTCCGCCGTCCAGTGCGGCCCAGTCCGCGTCGATCCGGTCCCCGAACGGGCCGGCCAGCGCCTGCGCCCACTCGTCGACCAGCCACCAGGCGGGACCGCCGGTCGCGAGGCCCGGGTCGGAGCGGACCGCGGTGTCGACCGACTGGGGCTTGGCGTGCGCGTCCGGGGCGCCGGCGGTCCGCTGCCCGGTCCGGCTGCCGGCGGGGTGGGCCCCGTAGCTGCGCGCGGCGGAGCGCTGGCCCTCGCGCGCGCCGTTGCGCTCGAACTCGTAGCGGGCCGTCGAGCTCGTGCCCAGGACGACGACCAGCGCGGTCATCACGAGGAAGCCCAACAAGACGGTGGCCGTCGGCCACCCGAGCGTCGCGCCCATGGTCACGCGTGGACTCCTCAGCACCCAGCGCCGCGGCGGGGAAGTGCCGCGGACAAGGCAGAAGATATGGCCGGTATCGGCGGACGACGGGGTCTCCGAGACCGACCGGATCGGCCCGTCACCGGATCGTTGCGAGGAGCCGTTCCGCGGGTCGGTGACCCAGCTCACGGGACGGCGTCTTGTCGACAAATCCCGCGTTCACCTGCGCAGACGCGGTGATCCGGCGTCCGATCATCCGGTCGCGGTCGCGCATGGCGGCGTGTCGAGCGTCGGCGGAGGGCGTGGGATTCGAACCCACGAGGAGCTGTGAACTCCTAGCGGTTTTCAAGCCTGATGCAGGGGCTTTCGGAGCCAACGCCGGCCAACCGTTTCCGCAGGTCAAGGCCCAAGCTGCTGAGACCGGTGGCTACCGCCAGTTGCCCCTGCGTGCCCGTACTACGGGCACGCAGCGGGCACGCCCGCTGGTCCCCGGGCACGACGAGGCGCTTCAGCCTCACCATCACGCGTCACGGGCCGCGAGCCATTCATGGACGGAACAGTGACCGCTCCCCACCCCGATCAGCGTGCCGCCTGCGGCGCGGCGCCGGAAGGGCGCTCGCGTCCCTGCGGGATGGGCCTTCGGCCCACCCTTCCCCCGCCGCGCCACAGCCGGAAGAAGGCGGGTTATGGGGAACGGGCCCAGGTGGAACCGGCGGGCGCCCATGACATCGACCCGGCCGGCGTACCGAGGGCCTAGCGGCGTAGCGACTGACGCAGTCGCTTTGGATGAAGACGACGGGCCCGGAGTGGTGCGGCCGTGCTGGTGGCCGTGGATCAGCCCTCCCACCAGTCGACGAAGTGGTGCACCGGGCCGTGCCCGGAGCCGATACCGAGGGACTGCCCCGCGGCGAGGGCGGACTGCAGGTAGTCGCGGGCGCCTTCGATGACCGGCAGCCAGTCTGTGGGGGGGCGCCCGCCTTGACGAGCGACGAGCGCGGCCACGGCGGAGGACAGCGTGCAGCCGGTGCCGTGCGTGGCCGAGGTGGCCAGGCGCGGTCGGGACGTCACCCGGACACCATCCGGGGTGGCCAGGACGTCGACGCTCTCGGCACCGCCGAGGTGACCCCCCTTGACCAGTACCGTCCGGGGCCCGAGCCGCAACAGCGCGAGCGCCTGCTCGGTCAGCTCCTCGACCGACGTCGCAGGGATCGTGTCCAGCAGCGCCGCGGCCTCGGGCACGTTCGGTGTGATCACGTCGGCGAGGGGGAGCAGGTCGGTCCGCACGGCGTCCACCGCGTCCTCGTCGACCAGCCGGTCCCCACTGGTGGCCACCATCACCGGGTCGCAGATCACGGGTCCCGGACGCCGCTCGGCCAGCACGGCCGCAACCTCTCGGACGACCGCTGCGGTGCCCAGCATGCCCAACTTGGTGGCCTGCACCGGCACGTCGTCGAGCAGCGTGCGCAGCTGCGCGCCCACGAACTCCGCCGGCACCGGGTGCACCCCGGTGACCCCGCGGGTGTTCTGCGCCGTCAGCGCGGTCAGCACCGCCGTCCCGTAGACCCCCAGGGCGCTGAAGGTCTTCAGGTCGGCCTGGATCCCGGCTCCCCCGCTCGGGTCGCTGCCGGCGACGGTCAGGGCCACAGCGGTCACCGGCCGCCATCCCCACAGGCGCCCTCGAAGAACGCGAGTTCGAGCTGCATGGCCCGACGGTAGGCTCGGCGCACCGCGGGCGTATCGGTCGCATGCCGGTCGAGCAGCCGCTCGAGGGTCGCGGCCAGCCCGTCGAACTCCGGCGCGGCGTAGGCGGTGACCCACTCGCCGTAGGTCTCCTCCGACCGCCCGGACAGGGCCTGGCCCAAGTACGCGTACAGCCGCATGCAGGGGGTCATCGCGGCGCACGTCAGCCCGACGTCGCCGAGCGACGCGGCGGCGAGCAGGAAGTCGGTGTAGGCCAGCGTCGCCGCGACCGGCTCGACCGCCGCCAGGTCGATCCCCCACCGGGCCGCGTACGAGTCGTGCAGCCGCAGCTCCTCCCGGACGCCGGCCAGCAGGTCGGCGAACGCCTCGAGCGAGGCGCGGTCCCGGCTGTGCGCCACCGCCAGCGCGTACGCCCGGGCGAACGCCTCCAGGAAGAAGGCGTCCTGCGCGACATAGCCGGCGAACCGCTCGCGCGGCAGCGTCCCGTCGGAGATGCCCGTGACGAACGGGTGCGCGAGGCAGGCCGCGGCCAGATCTGCGTTGTCGGCCCACAGCCGCGCGGAGAGCCCGGACGGCGTCGGGGTCACCGGCCGTCCACCGCCATCTCCCAGAACGCGATCTCAGCGGCGACCACCTCGAGGAACACCGCATCAGCGTCCACCGGCCCGGCGCGGTCCGCGGCCACCTCCAGGCCGGCCACGTAGTCGGCGAACACCGGCACGGTCCAGTGCTCGACGAACTTCCGGTACTCCGGCGCGCCCGGCCGTGCACCGGACCACGCGTCGAGGTACGTCCGCTCGATCGTCCACAGCGCGACCAGAGCGTTCGGCACGTCAGCCGAGTCGAGGCGCTCGAGCAGCTCCGCGTACCGCGCCGTGGCCGGCAGCGCCGGCGCCGCCAGGTCCAGGCCGCGGGCAGCCGTCTGCTGCTCGAACCAGGCCAGCTCCTCGACCAGCGCCGTCACGCCGCCGGCCAGCACCGGCTGCGCCTGGCGCGGTGCCCGCGCCAGCAGCCGGGCCTGGAAGCGGAGCAGTTCGGCGACGAAGCGCGCGTCCTGCACCAGCCAGGTGTCGAAGGCGGCCGCCGGCAGGGTTCCCTCCCGGACGGCGTCCAGGAACGGGTGGCACACGGCGCGCCGCCACTCGGCGGCGTGGCGCTGGAGCAGCTCGGCGACCGGCACGGCGGCGACTCTACGAGGTGGCTAGGGTGGCATCCGACACGGCCGGAGCCGTGTGCGGGAGCTCGGGGCAACCGGGCTGAGAGGGCGGCTGAGCGCGCCGCCGACCGCTC
This sequence comes from Blastococcus sp. CT_GayMR20, assembly GCF_004570345.1. The sequence goes on along the minus strand of NZ_SPQM01000114.1, from coordinate 1,488 downwards.
GAACCTGACCGGGTAATGCCGGCGTAGGGAGCGATCATGAGCACGTCGGACGCCATCCGCACGGCCGGGCACACCCCGGACGCACCGCTGACCCTCATCGAACCTCCCCCGCGGACCCTGGGCCTGCGCGACGCCCTCGGCCTGTGGGGCAACCTCGGCATCAGCCTGCTGCTGCCGGTGGCCGCTGTCTTCGTCGTCCTGCCGGGGCGGCCGCTGTCGGAGACCCTCGGCGCGATCGTCCTGGGCGCGCTGATCGGGGCGGTGCTCCTGGGCCTGGCCGCGGCCGCGGGCGCCCGGGAGAGCGTGCCCGGAATGGTGCTGCTCCGCGGACTGCTGGGCCGACGCACCTCCTACGCGCCCACCGTCCTTAACCTCGTGCAGTGCATCGGCTGGGCCACCTTCGAGATCGTCGTCATCGCCGAGGCCGCCTCCCGGGCGCTGGACGCACCACGCTGGCCCTTCGTCCTCGCCGCCGGAGTCCTGGCCACCGCGATGGCGCTGCGCCCGCTCGGCGTAGTCCGGGTGCTGGCCCGCTACGCGGTCTGGGCCGCGCTGGCCGCCATCGTCTACCTCTACGTCCAGGTGCTGGCCGAGCCGCTGCCGCCGCTGGAGGGCGGCGGCGCGACGTCGTTCTGGACGGCGACCGACATCGTCATCGCGCTGCCCGTCTCGTGGTTCCCGCTGGCCGCCGACTACACCCGCCACGTGCGCAGCGGGCGGGCGGCCTTCGTCGGCTCCTCGGTGGGCTACGGGCTGGCGACGATCGCGATGTTCACCCTCGGGGTGCTGGCCCTGGCGGCCTACGGCAGCGCGGGCCTGGACGTGGTCGACGCGCTGCTGGCCGTGCCGCTGGGCGTCATCGCCCTGCTCGTGCTGGTCACCGTCGAGCTCGACGAAGCCTTCGCCAACGTCTACTCGACCGCGATCTCCGCGCAGAACGTGGTCGCCAGGCTCGACCGGCGGCTACTGGCCGTGGGGGTCGGGACGGCGGCGACGCTGCTGGCGCTTTCCTTCGACATCGCCGCCTACGAGCCGTTCCTCTTCCTCATCGGGGCGGTGTTCGTCCCGCTGGTCGGGGTGCTGCTGGTGGCCTACTGGTCGACGCCGCGCGGGCAGTGGGACACCTCCGACCGCGCGCCGGCCCGGCCGCTGCTCCTGCTGCCGTGGATCGCCGGCTTCCTCGCCTACCAGCTGACCCTCCCGACGTATTTCACCGGACCGGGCCAGAGCTGGACCGCCTGGTGGACCGCGCGCCAGGCCGACCTCGGCATCGACCCGGGCAACGGCTGGTCGGCCTCGCTGGTCAGCCTCGCCGTCGCTACCGCGCTCACCGCGCTGATCGTGCTGCCGGGCCGGCGCCGGCGGCGCCGCAGCGGAGTCGTCGCGTGAACCGGCCGCCCCTGGGACCGCTGCACGTCCTCACCGACGCGCGCGGCGGCCCGCAGGCGCTGGCGGCGGTGGCCGCGGCGGTGGCCGCCGGCGCGCCGG
>NZ_SPQM01000113.1 GCF_004570345.1 Blastococcus sp. CT_GayMR20 | reverse complement strand
GCACCGGCCGCGGAACGCCGGGACGGGCGTGGACGACGGTCCGGCCGCCGCTCACCACCGGGCGGGCCGACGGCCGGTCCTCCGGCTGGCGGCGCGGGCGGACGGGGTCGACCGCCGACGCCGGGACCGGCAGGAAGAACCGGGCGAGCGGTCCGCGGGTGCGGCCGCGCTGGGCCTCGATCGCCTCGGGCTCGGAGCGGGCGAACCGGGCGAGCAGCCCGACGATGAAGAGGGTGAGCACCAGCGAGGTGCCACCGGCGGAGATCAGCGGCAGCTGGACTCCGGTCACCGGCAGCAGGCCCACCACGTAGCCCATGTTCATGGCGGCCTGGCCGATCAGCCAGACGGTGATCGCGACGCAGGCGAGCTGGACGAAGCGGTCGGCCGACCGGCGGGCGATCCGGAAGCCGGCGTAGGCGAGCACGCCGTACAGGGTGACCACCACCAGGCAGCCGAGGAAGCCGAGCTCCTCGCCGATGATCGCGAAGATGTAGTCGCTCTCCGCGTGCGGCAGCAGGTTCCACTTCATGGCGCTGTTGCCCAGGCCGACCCCCCACAGCCCGCCGGTGGCCAGCGCGTAGAAGCCGCGGATCGCCTGGAAACCGCCCACCGTGGGGTCGGCGAACGGGTCCAGGAACGAGGTGATCCGCGCGAGGCGATAGGGCGCGATCCAGACCATCAGGGCGACCAGTCCGGCGGCCGCGGCGACGAACCAGCCGAAGTACCGCAGGGGCATCCCGCCGGCCCAGAGGAGCCCGACGAGGACGAGTCCGAGGCTGACCACGGCACCGAAGTCCGGTTCGGCGATCAGCAGCAGTGAGAGCACGCCGAACACCGGGAGCACAGGGACCAGCAGGGACGTCGTCGTCAGGTACCGCTCGCGCAGCGCCAGGACATGCGCTCCCCAGAGCGCGAAGACCAGCTTGGCGATCTCCGAGGGCTGCAGGTTCGCGAAGCCGAGGTCGAACCACTGACGGGCGCCGTTCAGCTTCAGCCCGATGCCCGGCACGAGGACCAGCAGCAGCATGCCGACGACCACGAGGAGAGCGATCGGCGACCAGCGGCGCAGGAACCCGGCGGGCAGCCGCAGGGCGACCAGCATGGCCCCGACCCCCAGGACAGCCCAGATCAGCTGCTGGACACCCGGCTTCCACGCGGGCTCGTCGGCCATCGCCGCCTCGATGGAGGAGGCGGAGAAGACCATGACCAGCCCGATGGTGAGCAGCAACCCCGCGGAGCCGAGCACCAGGTGGCAGCTCGTCATCGGACCGTCGAGCCAGGCGGGACCGCGCAGGCGCTGGGGCCGCTCGTGCCGGGTCCGCCTCGGCCCGGACGCCGTCGCCTGCGGGACCTCCGGAGCGGACGGGCGGGCGCGGGTGGCAGGGGTGGGGGTATGGGTGCGGGTCATCGCAGGGCCGCCACCGCGTCGGCGAAGGCGCGGCCGCGGTGGGCGTAGTCGCGGAAGACGTCCATCGAGGCGGCCGCGGGCGCCAGCAGCACGGTGTCGCCCGGACGGGCCAGCTCCGCCGCGGCGGCGACGACGTGCGCCATCGTCGCCTCGCCCGTCACACCAGTCCCGTCCATCCCGTCATCGTCGCCGCTCTCCACCGTCACGACGGGGACCGTCGGGGCGTGTCGCGCGAGTGACGCGGCCAGAACGCCCCGGTCGCGGCCCAGCAGGACCACTCCGGCGAGCCGGGAGGCGACGGCCGCGACCAGCGGATCGACGTCGGCCCCCTTCAGCAGGCCGCCGGCGATCCAGACCACGCGGGGGTACGCGGCCAGGGACGCCCCGGCCGCGTGCGGGTTGGTCGCCTTGCTGTCGTCGACGTAGTCGACCCCGCCGACGGTCGCGACCCGGACGTTGCGGTGGGCGCCGCCCCGGAAGCCCGCCAGTCCCCTGCCGACGGCCTCCCCGGGAATGCCGACCGCCCGGGCGAGGGCCGCGGCGGCCAGCGCGTTCACGGTGTTGTGCGGGCCGGGTACCTGGAGGCGGCCGCGCTCGAGCAGCACCTCTCCTGCGGGGTCCGCGCTGAACGCCCGGTCGACGAGGGCCCCGGCCCGCACCCCGAGCTGACCCGCAGCCGGCTCACCGAGGGTCACCGTCACCGGCCGGGGATGGGGCGCGACCAGCGCCGCCGCCACCGGGTTCCCGGCGTCGGCGACCGCCACCGGTGCGTGCTGGAGGATCTTCGCCTTCGCGTCCCGGTAGGCCGCGAACGAGCCGTGCCAGTCGGTGTGGTCGTCGGCGACGTTGAGGACGGCGGCCGCGGCAGGGGCGATGGACGAGGACCAGTGCAGCTGGAAGCTGGAGAGCTCGACGGCGACCGCGTCGTAGGCGGGTGTGCCGTCGTCCTCGAGCGAGGTGACGACCTCGACGAGCGGGCGCCCCACGTTCCCGGCCGCGACGGCCCGGCGGCCGGCCGCCAGCAGGATCGCCTCGAGCATCGTCACTGTCGTGGTCTTGCCGTTGGTGCCGGTCACCGCCAGCCAGGGGGCGGCGTTCCCCGCGGCGTCCACGGCGCGCAGCCGCCAGGCCAGCTCCGGTTCCCCGATCACCTCGACCCCGCGCCGGGCGGCGTCCTCCAGCAGCGGGGCGTCCGGCCGCCAGCCCGGCGAGGTGACGACCAGCGCCGTCCCCTCCGGCACGGAGTCGATGCGGCCCAGCCAGGTGGCCCCGGCAGCCGCGAGCTCGGCGACCACCGGCCGCTCGGAGGCGTCGGTCAGGAGGACCTGAGCGCCGCGGCCCAGGAGCACCCGCGCCGCCGCGGCCCCGGAGATACCGAGTCCGGCGACCAGCACGGTCCGCCCCTGCACGAGCACGGTCACAGGCCTACGAACTCGAGCCAGTCCGCGTAGAACAGGCCGATGCCGAAGGCCACCGCCATGGCGGTCACGAGCCAGAACCGCACGATGACGGTGTTCTCGGTCCAGCCGGCGAGCTCGAAGTGGTGGTGCAGCGGGGCCATCCGGAACACCCGCCGCCGGGTCGCGCGGAAGAACGCCACCTGGATGACCACCGACAGCGTCACGGCGACGAACAGACCGCCGAGGACGACGAGCAGCAGCTCGGTGCGGGTGACGATGGCCAGCCCCGAGAGCAGGCCCCCGAGGGCCAGCGAGCCGGTGTCGCCCATGAAGATCCGGGCCGGGCTGGTGTTCCACCAGAGGAACCCCAGACACGCGCCCAGGCCCGCCGCGGCCACCAGCGTCACGTCCAGCGGATCGCGGACGACGTAGCACCCCTCGATGAACTCGTTGGCGCAGTCGTGGGTGAACTGCCAGAACGAGATGAAGACGTAGGAGGCGAACACCATGGCCGACGAGCCCGCGGCCAGGCCGTCGAGGCCGTCGGTGAGGTTCACCGCGTTGGAGAACCCGGCGATGAAGAGGTAGGCCAGGATCACGAAGGCCACGGACCCGAGCGCGAACGGGGCGATGTCCCGTACGTAGGAGACGAACGTCGAGGCCGGCGTCACGCCCTCGCTGTTGGGGAAGTTGATCGCCAGGACGGCGAAGGCCACGCCGACGACCAGCTGGCCCACCAGCTTGGCCGTCTTGTTCAGTCCGAGGCTGCGGCGGTGCCGGATCTTGAGGTAGTCGTCGAGGAACCCGACCGTCCCCATGCCGACCATCAGGAAGAGCAGCATCAGGCCGGTGGCGGTGAAGCCCCAGTTGTCCTGGTAGCTGAGGAACAGGTGGGCGGCCAGGTAGCCGCCCACGGTGGCGCCGACGATCACCGTCCCGCCCATGGTGGGCGTGCCCTTCTTGGACAGGTGGCTCTCGGGGCCGTCGTCCCGGATCTCCTGGCCGAGGCCCTGCCGGCGGAACGCACGGATGGCCAGCGGGGTGAGCAGGATGGAGATGATCAGGCCGAAACCGGCCGCGATCAGGACGGACCTCACGCGCCGGCCCCGGGAGCAGGCAGATCAGCGGCCAGGAGATCGGCGGCGAGCAGCTCGAGGCCGTAGGAGCGACTGGCCTTCACGAGGACGACGTCCCCGGGACGGAGCACCTCCGACAGCAGTCCGCGGGCAGCGGCCCGGTCCGGCACGTGCACCGACTCCCTTCCTGTGCCACGCCCTGCAGCCAGTCCGGCTGCGGCCGCGCCCTCGGCTATGCCTACCGCATCGGGACCCACGGCCACGATCAGGTCGACCCCGGCGGCCGCGGCGTCGCGCCCGAGCCGCTCGTGCTCGGCGCCGGCGTCGGGTCCCAGCTCGGCCATGGCCCCGAGGACGGCGATGCGCCGCTCCCCCGCCAGGCCGGCCAGTGCCGCCAGCGCGGCCCGCATCGACTCGGGGTTGGCGTTGTAGGCGTCGTTGACGACGGTCACCCCGTCGGAGCGGCGGTCGACCTCCATCCGCCAGCGGCTGCGCGCTCCCGCCTCCGACAGCGCGGCGGCGACGTCGGCGGGCTGCATCCCGGCGGCGAGGGCGGCACCGGCGGCCGACAGCGCGTTGGCGACCTGGTGCTCGCCCACCACCTGCAGGGCGACGGGGTGCTCCTCCCCCGCGGCGACGAGCGTGAACCGGGGACGGGCGGCCTCGTCCAGCGAGACCGCGGTCGCCCGGACGTCGGCGTCGGGACCGCGGCCGGTGCGCAGGACGCGGGCGCTCGTGCGCGGCGCCATCCCGGCCACCCGCGGGTCGTCGGCGTTCAGCACGGCGGTGCCGTCGGCGGGCAGCGCCTCGACGATCTCGCCCTTGGCCCGGGCGATGCCGTCGGCGCTGCCGAATTCACCCAGGTGGGCCGAGCCGACGTTGAGCACGACCGACACCTGCGGACGGGCGACGCCGCACAGCCGGGCGATGTGCCCCGGCCCGCGCGACCCCATCTCGAGGACGAGGAAGCGGGTCTGCTCGTCGGCGCTGAGCACGGTGAGCGGCAGGCCGATGTCGTTGTTGTAGGAGCCGGGCGGGCTGACCGTCGGGCCCGCCGTGGCGAGGACCTGCCCGAGGAGGTCCTTGGTCGAGGTCTTGCCCGAGGAGCCGGTGATCGCCAGCGTCGTCAGCCCGCGCCCGGTCAGCCGGGCGTGCACGCCGGCGGCGAGGCGGCCCAGGGCGACGACCGGGTCGCTCACCACGACGGTCGACAGGGCGTCGTCCGGGCGCATGCTCAGCGCTGCCACCGCGCCGGCGGCCGCCGCGGCGCCGAGGAAGTCGTGCCCGTCGACCCGTTCGCCCGGGAAGGCGACGAAGAGGTCCCCCGGCTCGACGGTCCGCGAGTCGAGCGTGACCTTCCCGGTGACGACCGCGTCGGCGGGGCCGGTCAGGTCGCCGTCCACGAGTCCGGCGACCTCGCCCAGCTTCATCTCGATCATGCCGGCGTCCCCTGGGCGGCCAGCACCTCGCGCAGCACCTCGCGGTCGTCGAACGGGTGCACCGTGCCGGCGACCTCCTGGCCGGTCTCGTGGCCCTTGCCCGCCACCAGCACCGTGTCGGCGGGCCGGGCCAGCGCCACGGCCGTGGCCAGCGCGTCCCTGCGCCCGGCCACCTCCAGCACCTCGGCGCGGCGGTCCTCAGGGACCTCGTGCACGCCGGCGAGCATGGCCGCGCGGATGGCGGCGGGATCCTCGGAGCGTGGGTTGTCGTCGGTCACGACCAGTACATCGCTGCCGGAGGCCGCAGCGGTCCCCATCGCGGCCCGCTTTCCTGGATCCCGGTCGCCGCCGCACCCGAGGACGGTGATCAGCCGGCCGGTCGTGGCGTCGCGCAGCGCGGCGAGGGCGGTGCTGACGGCGTCCGGGGTGTGCGCGTAGTCGACGACGGCGACGAAGGGCTGCCCGGCGTCCACCGGTTCCATCCGGCCCGGGACGACGGTGTCTGCCAGCCCGGCGAGCGCCGTCCCGACGGGCACGCCGACGGCGTCGAGCAGGGCGACGGCGAGGACGGCGTTGGCGACGTTGAACCGCCCCGGCAGCCGCAGGCGGGCCGGCCACGAGCGGCCTCCGGGGCCGTGCAGGGTGAAGGTCGAGCCGCCGTCGGGGGCCGGGGCGACGCCGTCGGCCCACCAGTCCGCCGGACCCCCGGTCGCCACTGTCGCGGCGGCGGGGCGCAGAGCGGCCAGCCGGCGGCCTCCGTCGTCGTCGACGGTGATCGCCTCGGCGGCCGCGCGGCCGTCGAACAGCAGCGCCTTCGCCCGGAAGTACTCCTCGAGGTCGCCGTGGAAGTCCAGGTGGTCGCGGCCGAGGTTGGTGAAGCCCGCGGCGGCGAACCGGACGCCGCCGACCCGGCCGAGCACGAGGGCGTGGCTGGAGACCTCCATGACCACCCCCGTGACCCCCGAGGCGGCCATCTGCGCGAGCAGGGCGTGCAGCGCGGGTGCCTCCGGCGTGGTCCGGACGCTGGGCAGCGCGGTGACCGTCGGCGTGCCGTCGGCGGCCCACCCGCGCGTGCGCGTCTGGACGGTGCCGATCAGGCCGGTGCCCGAGCCGGCGGCGGCCAGGCCGGCCTCGACCAGGTAGGCCGTCGTCGTCTTGCCGTTCGTGCCGGTGATCCCGATGACCGTGAGCTGCCGGCTCGGCTCGCCGTAGACCCGGTCGGCGACCTGGCCGAGGAGCGCCCTCGGGTCGTCGACGACGCACACCGGAAGCCCGGTCGCCTCGGCGTCGGGACGGCCCGCCGGGTCGGTGAGGACGGCGACGGCACCCCGTGCGGCGGCGTCGGCGGCGAACCGGGCGCCGTGCGTGCGGGCACCGGGGAGCGCGGCGTAGAGGTCACCTGGCCGCACCTCGGCCGAGGCGAGTGTGACGCCGGTGACAGCCGGAGCGTCGGCAGGGTCAGCCACGGCGCCGACCGGGGAACCGACGAGGTCGGCGAGATCGGTCAGGCTGAGCGGGGCGGACTGCGGTCGGTCCCCCGCAGGCCGGGGCACCGACCCGGGGTCGGACGTGGTCACGGGGCTCCAATCTACCGGCGGGGACCCCTCGACCCGCGCACGTCGGCCCCTCCGCACGGCGGGACCGGGCGCAGCGGCCCCGCCGCGGGTGCGGTCAGGGGGCGGTGAGGACGAAGTCCGGCCGCGCGGCGCCCGACGGGACGACGCCGTCGGCGGTGAGCGCGTACCGCATGATGTCGGCGAACACGGGAGCCGCGACCTGGCCGCCCTCGGCGTCGCTGGTCGGGCGCTCCAGGTCGACGGCGACGACGTACTGGGGGTCGTCGGCCGGCGCGAAGCCGACGAACGTCGTCACGTAGCCGCCGCCCTCGTAGCAGTTGCACTCCGGATTGGCCCGCTGCGCGGTACCGGTCTTGCCGGCGACCCGGAAGCCCTCGATCTCCCCGAGGGGCGCGGTGCCGCCGTCCCCCACCACCGCCTCGAGCATGTAGGCCATCTGCTCGGCGGTGGACTCGCTGATGACGCGGGTCCGCTCGGGGTCGGGCGCCTCGCGCACCCGGCCGTCGGGCCGGGTCACGGCGTCCACGATGCGGGGCTCGATGCGGACGCCGTCGTTGGCGATGGCCTGGTAGATCGACGCCATCTGCAGGGTGGTCACGGAGACGCCCTGGCCGATGGCGACGTTGGCCGCCCGGACGCCGCTCCAGTCGTCGGAGTCCTGCAGGATGCCGGCGCTCTCACCGGGCAGCTCGATGCCCGTCGTGTCGCCGAGGCCGAACGCCCGGAGGTAGTGCTCGAGCTTCTCGTCGCCGACCTCGCGGGCCAGCATGATGGTGCCGACGTTGCTGGACTTGGCCAGGATGCCCGTGACGGTCCAGTCGATGGGCGCGTGGTCGTGGGCATCGGTCACCACCCGGTCACCCGCCTCGATGTGGCCGTTGACTTTGAGCACGGTGTCCGGGGTCGCGACGCCCTCCTCCAGCGCGGCCGAGAGCGTCACCGCCTTCATGACCGAGCCCGGCTCGAAGACGCTGGAGATGATCGGGTTGCCGAGCAGGTCCGGGTCGGTCGACGAGTAGTCCCCGGGGTCGTAGCCGGGGCAGGAGCCCATGGCCACGACCTCGCCGGTGTGGACGTCGAGGACCACGGCGGAGGCCCGGGTCGTGGCACCGTCGAGGCAGGCCTCGCCCAGCCGCTGCTCGGCAACCCGATCATCTCCAGCGTCTTCGAGCCGGGCTCGGTCATGAAGGCGGTGACGCTCTCGGCCGCGCTGGAGGAGGGCGTCGCGACCCCGGACACCGTGCTCAAAGTCAACGGCCACATCGAGGCGGGTGACCGGGTGGTGACCGATGCCCACGACCACGCGCCCATCGACTGGACCGTCACGGGCATCCTGGCCAAGTCCAGCAACGTCGGCACCATCATGCTGGCCCGCGAGGTCGGCGACGAGAAGCTCGAGCACTACCTCCGGGCGTTCGGCCTCGGCGACACGACGGGCATCGAGCTGCCCGGTGAGAGCGCCGGCATCCTGCAGGACTCCGACGACTGGAGCGGCGTCCGGGCGGCCAACGTCGCCATCGGCCAGGGCGTCTCCGTGACCACCCTGCAGATGGCGTCGATCTACCAGGCCATCGCCAACGACGGCGTCCGCATCGAGCCCCGCATCGTGGACGCCGTGACCCGGCCCGACGGCCGGGTGCGCGAGGCGCCCGACCCCGAGCGGACCCGCGTCATCAGCGAGTCCACCGCCGAGCAGATGGCCTACATGCTCGAGGCGGTGGTGGGGGACGGCGGCACCGCGCCCCTCGGGGAGATCGAGGGCTTCCGGGTCGCCGGCAAGACCGGTACCGCGCAGCGGGCCAATCCGGAGTGCAACTGCTACGAGGGCGGCGGCTACGTGACGACGTTCGTCGGCTTCGCGCCGGCCGACGACCCCCAGTACGTCGTCGCCGTCGACCTGGAGCGCCCGACCAGCGACGCCGAGGGCGGCCAGGTCGCGGCTCCCGTGTTCGCCGACATCATGCGGTACGCGCTCACCGCCGACGGCGTCGTCCCGTCGGGCGCCGCGCGGCCGGACTTCGTCCTCACCGCCCCCTGACCGCACCCGCGGCGGGGCCGCTGCGCCCGGTCCCGCCGTGCGGAGGGGCCGACGTGCGCGGGTCGAGGGGTCCCCGCCGGTAGATTGGAGCCCCGTGACCACGTCCGACCCCGGGTCGGTGCCCCGGCCTGCGGGGGACCGACCGCAGTCCGCCCCGCTCAGCCTGACCGATCTCGCCGACCTCGTCGGTTCCCCGGTCGGCGCCGTGGCTGACCCTGCCGACGCTCCGGCTGTCACCGGCGTCACACTCGCCTCGGCCGAGGTGCGGCCAGGTGACCTCTACGCCGCGCTCCCCGGTGCCCGCACGCACGGCGCCCGGTTCGCCGCCGACGCCGCCGCACGGGGTGCCGTCGCCGTCCTCACCGACCCGGCGGGCCGTCCCGACGCCGAGGCGACCGGGCTTCCGGTGTGCGTCGTCGACGACCCGAGGGCGCTCCTCGGCCAGGTCGCCGACCGGGTCTACGGCGAGCCGAGCCGGCAGCTCACGGTCATCGGGATCACCGGCACGAACGGCAAGACGACGACGGCCTACCTGGTCGAGGCCGGCCTGGCCGCCGCCGGCTCGGGCACCGGCCTGATCGGCACCGTCCAGACGCGCACGCGCGGGTGGGCCGCCGACGGCACGCCGACGGTCACCGCGCTGCCCAGCGTCCGGACCACGCCGGAGGCACCCGCGCTGCACGCCCTGCTCGCGCAGATGGCCGCCTCGGGGGTCACGGGGGTGGTCATGGAGGTCTCCAGCCACGCCCTCGTGCTCGGCCGGGTCGGCGGCGTCCGGTTCGCCGCCGCGGGCTTCACCAACCTCGGCCGCGACCACCTGGACTTCCACGGCGACCTCGAGGAGTACTTCCGGGCGAAGGCGCTGCTGTTCGACGGCCGCGCGGCCGCCGAGGCGATCACCGTCGACGACGACGGAGGCCGCCGGCTGGCCGCTCTGCGCCCCGCCGCCGCGACAGTGGCGACCGGGGGTCCGGCGGACTGGTGGGCCGACGGCGTCGCCCCGGCCCCCGACGGCGGCTCGACCTTCACCCTGCACGGCCCCGGAGGCCGCTCGTGGCCGGCCCGCCTGCGGCTGCCGGGGCGGTTCAACGTCGCCAACGCCGTCCTCGCCGTCGCCCTGCTCGACGCCGTCGGCGTGCCCGTCGGGACGGCGCTCGCCGGGCTGGCAGACACCGTCGTCCCGGGCCGGATGGAACCGGTGGACGCCGGGCAGCCCTTCGTCGCCGTCGTCGACTACGCGCACACCCCGGACGCCGTCAGCACCGCCCTCGCCGCGCTGCGCGACGCCACGACCGGCCGGCTGATCACCGTCCTCGGGTGCGGCGGCGACCGGGATCCAGGAAAGCGGGCCGCGATGGGGACCGCTGCGGCCTCCGGCAGCGATGTACTGGTCGTGACCGACGACAACCCACGCTCCGAGGATCCCGCCGCCATCCGCGCGGCCATGCTCGCCGGCGTGCACGAGGTCCCTGAGGACCGCCGCGCCGAGGTGCTGGAGGTGGCCGGGCGCAGGGACGCGCTGGCCACGGCCGTGGCGCTGGCCCGGCCCGCCGACACGGTGCTGGTGGCGGGCAAGGGCCACGAGACCGGCCAGGAGGTCGCCGGCACGGTGCACCCGTTCGACGACCGCGAGGTGCTGCGCGAGGTGCTGGCCGCCCAGGGGACGCCGGCATGATCGAGATGAAGCTGGGCGAGGTCGCCGGACTCGTGGACGGCGACCTGACCGGCCCCGCCGACGCGGTCGTCACCGGGAAGGTCACGCTCGACTCGCGGACCGTCGAGCCGGGGGACCTCTTCGTCGCCTTCCCGGGCGAACGGGTCGACGGGCACGACTTCCTCGGCGCCGCGGCGGCCGCCGGCGCGGTGGCAGCGCTGAGCATGCGCCCGGACGACGCCCTGTCGACCGTCGTGGTGAGCGACCCGGTCGTCGCCCTGGGCCGCCTCGCCGCCGGCGTGCACGCCCGGCTGACCGGGCGCGGGCTGACGACGCTGGCGATCACCGGCTCCTCGGGCAAGACCTCGACCAAGGACCTCCTCGGGCAGGTCCTCGCCACGGCGGGCCCGACGGTCAGCCCGCCCGGCTCCTACAACAACGACATCGGCCTGCCGCTCACCGTGCTCAGCGCCGACGAGCAGACCCGCTTCCTCGTCCTCGAGATGGGGTCGCGCGGGCCGGGGCACATCGCCCGGCTGTGCGGCGTCGCCCGTCCGCAGGTGTCGGTCGTGCTCAACGTCGGCTCGGCCCACCTGGGTGAATTCGGCAGCGCCGACGGCATCGCCCGGGCCAAGGGCGAGATCGTCGAGGCGCTGCCCGCCGACGGCACCGCCGTGCTGAACGCCGACGACCCGCGGGTGGCCGGGATGGCGCCGCGCACGAGCGCCCGCGTCCTGCGCACCGGCCGCGGTCCCGACGCCGACGTCCGGGCGACCGCGGTCTCGCTGGACGAGGCCGCCCGTCCCCGGTTCACGCTCGTCGCCGCGGGGGAGGAGCACCCCGTCGCCCTGCAGGTGGTGGGCGAGCACCAGGTCGCCAACGCGCTGTCGGCCGCCGGTGCCGCCCTCGCCGCCGGGATGCAGCCCGCCGACGTCGCCGCCGCGCTGTCGGAGGCGGGAGCGCGCAGCCGCTGGCGGATGGAGGTCGACCGCCGCTCCGACGGGGTGACCGTCGTCAACGACGCCTACAACGCCAACCCCGAGTCGATGCGGGCCGCGCTGGCGGCACTGGCCGGCCTGGCGGGGGAGCGGCGCATCGCCGTCCTCGGGGCCATGGCCGAGCTGGGACCCGACGCCGGCGCCGAGCACGAGCGGCTCGGGCGCGACGCCGCGGCCGCCGGGGTCGACCTGATCGTGGCCGTGGGTCCCGATGCGGTAGGCATAGCCGAGGGCGCGGCCGCAGCCGGACTGGCTGCAGGGCGTGGCACAGGAAGGGAGTCGGTGCACGTGCCGGACCGGGCCGCTGCCCGCGGACTGCTGTCGGAGGTGCTCCGTCCCGGGGACGTCGTCCTCGTGAAGGCCAGTCGCTCCTACGGCCTCGAGCTGCTCGCCGCCGATCTCCTGGCCGCTGATCTGCCTGCTCCCGGGGCCGGCGCGTGAGGTCCGTCCTGATCGCGGCCGGTTTCGGCCTGATCATCTCCATCCTGCTCACCCCGCTGGCCATCCGTGCGTTCCGCCGGCAGGGCCTCGGCCAGGAGATCCGGGACGACGGCCCCGAGAGCCACCTGTCCAAGAAGGGCACGCCCACCATGGGCGGGACGGTGATCGTCGGCGCCACCGTGGGCGGCTACCTGGCCGCCCACCTGTTCCTCAGCTACCAGGACAACTGGGGCTTCACCGCCACCGGCCTGATGCTGCTCTTCCTGATGGTCGGCATGGGGACGGTCGGGTTCCTCGACGACTACCTCAAGATCCGGCACCGCCGCAGCCTCGGACTGAACAAGACGGCCAAGCTGGTGGGCCAGCTGGTCGTCGGCGTGGCCTTCGCCGTCCTGGCGATCAACTTCCCCAACAGCGAGGGCGTGACGCCGGCCTCGACGTTCGTCTCCTACGTACGGGACATCGCCCCGTTCGCGCTCGGGTCCGTGGCCTTCGTGATCCTGGCCTACCTCTTCATCGCCGGGTTCTCCAACGCGGTGAACCTCACCGACGGCCTCGACGGCCTGGCCGCGGGCTCGTCGGCCATGGTGTTCGCCTCCTACGTCTTCATCTCGTTCTGGCAGTTCACCCACGACTGCGCCAACGAGTTCATCGAGGGGTGCTACGTCGTCCGCGATCCGCTGGACGTGACGCTGGTGGCCGCGGCGGGCCTGGGCGCGTGTCTGGGGTTCCTCTGGTGGAACACCAGCCCGGCCCGGATCTTCATGGGCGACACCGGCTCGCTGGCCCTCGGGGGCCTGCTCTCGGGGCTGGCCATCGTCACCCGCACCGAGCTGCTGCTCGTCGTCCTCGGCGGTCTGTTCGTCGCCGTGACGCTGTCGGTGGTCATCCAGGTGGCGTTCTTCCGCGCGACCCGGCGGCGGGTGTTCCGGATGGCCCCGCTGCACCACCACTTCGAGCTCGCCGGCTGGACCGAGAACACCGTCATCGTGCGGTTCTGGCTCGTGACCGCCATGGCGGTGGCCTTCGGCATCGGCCTGTTCTACGCGGACTGGCTCGAGTTCGTAGGCCTGTGACCGTGCTCGTGCAGGGGCGGACCGTGCTGGTCGCCGGACTCGGTATCTCCGGGGCCGCGGCGGCGCGGGTGCTCCTGGGCCGCGGCGCTCAGGTCCTCCTGACCGACGCCTCCGAGCGGCCGGTGGTCGCCGAGCTCGCGGCTGCCGGGGCCACCTGGCTGGGCCGCATCGACTCCGTGCCGGAGGGGACGGCGCTGGTCGTCACCTCGCCGGGCTGGCGGCCGGACGCCCCGCTGCTGGAGGACGCCGCCCGGCGCGGGGTCGAGGTGATCGGGGAACCGGAGCTGGCCTGGCGGCTGCGCGCCGTGGACGCCGCGGGGAACGCCGCCCCCTGGCTGGCGGTGACCGGCACCAACGGCAAGACCACGACAGTGACGATGCTCGAGGCGATCCTGCTGGCGGCCGGCCGCCGGGCCGTCGCGGCCGGGAACGTGGGGCGCCCGCTCGTCGAGGTCGTCACCTCGCTCGAGGACGACGGCACACCCGCCTACGACGCGGTCGCCGTCGAGCTCTCCAGCTTCCAGCTGCACTGGTCCTCGTCCATCGCCCCTGCCGCGGCCGCCGTCCTCAACGTCGCCGACGACCACACCGACTGGCACGGCTCGTTCGCGGCCTACCGGGACGCGAAGGCGAAGATCCTCCAGCACGCACCGGTGGCGGTCGCCGACGCCGGGAACCCGGTGGCGGCGGCGCTGGTCGCGCCCCATCCCCGGCCGGTGACGGTGACCCTCGGTGAGCCGGCTGCGGGTCAGCTCGGGGTGCGGGCCGGGGCCCTCGTCGACCGGGCGTTCAGCGCGGACCCCGCAGGAGAGGTGCTGCTCGAGCGCGGCCGCCTCCAGGTACCCGGCCCGCACAACACCGTGAACGCGCTGGCCGCCGCGGCCCTCGCCCGGGCGGTCGGCATTCCCGGGGAGGCCGTCGGCAGGGGACTGGCGGGCTTCCGGGGCGGCGCCCACCGCAACGTCCGGGTCGCGACCGTCGGCGGGGTCGACTACGTCGACGACAGCAAGGCGACCAACCCGCACGCGGCCGGGGCGTCCCTGGCCGCGTACCCCCGCGTGGTCTGGATCGCCGGCGGCCTGCTGAAGGGGGCCGACGTCGATCCGCTGGTCGCGGCCGTCGCCTCCCGGCTCGCCGGAGTGGTCCTGCTGGGCCGCGACCGGGGCGTTCTGGCCGCGTCACTCGCGCGACACGCCCCGACGGTCCCCGTCGTGACGGTGGAGAGCGGCGACGATGACGGGATGGACGGGACTGGTGTGACGGGCGAGGCGACGATGGCGCACGTCGTCGCCGCCGCGGCGGAGCTGGCCCGTCCGGGCGACACCGTGCTGCTGGCGCCCGCGGCCGCCTCGATGGACGTCTTCCGCGACTACGCCCACCGCGGCCGCGCCTTCGCCGACGCGGTGGCGGCCCTGCGATGACCCGCACCCATACCCCCACCCCTGCCACCCGCGCCCGCCCGTCCGCTCCGGAGGTCCCGCAGGCGACGGCGTCCGGGCCGAGGCGGACCCGGCACGAGCGGCCCCAGCGCCTGCGCGGTCCCGCCTGGCTCGACGGTCCGATGACGAGCTGCCACCTGGTGCTCGGCTCCGCGGGGTTGCTGCTCACCATCGGGCTGGTCATGGTCTTCTCCGCCTCCTCCATCGAGGCGGCGATGGCCGACGAGCCCGCGTGGAAGCCGGGTGTCCAGCAGCTGATCTGGGCTGTCCTGGGGGTCGGGGCCATGCTGGTCGCCCTGCGGCTGCCCGCCGGGTTCCTGCGCCGCTGGTCGCCGATCGCTCTCCTCGTGGTCGTCGGCATGCTGCTGCTGGTCCTCGTGCCGGGCATCGGGCTGAAGCTGAACGGCGCCCGTCAGTGGTTCGACCTCGGCTTCGCGAACCTGCAGCCCTCGGAGATCGCCAAGCTGGTCTTCGCGCTCTGGGGAGCGCATGTCCTGGCGCTGCGCGAGCGGTACCTGACGACGACGTCCCTGCTGGTCCCTGTGCTCCCGGTGTTCGGCGTGCTCTCACTGCTGCTGATCGCCGAACCGGACTTCGGTGCCGTGGTCAGCCTCGGACTCGTCCTCGTCGGGCTCCTCTGGGCCGGCGGGATGCCCCTGCGGTACTTCGGCTGGTTCGTCGCCGCGGCCGCCGGACTGGTCGCCCTGATGGTCTGGATCGCGCCCTATCGCCTCGCGCGGATCACCTCGTTCCTGGACCCGTTCGCCGACCCCACGGTGGGCGGTTTCCAGGCGATCCGCGGCTTCTACGCGCTGGCCACCGGCGGGCTGTGGGGGGTCGGCCTGGGCAACAGCGCCATGAAGTGGAACCTGCTGCCGCACGCGGAGAGCGACTACATCTTCGCGATCATCGGCGAGGAGCTCGGCTTCCTCGGCTGCCTGGTGGTGGTCACCCTGTACGGCGTGCTCGCCTACGCCGGCTTCCGGATCGCCCGCCGGTCGGCCGACCGCTTCGTCCAGCTCGCCTGCGTCGCGATCACCGTCTGGCTGATCGGCCAGGCCGCCATGAACATGGGCTACGTGGTGGGCCTGCTGCCGGTGACCGGAGTCCAGCTGCCGCTGATCTCCGCCGGTGGCACCTCGCTGGTGCTCACCCTCTTCATCGTCGGGCTGCTCGCCCGGTTCGCCCGCTCCGAGCCCGAGGCGATCGAGGCCCAGCGCGGCCGCACCCGCGGACCGCTCGCCCGGTTCTTCCTGCCGGTCCCGGCGTCGGCGGTCGACCCCGTCCGCCCGCGCCGCCAGCCGGAGGACCGGCCGTCGGCCCGCCCGGTGGTGAGCGGCGGCCGGACCGTCGTCCACGCCCGTCCCGGCGTTCCGCGGCCGGTGC